>CAYPAR010000019.1:0-10426 GCA_964408765.1 uncultured Candidatus Saccharibacteria bacterium | reverse complement strand
CCATATCAAAACATGATATTATAATATTCATGAAATCAAAAAATATTTTACTAACAATTTTGTCTATCTTTTTTCTTCTCATTACAACCTCTATCCTCCTTGCACAAACCAATCCTGATTTTAAAATTAACACATATACACAGATTTATTACACCACAGGTAAAGATTATGTAACAGTTGTTAATGAATATCAAAGACTTGTTGAAAATAATTCTTACTATTTCACAAAAGAAGGAGAAAAGGTATTCCATATACCAGATGTAGATACAGATGAAGAAAATGTAAAAAAGGAAAGAGCATTTAAGCTAGATACTCTCAAAGTTACAGATACTAGGAACAATCCAGTACATTTTACAACAGAGGAAAAAGGTATAGGAGAAGGGATATATATACATATCCCATACTACAGAACTACTACTAAATCCCTACCTTATAAAATTTTAATGACATATGATACTCACGACAATGTAATCAAAAGTGGCAACCTAATTACTATAGTTGCATCCTCACTCCCTACTGACACCCTATTTATCAGAAACGACGAAAAAAGCAAAACAACAACAGAATTTAATTACGATTTATCCATCATCACCGATAAAAACATCCCTACTCTAGCAAAAGCATATCCCTCTTTTATCAAAGAAGAGAAAGATGAAAAAATATATTACAACTTCAAAGCAGAAGATAGAATTGGAAAATCACCAACTCTTGAATTCGGAACTTCAGTCATTTATAGATTTGAATTAGAATACGAAACACCTAAAACAGACAACCTAATACCTTCCCAATATTCAGAAATATTTAAAGCCCTCTCTACAAATATATATGAGATCTCTTTACCAAGAGAATTCTCAGAAACAGATCAGAAGATTAACATAGATGAGATAACACCAACACCTAGGAAGATATATAGGGATAGTGAAGGAAATGTAATTGCCTCTTTTGAATTAGCTGCAAACAAAGAAGATAGAATTAAGGTTACAGGTTACATATCATCTAGCCAAGATGCATATGACATAGTGACAAAAAATCCTATGGATATTACTTTCAGTGAATATTTAGAAAAAATTAGAAATGACAAAGGAAGTAGTAAATACCTAACCCCTACAAAGTATTGGGAAGTACAAGATCCTTTTATCCAACAGAAAGCTTCAGAGTTAAAAGAAGAAAAAGAAACACTCCACGATGTAGTTGACGCTGTTTATCAATATGTAAACGACACACTAACCTATGATGAAGTTAAAGCTAGTTCCGAGAATGAAAGGATTGGGGCAGTAAAAGCTCTAACAGGAGGAGCATCTGTATGTATGGAATATGCAGACTCAATGATCGCAATATTGAGGGCTCAAGGTATACCTGCAAGAGCTGCCTTAGGTTATGCAAATATTACAGACACTCCAGTAGAATTAATTAGACACCAATGGTTACAGATATGGATTCCTGATTATGGATGGTTAAGTATTGATCCTACATTTGAAAGTCCAAACAGAAAAATGGGCCAATTAATTGAAAGAGTACTTTGGGAAACTTTCTACGATGATTCACTTTCAAATATTAGTATCTTTTCTGCAAATAAATTAGGTAATTTTAGTGAAGAGAAATTTTCTATAAAAATCTATTCTGTTGAGGAAACCCCTCCAGAGAGGGAATTAAAGAGATATAGCGATATACTAGATATTGAGAATTCAAATAGATATACTGTTGGTAACTTTACAAATTCACTATTTAAAACAACAGTACTAGGAAAAGCTTTACTCGTAACACTCCCTATTATTGTTACTATCGCGCTCCTCATATTCTTCATCGTAATAATAAAACTGGGTATCAAGAAAGTAAAAAAGAAGAAAGAACCAGAGAAAGAGAGAACCCTCACAAATAGATCAGTAGGTAGATTTACTACTTAATCTTATACATCTTCTCTATATCAAACATCCCCTTACCGTTAGAGAGCCTATTCTCTGTCATTGCATACATAGTTATTAGCTTGTCTCCCTTTTTAACTGTGTCACCAGGCATCTTGTGTATATATATTCCAGCTTCCTTTACCTTAGGATTACCTAGTGCTCTTGCAATACTTACTAGTGCTGTATTATCTATACCACTTACAACTCCATTCCTATCAGAGAGCATATCAGCTGAATATTTTCCACTCTTTATCTCAGAAGAATGGACCTCTTTTGTTGCACCTTGTGCAAATGCTATCTCCCAGAATTTCCTAAGAGCTTTCTTTTCATTTAGTATATTTAGAGCAAATTTCTTACCCTGACCTTTCTGTACTGTATCAGTCATCTCAAAAATCATACCTGCCATATCCAATATCACCTTTTCTAATTCCACACTCCTTTCCTCATCTCTCTCTAACATCTTTAAAGCTTCCCTAATCTCAGCATTGGGTCCTATACACCTTCCATCCGGACCTTTAATCAATCTCTTAATCGTTTCACAGTGGATGCCGAATTTTTTGAATAGTTTCCTGAATTCCCTATCAAGCATAGAAACATCATCAACTCTCTCAACCTTTGAACCTTTACCATATGGAAGATCTATGAGGATATGTGTAATACCCATTGAAATTTTCTTAGCAACAATACTAACTAAAACTTTCTGGAACTCCTGAATTCTAAGAGATCTTTCAACATTAATAATTACATCATCAGCAGGTGAAAGTTCTAATGAACCACCCCAGAACATACAACCTCCTGTCTTCTTAACAACCTCATATACTTTCTCCTTTGTAAGAGATACTGGCATTACTACCTCCAAAATGTCTGTAGTACCAGCAGGTGATGTAATAGCTCTAGTTGATGTATTTGGAACAATCAAACCACCAGAGACAAGTATTGGAATTAATGTGGGTGTAATTGCTTTACCAGCCACACCACCAATGGAGTGCTTATCTGCAATAATCTCCTCACCTGGACGAATGTTCTTAAAATCCATACTATCTCCTGATTCGGCCATACCCTTCGTCATCCAATATATCTCATCATCATTAAAACCTGGATTGAAAAATGTTGAAACAAAAAATGCAATCTCTGTTTCTCTTAGTTTCCTAGTACCGATATCTTTCATTATAGATTCTAGATCCTCCTTAGAAAGAGGTTGGCCTAACAACTTCCTACTGATTGCATCCAGAGACCTACTTGACTCTGGAATATCCACAAAAATTGAGGATCCATTTGGTATATCATACGCCTTCCAAATCTCTTCAAACAACCCTATCTGTCCTTCAGGAACTTTTGAGTCTGTTTCCATCACATCAGCATAGAGTTCTATCTCTCCAAAACCAACCATTATATTCTCTCCCTCTCTTACACCTATTCGTTCAGCATCCTTTCTATTTAACACCACATTAAAATCATCATCCTCTCCCAAATCTAGATTATGACCAATTAAGTAGGCACCCATAAAAGTTGTATTAAAAATTAATTATCAAAAATCCATGAATAGTGCTCTTTCGCAAGAGAACCAACATTACTAGGTAGAACCATTCCGAATTCTGTTAAATAACCAGTTATTAACGATTTATCTACAATCTCAAAAGCAGGATTATACATATGCAAACCTTTAGGAGCATCCTCCCATAATTCCTTTGACTCTCTAACCTCAATCTTTACTGATTCAAAGAATGAAGTAGGATCTACTTTTAGTAGAGGAGTGACAACATAGAGAGGTTTACCTGCATAATATGCTGCTATCGCTATACCCCAACTTCCTATCTTATTAATCGTATGACCCTCTGCAGTAATCTGATCACAACCAATAAATACTGCATCCACCGGAATACTCCCCCTATTTATTGCAAATGACTCTGCTGCACTATCCGCTATCAATGTTGTTTTTACACCCCCTTCTAGTAAACTTTTCGCTGTCTTTCTCCCTTGTAATCTAGGTCTAGTTTCCGTACACACAACTTCAAAATCTCTATCTCCTTTCCCAATTGATTTAATTAATGATACAGCTGTAGATGAATGACAATGTGTTAGAACTTTATCAATATTTGTTAAATTTTTTGTGTTCTTTTCAATAATGTTCCTCTTACTCTCAGCTATGAGATCAAGATATTCATCACAGAGTCTTGTAAACTCCTGTTTCATGACCGAAAGCTCTGGTAAAACAGAATATTTCTGTCCGAAAAAATGTTTAATATATGTTACACCGTTTCTCGCCAAAGGCTCATTATCCCTTGCATGTGCCAGAGCATCCCCTATCTCAAATAATTCATGTAAGAACTCCTTACTATCCTTAACCTTACTTAATTCAATATATAGCTTCATACCCTCAAAGGTAGAAATCGCTACATTGGTAGCACCCTGAATGTTCAACTTTTGTATATCATTATATATTTTGTCAATTGCAGGATATTTCTCCATATATTTCTTACTCTAATTTTACTTCCTCCATATGTTCTGGAATATATATATCTTTATGTATTTCTTCCTTAAGATTCTGTGCAAAATCATTAATTATCTCAGAATCACCATGTACTAAAAATATCTGTCTTGGTGTATGACCAAAACTTCTTAACCAATATCTTAAATCTCTTTGATCTCCATGACCTGAAAACCCATTCAATGTAAACAACTTCGCATTATTTTGATAATCTTGTCCCATTATTTTTACTACCTTCTCTTTATCTACAAATCTTCTTCCCAGAGTCCCTGCTACTTGATAACCAACAATTACTAAATGTGTTGATGGATTCTCAATATTATTCTTTAGGTGATGTAGTATTCTTCCTCCTGTACACATTCCACTTCCTGCGATAATGACAATACCTTTCTTTGACACCAACCTCTTAGATTCTTCTGTAGATTCAATTTTTGTTAGGCCTGGGAAATCAAATGGATCATCTCCTTTTTGAATTAATCTCTTAGCATCTTCATCATAGAAATCAGGATATTGCCTAAATATCTCTGTAGCTCTACTTGCCATTGGACTATCTAGATATACAGGTAGATTAGAAATTAATTTGTTCTCAATAAAGAGGTTTAACTCATACAGAATCTCCTGAGTCCTCTCTATTGCAAAGGAGGGTATCAAAACATTACCTCCTTCTCTTTGAGCACTCTGAAGAGCTGCAAGGAGCTCTAGGACAGTCTCATTTCTATCCTTGTGCAATCTATTACCATATGTTGACTCACAGATAACATAGTCAGCATCTCTAATCAAATCAGGATCATTAACTATCCTTGCACCTGGCTGACCCAAATCCCCAGAAAACACCAACTTTCTTAATCTATCAGCACTGTTCTTTATCCATAATTCTATAATCGCAGAACCAAGTATATGACCTGAATCTCTTAATCTAAACTCACAATCAGGAGATAGATTAACAGATGTACCATATGGATACACCTCAAAATATTTCATACACTCTTCTACATCTTGTTCTGTAAAAAGTGGTTTCCTCATCTCCTCCATCTTTGCTTTCACTTCCCATCTCTTAGACTCCTCTTCCTGAAGATTAGCAGAATCCAAAAGAATTACTTTAGCCAAATCCCTAGTTGGTTGTGTACATATTATTCTTCCCTTAAACCCTTGCTTTACCAAAACAGGTATTCTTCCACAGTGATCAAAGTGAGCATGTGTAAGAAATACAAAATCAATATCAGCAGGATTAAAAGGAAACGGTTCATAATTCCTATCTTCAAGTTCTTCCGGACCTTGAAAAGCACCACAATCTACCAAGAATTTAAGGTTATCCGTCTTAACAAAAAAACATGAGCCTGTTACAGTTTTTGCACCACCTAGAAACTGTATAGTCATCGGGCATGAGCAGTTAAAATAATCTATATACACTATACATTAGATAAAAACATTCATCAAGACAACAGACCTGGTCTGTAGATTTATCCGTATCAGTAAAGGCCAGAAGAACCATTTTTGAAGTTTTTTAATCTTCTTATAGGATATTCTAATTCTTACTGTATCTCCTTAACAATCTCAGATAGTTTCTCTTTGGTATTAAGCAAAGGATCATCAAGGACTCTTTCCAAGAGTTCTCTAAGAATCTCACCCATCTTAGGACCTTTTCCCACCCCTAACTGTTCTAAATCCTTTCCTGTAATATTTAAATCTGTTACCTTCAATGCCATATCTTGATGTCTAACATCAGATATCCTTTTTTGTAAAATTGTAATCTCATCAGGTTTAAAAGATGTATATGGATTAGACTGTGCATCCGCCATCCTAAGCTTAAAAAGATCATCAATATTCTCCTCTCCAACCCTTTGTATAAATCTTCTAACAGCAGAATCAGACCACCTATGCATCTCAATATTTTCTTTCTCTTCATTACTCATCCCCTCTTCAATATGTGGATAGTAAAACATATGGTTTGCAATTAATTTCTTTGTTCTTTCTATTTCACTCTTTGGAAATTTCATTCTTTTCATAATCTGCTCTGCCATATCAGCTCCCATTCTGTCATGACCATAGAAGTGTCCATTACCCATATCTGTTCTTGGTTTTGCAATATCATGAAGAAGTGCTACTAACTTAACAGAGTCCTCAGCTGCATCACATGTCTTTATAGCATGATAGTAAACATCATCTGCATGGAAAAGTTTCTGTTCAACTCCTACTCCCTCTGTCAATTCTGGCATGAAGATTTGAAGAAGACCTGTCTCTCTCATTAACTCAATACCTACAGAAGGCTTCGGAGAATTCAGAAGCATTTTCATAAACTCATCACGAATTCTTTCCATTGAAATATTTTCAGCAACTGCTCTTGATTCTTTAATTGCCTCAAGCGTTTGCTCTTCAATTGTAAATCCAAACTGAGCAGCCATTCTACATGCTTTGAATGATCTCAAACCATCTTCCTTAAACCTCTCAAGCGGTGTTCCTACCGCTCTAACAACTTTTTTCTTAATATCCCCTATTCCATCAAAAGGATCATATATCTCAACTTCTTTCTCCTCTTTACCATCATCTAAATCTAATTTAGATAGATCTATAGCCATTGCATTAAATGTAAAATCTCTCCTACCCAAATCCTGATCTATCTCATCAACAAACTTAACTGATGAAGGCCACCTACCATCAATATATCCTGCTTCACTTCTAAATGTAGTTGTCTCAACCTCATATGTTTCTCCATGTTCATCCTGTACAAGAACAATTACAGTACCAAACTTAGCTCCTGTTGATATTGATTTTGGGAACATATTTAACATCTCATCTGGCAAGGCATTAGTTGCCAAGTCATAGTCATGTGGTTTTCTACCAAGAACAATATCCCTAACAGCACCTCCTACAAGGTAACACTCATATCCTTCTTTTATAAGAATCCTTGCTACTTTTTGTACGTAATTTGGTAAATGAATAGTTACTTTCATACTTTTTCTTTCTTAAAACAGAATACCAAAGAAAGAGATCTACAACAAGAAGTAAAACACCACAGACTAGAATACTAAAATCAATATTACCTGTCTTAGGTAGTTCTACAAGAGTATCTGTAACACCCAATACTGCCTCTTCTTTTTCTGTTTTACCTTCTTCTGATCCAACAACATCATCAATCACTATTTCTTCTTCAGATTCTCTCTCTATCGTAATATTCTCTGATGTGAAAACATATGGGTTTCTCTGCATACAGAAACTTTCTATCGATGGTCCCATACTTCCTCCAGCAACCCAGCCTCCATCTTCGCGTTTTGAAAACAGAGATACTGATTCCACAGAAAAGGTGTTACTAAAATTATTCCCCAAAACAGAACACTTTCTACCTATATTATTATCTTTAATTACAAAACTACCTAAATCACCATCTTCAAATTCTCCATTAAGCTGATATTTAACTAAATATTCTTGATTCTTTTGAAAATTGAGAACCTCTTGAAAAGAGCCATGCTCAAAAGAAATACCGTTGTATGGATAGCCAGTCGTATTTTTTACTGAAACTGTAATCTCCACACCACCCTCAATATCTTTAACTACTGGTTTAGATATCTCTAAAGGTAATTTAATATGGAATCTATCTAAAAGAAAACTACCTTTAGCATCAACAGGTATATCTTCTAATCCTGAATATCTTCTAAAAATACCTTTACGAGTAAACCACCTACCAGAAGATAACATTGTAATAGGTTCTAAGGAATACTCTTTATCAGTAAAGTTTCCAAAGTCCGTTAAATATCTAAGAAATGAGATATGCCCTCTTGAATATGCCACAGCTATCTCTTCAATATTAATTGGATAGTTACTTTCATTCCAATAGTGATACAAAATATCTACTGTTGTACCCGGTGGTAAAGCTATATATGTACCTTTACTGTTAATTCTTCTCTTAACAGTATCTTCAAATAGAGAAGATACATCTATATCAAAGAGCTCATAGGAGGATGTAACTACAATATCAAAAGGTTGATAGGTTATAACACCATTCTCTACAACTATCTTCTCAGGCAATTCTTCACCTAAAGCATATGATATTGTACTGTAAAAACTATTCTGACTAATATCTCCACTCTCACTAAAACCATCTGCAAAGACAGATGTAGTAAAACAAAAAAAGAACAGAAAACAAGGAAGTATTCTCTTCATATTTGAATATCTCTAAAGTTATATAGAGATATGATACATTGGAGATATTAAATCTAGATTAACTATGAATGCTTTTCTGGCACTTCTTCCTTACGTACTTTTTCAGTAATGTAGAAGTTCCTCTTGAACTGACCCTTACCTAACATCATCTCTGTGATTGCCTGTATATGAGGAATGAAGTTAAATGTAAGCATATTGACAGAGATTAGATATGTTTCCGCAATATCTAAAATATGTCGCCACCACTTCCATCCCTTAGGAATCGGAGAAATTTTTCTTCTTAAGTAAACAGTAAAGACATTTGTTAACATAGCTATTGTAAATACAATACTTAATATCCTAGGCAGGTTGTAAGAGAATACTGTGTACTTAAACTCTGGATTAAGACTAGAAACAATCATCAAACCAAATGTCAAAACAAAAACAACTGTAAAAAGCCACATTTGTTCGACAATTGATTTAATCATTGTGGCTCTCTTAAATGCAGATATCCCACTACCCTTTCTCAATATTACCGAGAGAGTGATTGGGAATGGAATCTTCCCCCACCCCCATCTGTACTGTTGCTTGTAGAAAGAAACATGAGTACTAATATAGTCTTTGTTTTCAACTGCATCATTATATGTTGGAACATATACCTCTTGTCCCTTAAATGTTCCTTTACTTCTTACCATAGCATTCCAGTAAAAAGCAGTATCATCATTAGGAATCTCAGGATCCCAGAATTCAAATTTCTTAAGCGTATTAAGGTTAACAATATATGATGAAAATGTATCCCTAGTGTATATCTCCTCTTTTCCAAAAAGTGATTTAACCGACCTTTCCACAACCCAAGTGTAAAGAATTGCAAGAGTTGTCATAGTTGAGAAGACTCTAATCAAAGATGGCACACTCCACAGATTATTATTAAATGTATGTACTGCAGAGGTATAGAAAGAGTTCTCTGGATCCTCTGTTGTTAAATACTTATACACTACGGAGGATAAATATTTAGGATGTGGTCTTAAGTCTGAATCACATGTAATTAAAAGATAATCATGTAAATCTTTACCTTCCTCTTCAAGTTTCTTTACAAAATTCCTTGCAGCAAAATTAATATTTGCTCCTTTTACACCTGCTATCTCCCCCTCTATACCAAAAGGATGAACATAGTAAGTCATACTTCCAAATTTATCCCCATATTTCTCTTTTAATTTCGTAAAGTTTTCTTTCTGCAAATCTGCCTTCTTCTCTTCCATAGCCATTACAACATCTATCTTTTTAGTATCAATATCGCTGCTTGACCAAGCATCAAAGGAAGGATCAAGAATATTAAACTCCTCTCCATATACAGGACATAGGTATATGAATCTCATCTTTTCATACCTAGGATCTTTCAACTTCTCTATTTCCTGAACCCAATCCGTCTCTATAGATTCTTCCATTCTTTTCACACCGATATATATACCAATTACAAACTTAATAGCTCTAAAGAACCAGTATGAAACTAGAAAAGTCATATATACAACATATGCTGTATCCCACTTAAGAAGTGCAAATACAAAAGGTATCAAAAAGAGAGACCAGAAAACCAATCCAGGTATCATTTCAAAAAGTCGTTTCTGCCAATGTGGTAAATCAACAGGAAATCCTAAATATCTGTCTTTTGGTCGATATGTCTTTTTTCGTAAGTCTTCTTTTTGTTCCATCTCTCTATATTCTACCACTATTCAAACAATTTTTCTGGATATACACCATCATCTACTAATTTTTGAAGTTTTTCTCTTACAATTGGGGCATCTTCTTTGTATGTTACTCCAAACCATTTACCATCACTCTGTAAGACTTTAAATTCTACTTCTTTATTGGAAATCATATTATCAAATATTGTAGGAAG
>CAYPAR010000018.1:0-10735 GCA_964408765.1 uncultured Candidatus Saccharibacteria bacterium | reverse complement strand
AATATTACTATTAATCCGAGCAGTTTTTTCATATATACAAACTAGCATAATACCTGGATGTTATCAATAATATTTGATAAAATAGCACCTATCACTGGAGAGATGCCTGAGTGGTCGAAAGGAAACGCTTGGAGAGCGTTCGTATGAGAAATCATACCGTGGGTTCGAATCCCACTCTCTCCGTTGCTAACAATTCCTCCTTAATGTAATATGTTCATATGTTACACCTATTATACGCCGTTATTTGTCTCGCTGTATTAGTAGTTTCTGCTGAAGTCTTTGTTGATCAATCACTAGCTGTTGCAAAGAAACTGAAAATTAGTGGCTTCCTAATTGGTTTTACTTTAATCTCCATAGGGACAGCATTACCTGATATTGTAATTAGTACATTTGGTTCGGCTCACGGTGATACAGAGTTTGCAATGTCTACTTTCTTAGGAAGTGCATTAGTAAATACTACATTGTTAATAGGGGTCTTAAGTTTCTTTACCAAATACAAGTTACACAAATCAGATGTAGATAAAAACATACCGACAACACTAGGAGCTTCTATTTTCCTTCTGATTTTACTCTTGTTATTTAGATTTCAATTCACATGGGTTACAGGAATTATCACGATAATTGCATATATACTTACTGTTCTTCTTGCAAGAAAAAACAATACAGTTAAAATCACTCACAAAACTTCTAAATTCAATGCCCTAATACTAATAGCTTCATTTGTACTCTTAATTCTTACAGGTAAAATATCAACAGATCAATTTCTACTTTTTGCAGATCAGTATAAAATAGCAGATTCTACAATTGGCTACTTCATAGTGGGTATAGGTATCAGTGTACCAGAGCTTGTAACGTCTCTAGAGGTCATTAAAAGGGGTAATTTACAGTTAAGCTTAGGAAATCTCCTCGGTGCAACTTTAATCAATATTTTATTCACTCCAGCGCTTGCATCATTTTTCAATACATTAAACTTTCAACCATTTCTACCAGCAGTATTATTTATCATCTTTAGTTTGATAATATTTTTCTTCTTAGCTCTCTTTGGTAAGAAATACTACATAACTAGAAAAGAAGGTTTTGTGATGCTAGTTGTCTATATTCTTTTTGTTCTTTCTCAAATCCTCTGAGAATAATATAACTAGACCAACAAACATCCAAAACAGTACTAATCCTTGAGGCAGAGTAACAAAGTAGTGATCAACCAAACCAATTCCAACGACAGTTAGAAAGATTAGGAGAACAAAGATATTAATCTTCTGAATGTTTTTTCTAAGAATATCAAAAAGCAAGAAAAGAAAAGAAAGAAAGCCAAAAATCCCAAATTCTGCAAGAAGTAATACAAAAATATTGTGAACTGGTTGTAAAAGATAGAGACCTTTTCCAGTCAATGGTGCTTTTTCTCCCATATGTTCTACAAACTTCCCTAATCCTGTTCCTTCTAAAATATTTTTCTTAATAATAGGTAAAGAAGCTTTCAGAAGGTTTTTTCTATCAATCACACCTGTATCTATTTTCTGAAAAAGCAATGAGAATCTTTCAAGAAGTAAGGGAGTTGAAAGTGAAAAGAGTTTCTTTTTTGTAAAGATTAAATGAAGAAGTAAAACAAAAAGAGTTATAGCCAAAAGAAAAATTGTTGATCTAGAGAAAGTAAACATCATAAACATGAAAGCAAATATCATATTTATAGTCGGCAGAATTCTACATTTACCTTCAATCTGTTTTAAGAAATATATTGAAAGGAAGAAAGAGAGAAGGAAAAATCCAGCTAAAATATTCGGATGGGGAAATGTTCCATACGCTCTAAGGATAGCTTTTCCTGAGAGAGATATAAAACTAGATCCAAGAAGACCTGCAGCTACTTCTGACTCTCCTAGAAACTTTAAACCTAAAGATGTACCCTTTTGGAATTGTAAGTACCCAATAATTCCTTGTACTAATATTAAGAGAAGTAGGGTAGTAGAACAAAAAACAATCTGTTTTTTAGTAAGTTTTGTTGTTTTAAAGTATTCAAGAAAAAGTAAAAAAGAAAAGAGATATGAAAAGAAACGGAGGGAATTCAAAGCTACTAAAACATCTCTAAACAAAATGCTTTGAATTAAGAGAAATATTGTAAAAAGAAGAAAGGATGTTTTGTATTTATAGAAGATTATTTTGGAAAGATTGTTTTTAGTAATTAGAAGAGATGTTAGAAAAATGAAAACACCAAGATCTAAAATAGAAATAGTTGGTACAAGATAGTTAACATGGATATTATTAACTAATGTTTCTTCAAAAGGAATTGGTAGTTGGTATGTAATATTAAAAGGAAGTACAAGAAAAAGAAAAGTTAGAAAGGAGAAAAATATATTTTTTGTAAAAAGAAAAGTCAAAAGAAAAATAATTAAAAACAGTAAAACTGAAAAATATCTACCTAAAGATTCTTTTGCAAAAAAAGATAGAACAGCAAAAACAAAGATAAAAATGAGAACTATCCCAATATCTTTCTTTTTGAAAAACTTTTTTAACATTAAGTTATTCTACCATGTGAACACTTACTTGATAGGGGTGATAACAATATGTCTATCCATTCCCTCACCAACACTCTCTGTAGAAATATCTTTAAACTTCATAAGTGCTAGATGAATAATTCTTCTATCTGATGGTTTCATTGGTGGTAGTTCAATAGGTTCTCCTAATATCCTTGCATTATCTGCCTTCTCTAATGCCATCTGCTCTAGTTTGTCATCTTTTTCTTTTCTGTAACCACCGACATCAACAAATACCCTAAAATTAACATCCTCTGCTAATTTCCTACCTAGTATCACCTGAAGAATAAATTGTAATGAGTCTAGATGCCTTCCTCTATTACCAATCATATATCCCAAATCTTCTCCCTCAAATCTAACTTTGATATATTTCATGTTTTCTTCACCGTCTTCTATCTCAACAAACCTTTCACTCTCAATATTTAGAAGAGATGAAAGTTTTTCTATCTCTTCGTCTACTAACTTAAGTATTTCTTTATCTTTCATAAAGATTGTCTTAAAAAATTATTTCAAAGTTGTTGGGCAATCCTAACTCTTTCTTTTTTCTTCCTACTTGTTCTTTTTCTCTTCCATTTCTCTCTTTTTCTTAAAGATAGATAACAGGTTCTGTGCTCCCTTTTTTGTTTTATCCCAATCTAAAACCATGTATTGAATAATTAAAGCAAAAGATTGTGCAATCCAATAGATTCCAAGAAATGCTGGCATTTTAATTGCAAAATATGTTGTCATTGCTGGTAGCATAAAAGCAAATGATTTATTCATACCTTCCTGAAGCACTTCTGGAGAGATTTCCTCTTCTTTCTTCTTTTTCTTAGGCTTCTGCTCTTCTTTTTTCGGTTCAGGGTTTTGCATTAATCTTGTAAACTTTGTTGTAAAGTACTGAGCGACACCTGTTAGAAGAGCAATTACCAAGTAAGGAATTCCTTCTACACTAAACTTGTTTTCTAGCTGCATAAAGATATTGGTAAGTTCTAAACCTAAGAATTTTGTATTAATCGTAATCTCTTGCCCATTTGAAATCCATTCATGAATAAATGGGTAAATACCATTTAAATTACTTGCTGCAATATTTCTAATTACTTGAAAAAGAACAAGGATTATTAAAATCTGTGGAATAAAGGAACCTAAGCAACCTAATGGGTTATATTTTGCTTTTTGATATAATTTCATCTGTTCTTGGGCAAGTTTCTCCTTGTTGTTTCCATATTTCTTCTCTAAGGCATCTAGCTGTGGTTTTAAAGCAGCCATCTTCCTTGTCATCTCTGTTTGATTTTTTACTAATGGAAGAAATATTAATCTAAAAAGGATTGCAATGACAATGATTGCTATTCCTAAGTTATCACCTAATAGATGGTAGAAAGAAAGAGAAATATTTAAAATCGGGTTGTATAGTACATTTGTCCAGATCCAAGAAAACATTTTTTCTGATATTTAATTAAAATCGTAATTCGGACTATATCACAAAACAATGCTAAGGAACAGGGTCATATGTACCAGCAGGTGTTTTGTGATTACATCTTACAATTCTTTTTAAAGCTAAAACTCCTCCCTTAAAAACTCCGTATTTATCTATCGCTTCATATCCATATTCAGAACAAGTAGGTATAAATTTACAATACCGAAGATTAGGGTTTAGTTTTCCACGAATACCATGATCTAGTGAGAATGTTTTTTGATACTGTTTAATTAACCAGAGTACTATTTTCTTCATTTTCTAAAATTTGCTTCACTTGACTAAAAAATTCTTCTTTTAAATCTTGATAACTATCACAAAACTCAAAAGCAATATATTGAAAATTTCTTCCTTTTAGTTCAAATTCCCTTACAGCTTCCATTGAAATAACTCTTAAGAATCTTGTCATCCTATTTCTCTGTACTGCTTTTCCAATTTTTTTACTAACAACAAAACCAAAGAGAGGTGTATTTCTAGAATTTAATTTTGAAATTAACATTCCATATTTCCCTTTGACTTTAAAACCGTTTTTGTAGAGATTTTGAAATTCTTTCGCTGATAACCTGTATTTTTTAGGCAGCATATTATTTCTATCTAATATTTTTTGTCTTCTTTTTTCTCAAAAGCTTGTATTCTTCACTTACTGAGAGAGACTTTTTACCTTTTGCTCTTTTTCTCTTTAAAACATTTTTACCTCCTGCAGAGCTGTTTCTAGCCATAAAGCCAAGTTTTTTAATTCTTCGCATATTGTTTGGTTGGTATGTTCTTTTCATAATATTCTTTAAAAATCTGAAATCAAGCTGATTATATAGTAAGGAAAAGTATTTAGCAAATGTTTTGAATGTTCTCTAATATTATTAGAGTTTTTTGTTTATAACAAAAAGTTTACTTCTAACAACCTTTTTTAATATTTAAAATATAGATATCCACATTCTGTAAAAAATCAATATAATGTAGCAGAGTCCCAATCGACCAGAGACTGCCCCCCAAACCAAACTGTCATTAATATGAATAGCTTTGTATATGAATAAAGCAGATTTTGAAGGCTACTTCAAAAATATACAACAAAATAGCTTGGTGGATACTGATGATCTATGGAAGATGACAAAAGAACATCTTAAGCTGATGCTAGGAAACAGAATATTCCTAAGTCTTTTTACTGGAATATACATTGAAGATGTAAATAATGGGGTAGTGCAGTTTTCCTGTAACGCTGATTACAAAAGAGAAAAAATATTACGAGATTACAGAGCTTCATTAAAACAAGCTTTAAGAAAAGCAAGTGGACAAAATTATGAGGTAGAGATAAATCTTAAGAGTTCTGTTAAAGAAAAACAAAAAAGCAAGTACGAATATCATGATCCAAACGAAAACAGGCCAATGGATCTTTTTGATTCGGCCAAGAGAGATAAAGAGAGATATGAGCAAAGACTTGAGGTTTCTAAACTTAACCCAAGATATCTTTTTTCAAACTTTATCGTTGGTAAAAGTAATGAACTTGCAGAAGCAGTAGCAGAAGCAGTTGCAAATGATTTAGGTAATGCATATAACCCAGTATTTTTCTATGGAAATAGTGGCCTTGGAAAAACACATTTAATGCAGGCAATAGGTAATGAAGTATTAAAACAACAACCAAGTAAAAAAGTTGTGTATACAACAACAGAGACATTCCTTAATGAAATGGTAGATGCTATTAAAACAAAGAAAAACGATGAGTTTAGGAATAAATATAGAACTGTAGATTTATTAATGATTGATGATATTCAGTTTGTAGAGATGTTTCCAAGAACACAGGAAGAACTTTTTCATACTTTTAATGCTCTTTATGATTCAAACAAACAGATAGTATTAGCATCTGATAGACCTCCAAAAGAAATTAAAAATATTACAGATAGATTAAGAACTAGATTTCAAGGAGGTATGGTCGCAGATATTCAACCACCTGATTATGAAACAAGGTTAGCAATATTACAACAGTCTTTAGAGGAGAAAAAAGTAGATATACCGAATGAATACTTAGAAATGATTGCAAAAAATATTGAGAGTAATATTAGAGAATTAGAAGGTGCTTTAACAAAAGTTACTTCTCTGTTTAAGTTAGGTTTAAATCCTAGTGACGAAGATATTGCAAAATTACTTCAGGTAGATTTAGATTCTAAAAGAAAGAAGATTACTCCAGCTAAAGTAATTTCAACTGTTAGTGAAGTATTTGATGTTAAACCTTCAGAGATTAAAGGAAATAGAAGAACAGCATATGTTGCACAGTGCAGACAGGTAGTTATGTATATTTTAAGAAAAGAGTTACAACTTCCGCTTGAAAGAGTAGCAAAAGAGGTGAATAGGAAAGATCATACAACAGTACTTCATGCTTATGAAAAGATAGAAGAATTAACGAATAGTGATTCTAGGTTTGGAGATAAAGTAGACAGGTGTATTCAATTATTAAGAGGTTAGTGTGGATAACTTTGCGAATAACTTAAGGATAAAGATGTGAATTGTTTAAGGTTTTGATGTTTAAAAAACATTATATCTTCGTAAAAGTTCTTTCAGAGTAATAGTTTTTGGGTATTTGTAATATCCACAGATAATTATAAATAATCCTAAGTTATACCAAAAAGTAATCCACAGAGGATTCTATCGTTCTTACAATGTTCTTTGTTTTCTTAGTAGATAAGTTAGAGGTAGAGATATCCACAAGATTAATAGTATTAAAAATCTTAATAACAAAAACTTTTTAAGTAAAATTTCTTAAGTTGTCTACATATCCATACTTACTACTATTCCTATTACTTCAATTTATTAAAAAAGAAATATATTAGATACATTTGTGGAAAGATTTAGGGTATAATTATATAGAGATAGAAAATTCAATAAAACTACCCACTATTTAATATTAATATTAAGAACTATGAAATTCTCTTGTAATCAAGATACATTTTCTAAATATTTAAATATCGTAAGTAGAATTGTTACAACAAAACCTGGTTTACCAATACTAAGTAATGTACTTTTTGAGAGTGATAAAGGAAAGTTAACAATGAAGACTACAGATCTTGAGTTAAGTATTAGTACTTGGATAGGTGCAGATATTCAAGATGATGGAAAGATTACAGCACCAGCTAAACAGTTATCTGAATTTGTTAATTCAATTCCTGAAGAGAAGGTTGATATTGATATTGTAAAACAGAATTTTAATATCTCTACATCTAACAATACTGCTAGTTTTAATACTATGCCATCTGATGATTTTCCTAATATTCCAACTGTAGAGAAGGAAAAGTTTGATTTCAGAGTTAAGAAAGTGGATATTGTGCAAGCAGTAAACAGAGTGGCTTTTGCAGCTGCAAGTGATGATATTAAACCCGTTTTAACAGGTGTTAAAGTAGAAGTTGAAGATGATACTGTTTCTTTTGTAGCAACAGATGGTTTAAGACTTTCAAAACAGAGTGTAAAGATAGAGAAGGGTAGTGGTAAGAAGAATTTTTTAGTTCCTGTAAGAGCTTTTTCAGAATTAACATATATTATTTCAGAACTAGATACTGATGAGGAGTGGGTAAATATCTATATTCTTGAGGATAGAAATCAGGTTTTGTTTAGACTTTCAGATGTTGATTTGGTTTCAAGGTTAATTGACGGAGAGTTTCCAGAGTACAAACAGATTATTCCAACAGGTTTTGAAACAAAATGTTTAATAAAGAGAGATGATTTCCTTAATTCTCTTAAGGTTGTTAATATTATTGCAAGATCAGTTTTAGGGAATAAGATGGTTTTAGATATTAGTAGTAAAAACCAGAAACTATCTCTATCAGCAATGCAGAGTGATTTAGGTAAGAATCAGAGTGTGTTTGAAGGAAAAGTAGAAGGTAGTGATATTAAAATTGCTTTTAGTGCAAGATTACTTTCTGATATTTTAAACCATATTGATTCTGAAGATATTGTATTTGAATGTACTGATCCTGTTAAACCAGGAGTATTTAAGATTGAAGGAGATACAGAGTTTGTGCATCTAGTTATGCCTATGATGCTTTAGGTTTTTTATCTCTAACAATATATCCAACACCATGTACTGTTTCTATAACATTACTATCTTCCAACTTTTCTCTTAACCTATTTACATGTACATCGATAGTATTAGAACCAACATATTGACGATAATCCCATACATGATCCAATAATTCACATCTTGAAATAGGTCTCTCTTTATTTCTCACCAAATACTCAAAAAGATCATACTCTTTATTCCTCACCTCTATCTCTTCATTCCCCTTATATATACTTTTACTATCTAAATCCAATGTTAAATCCCCTAATGAAATATTACTATCAAGGTAACTTTTTGGTCTTCTATTTAATGATTGAATTCTAGCTAAAAGTTCTTGCATAGGAAAAGGATAACTAAGGACATCATCACCACCTTTGTTTAAAAAACTAACTTTTTCTATCCAAGTATCGCTATTACAAACACCAAGTATTTTAGTATCAGGGCTTTTTTCTAAAACAAAATCTAAAATCTCTTCTGTCTTTCCGTCCTCTAACTTTGTATTTATTATCAAAAAACTAAAAATATTATCAATTACAAATATTTTACTACTAAAGTTTTCATTATCTAGAGTTACTTTGTAACCGTAAGAATCTAATGTCTTACTCATAATCTGTGAAAGAGTCTCAGAATTCTCTATAATTAATACATTCATAATATTTTAAGAAATGAATTTAATTGAAAAATCTTAAAATACCTTGAATTATTTGATTAAGTCCTAGTAAAACAGAAAAAATGAAATTTCTCTTTACAATACTCTTTACTTTTCTTTTCTCTGTAAGTTTTCTGTTTTTTCTACTTAATAATGATAATTTTTTACCTAGAACATCTATTCACGAGATAGATTGGACTAACTTTTCTGTTTTTACTTTTCTTCTTTTTACGGCATTTTTCTCTTTCTTTAATATTATTTTTTACATAATTAAAAGATTCTTTAAAAAAAATATTGAGGAGAGAAAAGTTATTAAAGAATGTATTAAATATTCTTCTCTTTTAACTTTTAGTTTGCTAATTGTTTTTCTTTTACATATATTTCATGTAATTAACTTCTTTTGGGGGTTAGGTATATTTTTAGTAGTACTCTTTTTAATCTTTGTGGTATGATATTAGATAACTAAATGGTAAAGGAAAAGGATTCTTTGAAAAATTTAGCAGATTTTCTTACAGGAGAGAAAGCTCTTAGAGACAAAGAGGAGGCTATCAAAAAAGCCAAGAAACAAGCTATTAAAGATGAGAAAGATAAAAGAAGAAGGAAGATTGTAAAAGGGGAGATTCAGTTAGAAGAAGATCCTGTACAAAAGAAGGAAGTTGTTCAAAATATTAAGCTTTTTGAGTGGAGTGCTCCAGAGAGGTATCAGATAAACTTAAATAGTAAGGGCTTTTTAATAATTCTTGCTCTTTCTCTTGCCTTTATAGCTCTTCTTGCAGTTTTAGGTAAATATTTTCTAATAGCTGCTATTATTTCAATGCTTTTTGTACTTTATGCTGCAGCTACTACAAAACCTTTGATTGTTAAGCATAAGATAACAAAGAGAGGGATAGAAACAACAGGAAAATTGTATGAATGGTATATGTTAGATAGTTTTTACATTACAAAAAAAGAAGGAATATATACAATTTTAGTAAATACAAAATTAAATTTCCCAAAGATGTTGATTATGTTAGCAAGAGAGAAGGATAAGGATGCAATATTTGTAATATTACAGAAACATCTTCTCTATGAAGAGATTAAGAAACAGAAAAAGATAGATATTATTTCATATGGTGAATATATTCCTTTAGAGAAGGTTTAAAGATGTGAAAAAAGAAAAAAGAGAAGAGATTCTTTTTGATTTAACATTCAGGTATCAAGGAGAGGGAAGATATTATCATAATATGGAGCATATTCAGTATATGCTTAACTTTCTAGAATCGCAGAAAGAAAAAATTATAGACAAAGAAGCTGTTTTCTATGCAACTTGGTTTCATGATTCTGTTTATGATGTTACTTCAAATACTAACGAAGAGGATAGTGCAGAGCTTTGTAGAAGAGAACTTGAGCATGCAGGGGTATCTAAAGAAACAATAGAGCATGCTGTAAACTTGATTCTTGCAACTAAAACACATATTCCGATTGAAGGAGATGAGGATTCTAAGATATTTTTAGATGCGGATTTGGTATCTTTAGCACAACCTACAGAAGAGTATAATAGAAACATCAGGAATATTAGAAAGGAATACTTTATCTATTCAGACGATGTATATCGAGAAGGAAGAATTAAGGTTCTTGAGAGTTTTCTTGCCAAGGAAAGGATTTTTCAAACAGAAGAGGCATATGGAAAACATGAAGAAAAAGCCAGGGAGAACATTAAAAGAGAGATTCAAAAGTTAAAGGATGGTATAATCTGAGCCTGGAGAGATGCCTGAGTGGTTGATAGGGAAGCTCTCGAAAAGCTTTGTATGGTTTATCCATACCGGGGGTTCGAATCCCTCTCTCTCCGCCAGTCAAGAACAAAAAATCTTAATTAATTCCAATGAATGTATGAATAAAAATTCAGAATCTAAGAAAAAATTAAAATGGTTATCAGGTATTTCAATTGTTATCTGTTTACTAGGCGTCCTTTTGTTTTACTTTGTAAAAACATCTCTTACCAATGGATCATATCGAAGTGAAGAAGAGATGTCAGATCTATTTTTTAAAAATGAAAAGAAGTATATTGATTTAAATGAAGAGCTTCT
>CAYPAR010000017.1:0-11069 GCA_964408765.1 uncultured Candidatus Saccharibacteria bacterium | reverse complement strand
CAGAACCCACATCTAAGAGTTTGTTCTGATTGTCCTTAAATCTAGAAAGTATTTTTTGAAGTTGTATTGTTGATATATCTTTTTGTGTTGAATATTTAAGATATATTTCATAGGGGATTAATGTATTAACTGTTCTTTTGTACTGATGATTAAGAGCAGATAATTGTGGTGCTTTCATGATGTTGTAATTGTACAGGAATGAAGAATAGGTGGCAATTATTTGTTTTAACAAACTTTTAGAAATTCCTATTTAAGTTTCTTAATCAGTTGTGCTGGTGTTTTTACAATATCTGCAAACAATACATTTCTACAACCTTCTTCTGTATCCTCCTCAAGTGCATATATCGGTTTCCCACAGGCTACGGAATAACCAATCTCTAATGTTGTACTATTTCCAATATATCCTCCCTTGTTATATATAAACACAACATCTGCTTTTTTAATTTTGTAAAAATGATCATGTGTTAATCCAAGTAAAATGAATCTCTTGTATTCTTCTGATAATGTATTCCATTCATCTCCACCTCTATGAAGATATGGTTCATGTACAATAATACCCTTTTCTTTTAATTTCCTTGCAAATTCCCTTATCTCTTTTTTAAATCTGCCTGAACCACAAAGTACTACAGATTTCATAATATTCTTACTTAATATATTTTAATTAGGAAAAATTATAATCTGGCGGAATGGACGGGGATCGAACCCGCAACCTTCGCAGTGACAGTGCGATGCTCTAACCAATTGAGCTACCACTCCGTATCTAGAAAAAGAGTATATCAAAATATATGTTTAATCTCAATAACCATATATCCTGTTTATCACCTCATCCCTATATTCCTCTCTCATATTTTTACCCACAGTATTTGGTTTATATGAAAGAAGGAAACCATTATCCTTTATCTTTATAAACTTACCGAGATCTCTTGTTGACACTTTAGGACTATCTCCCTTACCGACTTCTTTAAGGATATCGATAGCTCCACCTAGTAATGTTTGTACAGTATCCTCATTCTCTAGATTAAGAGCCTGAAGATTAAGTTTAGAGTTAGGACCAAAAGCAGTTAGTTTAAATAGCTTAAGATATTCAGGAGAATCTGGAGTATTAAGTCCCATACATCTATCATTCTCACCACTGTTTTCTTCTAGATGTAGTGTATATTTTTCGCCCTCGTATTCAGCTTCTATTCGAGGCATTAAATTTTCTATCTCGGCTACGACATATTCTTTTTTCCCTGATTCTGGATCCATATTTTGTTAATAGTTAAATATATTTTTGTATAGCTTCTCTGTATGTAGCTTTAGCTTGTGCTCCAATGAGAGTCTCTTGTACTTCACCATTCTTAAAGATATATACAGCAGGTATACTCATAATCTCATACTGTTGTGCAAGTGATCCCTCCTCATCAACATTAACTTTACATATTTTTGCATTATCAAACTCACCTGCTAATTCCTCTATAACAGGTCCAACCATCTGACATGGACCACACCAAGGTGCCCAAAAATCAACTAATACAACTCCTTCATAATCTAAAACTTCTGTCTGAAATGTATCTCCTGTTAAATGTAATACTTCTTTCATATATATTGTTTTAACAATTAAAAAAGACTTGGAATATAGGCTTTTTACCATATTCCTAGTATAATATTCATTATACCATGAACATGATACTTTATGAGTAATTATCCTATTCCTCTTTACACAATTCTTCGAGTGTTTCTTTAGAAATCTGTGTAGGTTTAGAGAAACTACCATCTTCCTGATACTTTATTAGGTATCTAGCTTCTGTAACATAGTCGTTTGGTATATTGTATTTTTCTAGTTCCGCTTTATTACAAGGAAGATCAATCGATTCATAATTATCTTCGGTAGTTGGTACTTTTAATGTTGCTACACAACCTCCAAAATGATCTGCCTTTATTTCAATTTCTTTTTTCTCATCATTAATCTTAATATCATAATAGCTGAGAGCTGGATTGTTGGGATCGACATCTTGTTGAAACTCATAAGAGCCATAATTGATGATTTGTTCAGCATCACTATTATATGCAACAACTTCTCCTAAGATTCCACAACCAGATCCTCCTATATAATGTGCAATAATCAAGTTTCCCCAAACTCTCATACTTACAACTTTCGAGAGAGTTGTGGCACCCTCCCACACCCTTTTATCACCTAATTTGATATATGGTCTGTCCAATTCCTTTCCATGTGTATAAGTTTTTTCTTTTCCTAGTGTCACTAAGATAGTTTCTTTGTTCTCAAGTTTAAATAGATATTTACAATCTTTATCCTCTTCTTTAATATTGCAATCACCAAAATCAGTGTACTTTATCTTTTCTTTTGGAAGAGGGCATAAGAAGTAAAAAAGTAAGACTAAAGCTAACACCACAAAGAATCCAATAGATAAAAGAAGTATTCTTCGTTTTCTTGTTTCTTTCATAATTAATTAGTAAAAATTTATTCTTTCTTAGTATAATATACCATGAACAGAATTGATGTACAAAATAGTAAAGAAAAAGCAATTAAAAAAGCCATTGAAGTATTAGAAAATGGTGGATTAATTGTATATCCAACTGAAACTTGTTACGGACTAGGTGGTGATGCAACTAATCCAAAGGCATTAAAGAAGATAATGGAATATAAGAAGTTGAGAGGTTCTAAACCGATATCTATTGCAGTATCGGATAAAGAAATGGCTAAAGAATATGTAGAACTAAATGAAATGGCAGACAACCTCTATGAAAATTACCTACCAGGTCCCATTACAGTAATTTCTGTAAGTAAAGGTAATCTTGTACCACCTGTTGTATCTCTACAAGGAGCTGTGGGTGTTAGGTACCCTGACTATGATTTTACTTTAGAGTTAATAAAAGCATTTGGCAGACCAATTACAGCAACATCTGCAAATATGTCTTACAAATCAACTCCTTACAGTGTTGATCAGTTAATTAAAGATTTACCCAAGAAGAGTTTAAACTTAATAGATCTGTTTTTAGATGCAGGAGAACTACCTAAGAATCAACCATCTACTGTTCTAGATACAACACTGAATGAGCTTTCTGTATTAAGACAGGGAAAGATTGAGTTTGAAGAAGCATTAGTTAAAAACAAGAAGATAGAAGAGATTAATACTAAGAGTGCAGAGGAAACAATTAGTTTTGCAAAAGAATTTACTAAGAAATATCTTTCACCTAATGTACCAACAGTTGTTGCTTTAAGTGGTGAGTTAGGAGCAGGTAAGACACAGTTTGCAAAAGGAGTAGGGCAGAGTTTGGATGTAAAAGATATTGTTAATTCACCTACATATACCATTATTAATGAGTATGACTACATAGATAGTAATGGGGATGAGAAAGTTTTAGCACATATGGATACTTGGAGGTTAGATGAGAATGAGCTAGAGAAATCTGGATTGATAGAGCATTTAGAAAAGGGTGATATTGTACTGATAGAATGGGCAGATAAATTCTATCAAGAGATTAAGGCATTGTGTGATAATATGAATATCCCTATGTACAAGGTTGTAATTAAATATATTTCATTGGAAGAAAGGAGTATAGAGGTATATGAGTAAGGAACCATTGATAATTGCATTTGATACTAGTTGTGATGACACCTCTGTTGCTGTTTTAAGGGGTCGTAGGGTACTTAGTTCTGTTGTTTCTTCTCAGGTAGAGATTCATGCTCAGTGGGGTGGTGTTGTACCTGATATTGCACGTAGGGAGCATGAGAAGAATATTCCAATTATCTATGAGGAGGCTCTAAGAAATGCAAAGATTAAGATAGAGGATGTGGAGTATATTGCTTGTACGAAAGGTCCGGGATTAGCTATTGATCTTGAAGTTGGTTTGAACTTTGCAAAGGATTTAGCTATTAAATATTCTAAACCTTTTGTTCCTGTTAATCATATGGAAGGTCATTTACTTTCAGGTCTTTTACTTAATTCTAAGGGAAATGGTTTGGTAGAGGGCAATGTAGAGGAACTATTTCCTACATTAGGACTATTAGTTTCAGGTAAACATACAGACTTGATATATGCCAAGAAGATTGGTAGTTACAAGAAGTTGGGAGAGACACTTGATGATGCTGTAGGGGAGGCTTTTGATAAAGTGGGTAGAATGCTTAATTTTGGTTATCCAGGTGGTCCTACTCTTACTGAATTTGCTAAGAAAGGTAAGAGTGGGGTAATTACATTTACTATCCCTATGAAGCACTCTGATGATTTGAACTTTAGTTACTCTGGTGTAAAAACAGCAGCTTTGTACAAGACAAAGGAGTTAAGAGAGAAGTATTCTAAGGATAAAGAGTGGGTATATGATTTCTGTAGAGGCTTTTTAGATATGATTGTTGGATCTTTAGTTATTAAATTAGAGAAAGCAATTAAGATATATCCTGAAGTAAAGAGTTTGTTTGTAGGTGGAGGTGTGTTTAACAGTGAGGAGATTTTAAGGAAGATAGGTAAGGTTGCTAGAGAGAATAATCTAAACTTTATATATTCAGAGAAGAGGTATAGGGGGGATAATGCAGGTATGATTGGTATAGTTGCTTACTACAAAGTTTTAAGAAAAGAATATTTAGAAAATAATAGTTATATATCTAAGGTTGATAGGGAACCAAGGTTGTCGTTTTAAATAGATTTATTATTAAACAAAAAAGCCGCAGATTTCTCCACGGCTTTCGGTTCCAAATTAGTTATTTACTACCAGTTAGCTGTTTCACCCTTTATTGCTGTTATAGTATTCTCTCCTGTGTATTCTCCTGGTAGAGTTCCAGAAGGAATCTCTATTCCCCACCATGTGTTTTTTGTTACAGCTGTAGTTGAAGTTGGTTTAGCAAGATTTAATTCTACCTCAACAGCAGAGGTTGTTAATGCTGTAGCCGATGAATATGCTGTTGATGCTGCTAATGCATATTTTTGTTTTCCCACAGGTATAGGTGTTCCACCCGTACATGTAGAGAAGTTCGTACACATGTTTGCTGCTCCATGATGGCTTTGATCTAATCCAACATTTCCCGTCGCAGTTGTCGTTAATGTTTTATCTAAAGGATCGTTCTTTCCTAATACATTTAGCGAACCGTACTCTAGTGTATTTGTAACGGAAAATGCTACTAGAGAGTTCATTTCTACACCAGTAGTTATATGCGCAACTGGATCCTCTCCATTATCATCAGTAGCTTGAATACTCGCTAACCAATTTTGGGCATCATATAGAGTTCCTGTATCTGTTGGATCTGCGAAATATTGGAAGTTTATAGTACATGTATAGTTTGCTGTAGCATCATCTGAACCAGTGCATGATCCACCTACAACAGTACATGGTATTTCTGGATAGCAGTTATTAGGATTACTCTCACTTGAGGTATCGCACCCTGCGTAAGTAATTCCTGATCTATATGCATATGCATCCACATTTGCAATTTCACCTCCTGAACATCCATTATTATCAGTTACCGTTGCTGTAACTGTAATTGCTGTAGTTGTACTCTCGGCAAGATTTATATTATTTCCACTATTAAATGTCACTGCACTTACAACAGGTGCTATATTATTTACAGTAAAGTGAGAGTTCTTTGGTGTTGAAGATGCTAGTAGATTAAATTGATCCACAACAAATGCATATGCATTGTTTGGTCCATCAGGGTTAGGATTTGGTACAGAGTAAGAGCAGGTTGGGTTTGAAGCTACTGCTGAACTTGAACACCATGTTCCACTTGCTCCTCCAGAACATGCTCCATTTGTTGGTGCAGTGTTTGATTTACAGACTAATAGCTTTACCGTACTTCCTGTATCAGGGTCTGAAGTTGTTTGTGTTGTCCATGTTACACTTGCTCCTGGATCTTTAGGTGAGTTATTACTAACAGATGTAAATGTTGGTGGGTGATTTACAAAAAATGGAGATTCGGTACCATCACTTCCTGAACCTTGACTTCCAGCAGAACATGCTGCCGTTGTTGCATTGGCATCACATACAAATGCATACCATGCATTAGACCAAGGATCTGCACTCTTTGTTGTGTATGAACAGCTTGCAGCGCTAGCACTTGCTGTTGATGAACTAGTACAATATGTTGTTGCTCCAGCTGCACAAGTAGGAGCATTACCAGATGTACCTGCCGTTACCGAGTTAGTAGAACAGACAATGAGGTAGTAATTTTCACCATTAGCATCTGCTGCTGTGGCATTAAATGTTACACTAGAACCGATAGCTGTTGGAGCAGTTGATGTACTAGCTGTAGCTTCTGCTGGTCCTGCTGTGAAACTAGGTGCAGTATTTCCAACGGTAACAGAAGTAGTTACTGTCTCGGTATCTTGTGCTTCTACCTTAAAAGCTTTCGTTGCAAACAAGGTTACTAGTCCTAAAACAATCAATAAGAAAGAACTATATAAGAGTACTTTCCCGTATTTAGATATTTTGATTTTTGACATGTAAAATAAATTAACTAAATTAAACTTTCTAATTTTATATAACCACAGTAAGTACTATGATTTCCTTACTGTGGCTTAAGTTCTACTTTATCTATTCTCTGTTGTTTTAGACTTAACACTTGCTTCTGAGATCCATCCAATACTTCCATCTTTTAACGTTACCTTATACCATCCATTTGAAATTTCTAACACTTTGAAAGTTTCTCCATCTTTTGCTTCATATAGTACGGATGATGAAGTATTCGGTTGTGAGTATACAGGGTATGATACATCACTTGCAGGAGATGGTAAGACATTTAGCATAGGCTCACTCTTTACTGTTGAATCAACAGCTCCTTGTACTTCTTTCTTGCTATCGTTTACAACTGTCTCTTTAACTTCTATTTCTGATAGTGCTGCTGAGAATAATCCAAGGAATACTAAGAATCCAAATGCGATAGAAAGAACCTGTCTAGTAGAAGATTTACTTCCTAAAGCAACTGCTGCTACTTTTTCTTTCTCTTCAGCTGGTTTATCTTTCCATAATCTATCAATTAATAGGTAGATTATTATCGCTGCGATAATAGCTACTACTACCCATAAAACATATTTCTGATTGTTTTGTAAGAAAGTTACAATAGGTAATAGAGAGGAAGTGCTATCTTTCTTTGTACTATCTGCTACAGCAGGAGCTTCTTTTACAATTTTAAATACCAATTTCTCTTTTCTTAATGATTGATCACCTAAAAGAACATCAACTTCTATAAAATATTCTCCTAAATCTAAGTTTGTAAGGAATTGACCTGTTAATGTTTTTGTTTCGTTTGGTTTAACACTACCAAGACTAGAGATCTCATGCTCTTCTAAAAGATTCATCTGTAAGTCCATAATCTTTACCTTTGCAATTGGAGAACTTTCAACATTTCCCTCGTTTCTTCCGACAACATCAACTTTTACGGGGTTGCTTTTAACAACATCTTCAACTTTGATTGCTGTAATTGTTAGCTTTTCAATATCTTCCTCTGTAAGTGTTAATCCTGCATTTACTTTAAGTCCCTGTGCAACTGTAACACCTTTGACTGATTGATCTACAGGTACAGCTTTAAGTCTCAAAGAACCACTATACTCTTTGTATTCAGCTGTCTCTGGGACATTGACTACAACCTGGAAGGGCATTGTTCTTTGACCTTGTGCAAATCTAAAGACCTTTCCAGGTTTAAATGTAAACCAACTATTAATCGCTCCTAAATCAGGTTCTACTACGATATCCATTTCACTTAAAGATCCTGATCGAGAGAGTAAGAAATCTGTTGTGAATGAGGAACCCGGTTTTAGATATTCATGATTAATATCTGAGGGTGAGATTCCAAACCCTGCATGTGCAACCATGCCGCTTAGTAGAAGTATTCCGACTCCTAGTAAGAATTTTTGTAATGTGTTTTTTATGTTTTTCATTATATTTATATTAAATATTTAATTAAATAATAAATAAATTACCAGTTAGCAATCTCACCTTTTACAGCTGTGATTGTGTTGGCTCCATTGTAAGTACCAGCTACTGTTCCTGAAGGGATAGAAATACCCCAATATGTAGTACCAGTAGTTGGGGTTGCAGATGTGACTTTAGCGATATTAAGCTCTACTTCTACAGCAGAAGTACTTAATGCGGTTGCAAGAGCATATGTAGTTGCTGATAGAGCATATTTTTGGTTTGCAACAGGGATAGGAGTACCTCCACTACATGTAGGATAGTCTGTACACATATTTGCTGCTCCAGAGTGCTCTTGATCTAAGCCTACATTACCAGTTGCTGTTGTTACTAGAGTTTTTAGAGGATCACTTGCTGCTCCCGCGTATAAACTTCCATAGTTAATTTCATCTTGTACACTAAATGCCACGAGAGAGTTCACTTCTACGCCAGTTGTTATATGTGCAACTGGATCTTCTCCATCATCATCAATAGCTTGAATACTTGCTAACCAATTTTGAGCAGGAAACTGTGTGTTTAAATCTGTAGGATCCGCATAATATTGTAAGTTAACTGTACATGTATATGTTGCTGCTCCAGTGCCAGCATTACAACTATCAGCATCTTGAGTGCAAGCTATTCCTTTGTAACAGTTATTAGGATTGGATGTTGCTGCTGCAGAACATGTATTATAGGTAATTCCTGATCTGTAAACATATGCATATACATTTGTAATCTCACTTGTAGAACAACCATTTGTGTCTGTAACTGTTGCAGTTACAGATACTGCCTTTGTTGTTGCTTCTTCTAGATTAATATCATTTCCACCATTTAAGGTTACATTAGTTACTGTAGGAGCTATATTATTAATAGTAAATGATGAATTTGTTCCTTGTGTTGCACTTGTAGAAGCTACATTATATTGGTCAACAATAAAGACATATGCATCAAACTGTCCATCTGCTGCAACTCCTGGCACAGTGTATGTACATGAAGGATTATCTAATACTCCAGTAGCAGAACTTGTACACCATGCTCCTCCTGTACAGGTTCCGTTTGACATTGCATTTGTTTTACATACCAGTAATCTAACAGCACTTGGGTCAGTACCAGATATTGGTCCTGGAACATCAGGATCAGATGCTGTTGCATCCCACTTTACAGAGGCACCAGGGTCCACTGTTGCTGGTGATGGTGTTGTTGAAATTGCTGTGAACAAAGGTGTGTGATTTACATAGAATGGTGATTCAGATCCATCGCTTGCTGTACCTTGGCTTGAGGAAGAACATGACGCTGCAGCGGCATTTGCATCACAAACAAATGCATACCATGGATTTGTAAATGGGTCTGTTGATTGGGTTGCATATGAACAGCTAGTTGCTGTACCACTTGCCGTTAATGAACTTGTACAGTATGTTGTTGCTCCAGCTGCACAAGTTGGAGCACCACCATTAGTTGCTGTAGCTGAACCTGTTGAGCATACTAATAGATAGTAACTTTCTGCATTACTATCAGTTGCAGTTGCTCTAAAGACAACATTAGCACCGATAGCAGTTGGAGCTGTTGTAGTACTTGCAGGATCTTCATAAGGTTGGACTGTAAATGAAGGTGCACTATTTCCAACTGTTACAGTAGTTGTTACTGTCTCAGTATCCTGAGCTCTTGTTTCAAAGGATTTTATTAAAAAGAACGATATCGCAACAGCGACTATTACAAAAGAAATCCTTAAAATCCCAAAAGATTTCTTCTGTAAACTATGGGTGTTTAACATACAGATTATTCAACTAAAATATAAATACTTTATATAACCTTTTACCAGATTAACTTATCTTATCGGCTCTGTCAAGGTGTTAAAAAAGAAATCTTGATATACCTTACAAAAGCGTTTCTATACACAACAATCTGTTGTATTTACTTACTCTTTCTCCTCTATTAGGTCCACCAAATTTTGAATATTTTGCAGGAGTTGCTACAACTAAGTCTGCTATAAAATCATCATTTGTTTCTCCACTTCTGTGAGAGATAATAGAGTTCATTCCATTTTCATCTGCAAGTCTAATTGCATTAAGAGTTTCTGTGACAGTTCCAATTTGATTTAGCTTAATTAATACAGCATTAGATGATTTTATTTCAATATTCTTTGCAATTCTTTTTACATTTGTAGTAAGTAGGTCATCTCCTACAACCATTTTTCCTTTTCCATATTCCTGATTAAACTTTGTCCATGTTTCCCAATCATCCTGATTAAATGGATCTTCTACAGAGATAATAGGGTATTGGGAATACCATTCCATCTGTAGTTTGTACCATTCATCAGTTGTTAGTTCTTTACTTTCACTCCTAAGCTCATATGTTTTCTTTTGTTCATTGTAGAATTCCGATGATGCAACATCTATAGCTATCTTAAATGCTTCTTCTGTATATCCTGCTTTCTTAATTCCATCCTCGATTATGTCAAAAGCTTCTTTGTTTGATTGAATCTCTTTTGGTGCAAATGCTCCTTCAAATCCTACTCCTACTGAGTATCCTTTCTCATCTAAAATCTTTTCTATACTCTTGTATACCTTTACAGATGCTTCCATAGCCTTATTAAATTTCTCAAACAGTTCCATGTTAGGGATTATCATATATTCTTGAACATCTGTAGCCCAGTTGCCATGTTTACCACCTTCTAAAACAAGAACAAGTGGAGTAGGAAGAGATAACTTGTTTCTATAGTTATTGTTTTTCCAATATGTCATAGCTAAGTAATCAAAGAGTTCTAAACCAAAACTTGTTGCCATTGCTCTTGCATATGCCATAGAACAGGAAAGGATACTGTTTCCCCCTAGTTTTACTTTTAAGTCAGTTCCATCAGCATTTATCAATATCTTGTCAAGCTCCTCCTGACTACTAATGGTTTTATCTTTAAACAGAGAAGCGATTGTTTTATTTACAATCTCAACTGCTTTTAATACTCCCTTTCCGTTATATCTTGTTTTATCCCCATCCCTTAGTTCTAATACCTCTGTTTTACCAGTAGAAGCTCCAGATGGTACAGATGCTACACCCTTTGTTCCATCCAAAAGCTCAACCTCTGTTTCTATAGTTGGATTACCATTAGAATCCAGTATCTCTCTTGCTACAATATTTTCTATCTTCATCTTTTGTTTTGTACTTAGATTATCTACCTATATATCTTGCACCAAAAC
>CAYPAR010000016.1:7595-11646 GCA_964408765.1 uncultured Candidatus Saccharibacteria bacterium | reverse complement strand
CCTTAGGAGCATATGGGGTAAAACCCTTGGAGGTTCGAGTCCTCTCCTCGGCATTTTTTAATTATCTGAGACTTCCTCTACTCTAAAACCATTTACAACTAATTCTGCAATAAATTCTGAATCAGTATAAATATCATTTTCCCCTTTCTCTAAGTCAAGATTATCTGGTAAGAGAACAGTCAACCAATACCCTAAACATAATTTGGAAGAACTATAATGTGAAGTTTTCATTTTCTCTATTAACTCCTGGATATTCTCTGTAATAGTCTCTTCGCCACCATATAAGTTTTGGGTTTTCTCTGCAAATGTTTTTCCTTCTCCGTACTCAGAAAATAATCCTGTCATTATTGATTCTTCACCATAATTTTCAAAACCGTTTTCTTCTGTTATTCTCAAACCCCTAAGTATTAAATCCTGCAGATGGTTTCTCTCTTCTTCAAAGAATAAAATTCCTCTTATTTCTGGGGTTAAATAAAGTAAAAATCTTTTATCTTCGTATGCATACTCAATGATAACCTCATTTTCCTTTCTTGTTCTTTCTAATCCATCACTAATTGCCTCTGAAAGTACTGGATATACAGATTGTATAGGTTCTTTATCCATTTTAGTAATTATTTAAGTAAGATAGCTATATCTACATTATACCATTTTATTATGGGCTGCATCAAACCAAAAACTCTATGCTTAACCACTAACACTATAAGTACACCAATTCTTTAGAAAATGTGATAGAATAGTCCAGTATGTTTAAAAGAATAGCAAGACCATTTCAAAATGTTCTACTAGAAAGAAAATTATGTGTTGGTTGTACTGCACCATTAACTAAAGCTAGAAAGTTAGGTAACTTATCTGATAATAGGATAATGGTTGAATGTAAATGTAAAAGAAGATATGTGTATGAAAAAGAACTAGCTGCTTTTAAAAGAGCTACATTTGCAGAAGAACAACAGATACTAAGTATGATTGCAAAAGGAGAGGTGTAGTATTCACAAAAAGATCTAATTATAGTAGAATCTCTAGAGTAATGCCGCTATCGTCTAGTGGTCTAGGACAACAGGTTTTCATCCTGTAAACCGGGGTTCGATTCCCCGTAGCGGTACCACTACTCAAGTATTTTCATTGCAGCATCATATTTATCTCTAATAATATCTTGAGCCTCAGGAAGCATCTTTCGAAAACTTCTCTCTAGTTTTTCTTTTATCATCTCTTTACCTTCATCTGAGCTCTTTCTTAATTCTCCATATACAAAGTAAAACATATCTGCAATATTCCTAAAATGAGCCATCGCATCAGCAGATGCAAGACATTCAGCTTCTATGCTTTCTCTAGGGATAGAGGTACTACCGCTATGTGTAATAATACAATGCATAACCCTTTTAATCTTCTCCTCATTATAATTATGTTTTCTTAAAAATTGTTCTGCATATTTAGAACCATCGATATGATGATTTTCATTAACACCGTCTAATCTAGAAATATCATGTAATAAAGCTGATATCTCAACAATTTCTTTATCAGCATTCAACTTCTCTGCCAATTGCTTAGAATATTCAACAACATATTTAACATGAGTATCATACATATTAACTATTTTGGTAGAATTCTTGTCATAATATCTCTCTTCTACATGCTTCCTTACAATTTCAACTATATCCATATATGTATTAAAAATATCTTAGTGTATAATTTTAGCACAAATGAAAAACTTTTCTAAAACAAAAAGACTCTTACTTTCATTAGCTACAATACTCTTCTTAATCCCTACTTTAGTAGGTAGTATAGGTTTGTATGTTACTAAGTCAACAGAAAGACATATCTATAACGAAGAAGATATTGCTATTCAAGATAACCAAGAGAAATATGATGCAATATTAATCCTGGGAAGTGGTGTAAGAGGTAATTACCCTACTCCAATTCTAAAAGAAAGATTAGATACAGGTATATATCTATATGAAAATGGTATAGCTCCTAAGATTATAATGAGTGGTGACCATGGAAGAGAGTATTATGATGAAGTTAATATTATGAAAGATTACGCCATTGAAAAAGGTGTGCCTTCAGAAGATATATTCATGGATCATGCAGGTTTTTCAACATATGAAAGCATGTACAGAGTGGGATATATATTTGGAGCAAAAAAAGTAATAGTTGTCTCTCAAGAATACCATCTTTACAGAGCAATATATATTGGAAAAAGATTAGATTTAGATGTAATCGGTGCTAATGCAGCTAAGAACATTCTAGGAGGACATAGTGTAAGATTAACAAGAGAGATCTTTGCTCAAAACAAAGATTTCTTTAAAATAATGTTTAAACCAAAACCAACCTTTCTAGGAGAAAAAATATCATTAGAAGAGAGTGGAGATATTACAAATGATAGATAATCATTGACAAAGAAATATCATTTGAATAGACTGTATATTAGTAATATCATATTTTATCTGCTCAAAAAATGTACGATTCAGAACCAGAAGTTTTAACTACTACAGAGAAAATATCTTCAGTACTTGGCTCTATTGGCAAATTTATCATGTCTTTCTTAGAAACAGTAGTTGTTGCCCTTGTTATCTCTGTAGTCCTCTATCTCTTCATTATGACTCCCCATGAAGTTGTAGGGAGATCTATGGATCCAACATACAAAAATGGAGAGATGTTAATGGCGAACAAGATATTGTACAAGATGAAAAAACCTGAAAGAGGAGATGTCATTATCTTTAAATATTCAGAAACACAAGACTTTATCAAACGAATCATCGGCCTACCAAGAGAAACAGTTATGTTAAAGGATGGAAAGTTATACATTAACGGAAATATGCTTGATGAATCACACTACTTAAGTAGTAGTGTATATACAAACGGTGGTGAGTATCTTAAAGAGGGAGAAACTATTACTGTTCCCGAGGGTAGATACTTTGCATGTGGGGATAACAGACCACATAGTTCTGATTCCAGAGCTTTTGGCCCTATAGATGAAAAAGATATTAAAGGAAAAGCTTGGATTGTATATTTTCCATTTAACGAATTTAGATTGGTTAAACACGAGGTGTATAATGGGATGTAGAAATCTTGTGTGAAACATGATAAGCTAGAAATATGAAAACATTTGTCATTGCAAACCAAAAAGGAGGAGTAGGAAAGACTACAACAGTCATGAATCTTGGAGCTGCACTAGCAAACAAGAAGAAAAAAGTGTTAGTCGTTGACTTAGATCCACAATCAAATCTCTCTTCTGGGCTTGGTTTTACTCAACAGTTTGATAAACAGAGTTGGAATTCTACAGATCAAGCTCCATACAAAAATGTTTATGATGTTTTAGTAGGGGGAGATTCAATATCATCTGTGTTTGTTACTACAACTACCCCTAACCTTTTTCTAGTTCCTTCTCATTTGTCTTTAGCAGGAGCTGAAATTGAGATGGTTAATATGATATCTAGAGAAACTTTGTTAAAGAATAAACTAAAAGAGATAACAGAAGAGTACGACTATGTCCTTATTGACTGTCCACCATCATTAGGTCTTCTGACTATAAATGCACTAACAGCAGCTGAGAGATTAATCATCCCTATACAGTGTGAATATTTCGCATTGGAGGGCCTAGGACAGCTCATAGAGACCACAAAACTGATAAGAGGAGTAAATCCCTCTCTTAAAATTGGAGGTGTTGTTTTAACAATGTATGACAGTAGAACAAAACTTTCAGAGAGTGTTGTAAAAGATGTTAAGGAATTTTTTAAGGATGTGGCATTTGAATCTGTTGTACCTAGAAATGTAAGACTATCAGAATCTCCATCACATGGTAAGACAATATTCCAATATGATGACAAATCAACAGGTGCAATGGCTTACTCTAAATTAGCAAACGAATTTATTAAACGATTTGAAGATTAAATTAAGTAAAAAATAATATGCAGAATGAAAGATTAGGAAAAGGATTAGCAGCACTCATTAGTTCTAATCAGGTTGATAATTCAACTAGCTCTTACATCCCTGATTTTAATATTGATAATATAGAACCAAATCCATATCAACCTAGAATGCATATTGATCCAGA
>CAYPAR010000016.1:5855-7495 GCA_964408765.1 uncultured Candidatus Saccharibacteria bacterium | reverse complement strand
GGTCATGCTAGAGCATTACTTGGTATTAAAGATAGAACATCATTGATTGCTGCTGCTGATTTGGCAATTAAAAGAGGTATGAGTGTTAGAGAAGTAGAAGTATTGGTTAGAAAGATATCATATGGTAAGAGTTCATCAACAAAGGTTTGGAGAACTACAGATGAACAAACAAGTAAGTATTCAGATATGTTAAGTAAGAAATTGGGATATACAGCACATATTAGAAAAATGACAAAAGGTGGTAAGGTAATTATTAGATACAACAACATTGATGAGTTAAATGATTTAATGAAGAAGTTGTTGTAAGAATTTTACAAACTTTAATACAACATGTTATAATATAATACAATTCTTCAAGGGGTATATCCCCTTGTTTTTTTATATCATTACTTCTTCTAAGGATTATACAAAAGAAGTTAGTTAGTAGTAACTTCCTGCCTTAACTTCTCATATACTAACACTGCTGCTGTAGCACTTACATTAAGAGATCCAATACCTTCTCTCATTGGAATAGAAACAGCACCATCTACTCTCTCTAGAATTCCTGTTGAAATACCAACATCTTCAGCACCTAGTACAAATGCAATTGGACCTTTAAGATTCTGTTCATAATAATTCTTCCCTTCCATATGTACTGCATATGTCTTAATATCATTCTCTTTTAGCATCTTAAGAGCCTCAAAAAGTTTCATCTCTACAAGTGGAACTCTCTCAGCTGCTCCCATTGAAATTCTAATTGTCTCATGGGTGATAATACTTTTCTTTTGAGGATTAACAATAATGCCGTTTACTCCAACAGCAAAAGCTGTTCTCATAATAGCAGCAATATTCTGTGTATATTTCAAATCATCTAAGACAAGAAAAAACGGTTGTTTACCTTCCTTGTAAATAGTATCTAGTAGTTCACTAAGACTCCAATCATTTTGAGAATACATCATACCAACAATACTCTCTGCAGATGAAGATCTCAGTCTCCTCTGAAGTGCTTTTCTTGAAACCTTAATAATTGGAATTCTCTTCTGACCTGCAAGTCTATATATCTCCTTACTTTTTTCATCTTTAAACGCACTACTAACTGCGTAGATAGTTTCAAAATCCCTACCTTCCCTTAATAGCTCTAAAAGAGCATTTTTGCTTTCAATCTGTATGAATTTGGATTTAGCCATAGATATATGACTATACTATTACGTCAACAAAAAATCTACCCCTCTTAAAACCACTCATCTTTCTAAACTGCACTACACCATCTGTTTTTGCATGTATTGAATGAGTTTTACTCATGTATGTATTATTTCCTGGATGATATACAGAGCCTCTCTGTCTAATAATAATATTTCCAGCTTTTACTTGTTCTCCTGCAAATTTTTTAACACCTAGCCTTTTACCAGCTACCTTACCGTAGTTAGATGTTGTACTTCCTGCTGCAACTTTTGCCATCTACTTTTTTTATCAAGTTATATACTCATACTAAGATCTCTCTAGTATGTAAATGTTCCGGGTAATAATACTATTTTTTCGGTTCCACTTCAAGCCCTCTTTAGAATATTCACTGTTTTTCACAATCCACCTCTTACCTACTAACTCTCTAATACCAAATGTTTTCCATCCTCTATCTGTTTTGTATGAAGGAATAATGATTA
>CAYPAR010000016.1:0-5755 GCA_964408765.1 uncultured Candidatus Saccharibacteria bacterium | reverse complement strand
CATCTGTATCATTAACTGCTTGAGGATTAATATCTGATGCTAAGAAGTTAAAACCTAACATTGCAGCTTCCATAGGTATAGTGCCTGAACCACAGAATGGATCCCAGAGAGTTCCACTGTTTTGTGCTGTAAAATTAACCATCATTCTTGCTAATTTAGGCGGTAGTGTTCCCATTTCTGTATCAGTTTCAGGTTTATTCATATCCCTTCTTACAAAACCTTCTAAATCTTGAATCTTAATTGTTCTACCATATATTTCTTCACTACCCTGTCTGAGAATATTTAATTCAAAACCTTTTTGTAAAATCTGATTTCTAATTACTTGAGCTGCGTTTAGAGAGCTATCTCTTCCTTGTGGAAGAACAAATCTTGATGATATACCATACTCCTTTAGTCCTTTTTTAATACTGTTTGCTAACTTTTTAAGAAATCTACTATCTTCTTTATGAGAATTGCCTAATATACTAATACCAAATATTACTTTCTTACTACCTTCCTGACTATCTGTCCCTTCTTGATTGGTTGTGGTATAGAAGTTATCAATATCTTCCACTATCTCCCCTACTCTTACACTACCTCCTAGTCTACCAAAGATATTCTTAACAAATGTTTCATCAATCTTTTCATCTTTAACCAAGAATATACTAGAACCGAATCTAGTTACTACATCTTTACTAAAACCGAAAGATTCTAGAACTGCAAGAAGTTCTGTATATGATAGTTCTGGGAATGTTCCAGCTTCAAAGAAATATTGTTTGGGCATCTTAATTATATACTCTTAACTATTACTTTCGTAATACTCGGTCTATATCCATACCTTGTTCTCTGTCTTGCTTTAGCTGCATACTTGAAACCTTCAATCTTTTCACCTTTTTTCTGAGATGTAATTTCAAGTCTAACAACTGCATCTTTCACATATGGTTTACCGATTTTTACATCCTTACCATCAGAGAGTAGTAAGACTTCTTTTACTTCAATCTTATCTCCCTTCTTACCTTCTAACTTTTCTACTTCATATTCCTTACCTACGTATACTTTTAACTGTACACCAGAGATTGCAATTACAGCAAATTTATCACCTTTCTTTGTTTCTACTTTAACTTCTTTTTTAGGAGTAGTCTTTTTAACTGCTGGCTTTGTAGCTTTTTTAACAACTTTCTTAGTTGTTGTCTTTTTTGTAGTTTTTGTTTCTTTTTTGTCTGCCATAGGTAAGGATTTTATGTTATGTAGGCAAAAAAGTCAATGTTTTGGTGTTAATCCTCATACACATCAATAATATCACCTTTCTTAGTCCTAAGTTTCTGACTGTTCTTCAAGCTAATATTATGCACTAATCCTAAACATACCAAAGTCATTACTGTAATTGTTCCTCCTGCACTCATAAGGGGAAGTGGAATACCTGTAGCTGGAATACTACCCGTATTAGTACCAATATTAATAAATATCTCAAGTAACATCTTTATACCAACACCCATACTAATTAAAGAATACATTGTATTTCCAGTACAATTAACAGCTGTCATAAAGCAAAAAGCAATTATTAAACCATACAAAAGCATTAGAAAAAGACTACCTACTAAACCAAATTCCTCTGCATAAGAAGCAAAGATAAAGTCAGTTCTAAACTCAGGTAAGAAGTTCCTTTTACTCTGTGTTCCATTACCAAAACCTTTACCAAATATTCTTCCAGATCCAATAGCTATCTTAGATTGATTTACATTAAAGAGATTATCAGATGATGTTTCTTCTGGGTTAATAAAGGCTACAATTCTTTGTTTCTGATAATCTTTAAGAAGATTCCTCCAAGTTACAGAGGATAATGCACCAACTAGAAGTGCGATTACAAAAGAAATTACAATGAAAAGTTTCCAATTACTCTCTGCATAGAAACCAAATATACCTACTACAACAGCAACTATTAGTAATAGAAACCATAGATTATTACCTGTGATTGAAGATATTAGGAAAGCACCAACTGTAGAGAGAAGTATGGTTAGTATAACAGCATTTCTTATAGGATTATTCAGTCCCATGAATACTAAAAGGAACCAAATACTTAAAGTAAGAACCATAATACTTCCACTAGGTTGGATATATATTAAGACTAAAATTGGAGCAAGAAAAAGAAATGATAGTAAAAAGAGAATCCATTCACTGTATTTCTCTTTCATTGAGAATATTACAGAGGTTACAATTATGACAGTGAATTTAGCAATCTCAGATGGTTGTATCTGAATACCACCTATTATTAACCATCTTTTTACATTTTTTATAACAGGACCAAAGAGTAGTGTTAATACTAATAAGATAATTGTTATTGTATAAATGATTAGTAGAACTTGCCAATGTTTAAGATATGATAAATCTATATAACTGAATAAAAGAAAAAGAAGGGAACCTACTCCGATAAAGATAAGTTGTTTTGTGAATATGTCAGTATCTGCTAAACCTCCTGTTGGGAGTATTAGAGTTGAATAGAGAGTTACAAGTCCAATAATTACTAATAGTAATAACGGAATTAAGAGAAAAGGAGAAATATGCTTACCATTTAAAGAAGTCTTCTTAAGAATATTCATACATAATTATAGCAAACAGATACTTTACTTACTTCCTCATAAATGCCGGGACATCTAATGGATCATCTGTTTGAATATCTTCTGTTTTTATAGCTGGTGCATCAAAACTTTCATCTTCTAGAATAGTATCTTCATCTTCACTCTCATCATCAAAAGAATCAAGAGGTTCTGTTGTACTAATGCTAGATGTTGTATCCGTATCATTATCTAATCCAAATGTTCTGATATTATTTGCCGTTGTTGAGATTGTAGAAGTAGAATCTTCCTCTTGTGGTTGTCTATATATCTGTTTTGATTCATCAAATCCGGTTGCTACAATTGTAATGATAAGTTCATCACCTGCATTAGGATCTATCTGTGCTCCAAACTTAATATTTGCAGATGGATCGACTGCCTCTTTAATTAAATCAGAAACTTGACTTACCTCTGCCAATGATAAATCTGAAGCAACAATGTTGTAAAGTACTCCTGTAGCACCTTCAATTGACATATCAAGAAGTGGACTCGTAGTTGCAGCTCTTGCAGCATCTTCTGCTCTATTCTCTCCAGATGCCCTACCAATACCCATAAGTGCAGTACCTGCATCTTTCATTACAGCTTTAGCATCATTAAAATCAGCATTAATATACCCTGTTTCACTAATTAAACCAGAAATACTCTTTACACCCTCAGCAAGAACAGAATCCACTTTTTTCATTGCATCAATAAATGATAAGTTTTCATTTTCATTGACAATTTCAAGAAGTCTTTGATTCGGAACAACAATTAGAGTATCAACCTTCTCTCTTAAATTAGCTATTCCTTCTTCTGCTATTTCTTTTCTTTTGTTACCCTCAAAATCGAAAGGCTTTGTTACAACAGCAACTGTTAATGCACCTATATTCCTGGCAACTCCTGCAACAATTGGAGCCGCACCTGTTCCTGTTCCACCACCCATACCTGCAGTAACAAAAACCATATTAGCACCATCTAACAATTCCTGTATCTGATCTAAACTCTCCTCAGCTGCCTGAGCTCCAAGTTCTGCATTACCACCTACACCTAACCCTCTTGTTAATTCTTCGCCTAATTGTAGTGTGACGGGAGCTTGAGACATCTTAAGAGATTGTGCATCTGTATTAAATGCCATAAATTCAACTCCCTGAATATCATAATCGGTAATCATGGTATTAATTGCATTACAACCACCACCCCCTACACCAATAACTTTAATTTTTGCTACTGGGTCAACGCTTGTAGAAACTAACATAATAGACTCTATAAATTTAAATTATTTATGGCAGTAATGACTTAAACCATTCTACTATTTTACCAAAGAATCCCTTAACATCAACCTTACTCTTCTCACTACCACTAATCTCAACATCATCATCTAAAGCATGTTTTATTAACCCTTGAACGCAAGCATATGAAGGATCAGATATTTCTTCTGTCATTCCTGTTAACCCTGATGGATATCCCACTCTTGCAGCTACACCAATAACTTTTTGAACAAATTTAGTAATATCTCTAAGCTGACTACTACCTCCTGTTAAGACAACTCCTGCTGGCATAGCAATATCATATCCAGCTTTAGATATATTATCTCTCACCATCTCTAATATCTCCTCACATCTTGCACCAACAATTTTTTCTAACATATCCTTAGAAACCACTTTATCTATTCCAATAGCATTAAGATTCAAATCTTCTTCTTTCTTCTTCTTTGGTGTTACAACCTCTTTTTTCTGCAGAATCTTAGGGACATTAGACATTGGTTTTACCTTGCTACCATCATATTTTGCATCAAAAAGAGTATTTAGATTCATCTTTATTTTCTCGGCTTCCTCTAAGGATACCTGTAAGCCAATTGCAATATCACTTGTAATACTACTTCCACCAAGAGGTACACACCCACTGTAAACAATTGATCCTTCTTGGAAGATTGTAATACCTGTTGTTCCCGCACCAATATCAAGAAGTGTTACACCTAATTCTTTCTCTGTATCTGTTAAAACTGCTAGTGAAGATGCCCATGCTGTAAAGATTACATCGTAGACATTTGCACCAACCTGTTCTACACATTTTTTAATATTTTGCCAGTAAGAGTTTGGTGCTGTAATAATGTGGGTTTCAACTTCAAGTCTGCCACCACTCATCCCAATTGGATATTTAATTCCTCCCTGATTATCAACCACAAATTCTCTTGGAATAATATGGATTGGATTTAGATTGTCAGGTAAAGAAAGTGTCCTAGCATTCTCAATTGCTCTATAGGTATCATCGATAGTAATTTCACTTCCTGCAACAGCAACAACTCCTTTATTATTCAAGCTGGTCACCTGCTCACCATTGATTGAGATAAAGGCATCAGAAACAGTAACACCAGCCATTCTCTCTGCAGCAGTTACACTCTCTAAAATCGCACTAGTAGCATCGTCTATATTAACCACAACACCTTTTTTGATACCTTTGCTTGGATATGCACAAACACCAATTACCGTCGGATTCTTTCCATCTTCAACTGAAGTTATCAATGTTGTAATTTTAGAACTCCCAACATCTATTGCTGTAATTATTCTTCGTGCCATAAGTGTTTAAGACAGTTATTTTACTTAATTTATTATACAAAAGATGTTGATTTATAACATCAGTATATTAATATAATCAAAATTGTATAGATTATCAAGACCAATTTCAATTCTTTACAACTGGTCTCTCAAATCTTACATCTATAATACTGTATTTCATCTCATCTTGTCTAATCTTTCTCATTACTACAAAATACCTAGCAAGTTGAGTAGTAAGATTATCAGATAATGAAAATCTACTAACCCTACCTTCTTCATCAATAATATCTATAATATTCTGCTCTAAATAAACTTCTTTTATACTAACCCCAAATGATTCAACTATTTTTATCATTTTTGAAATAGTATCTATTACTAATAAAGATCTCTTTCCACTAGTAATATCTGCAAAATCCATCTCTTCTGACTTAAAAAATGAATAGGATGTATCCTTCACATATTCAGTACAACAATTTGTTATATCTTCTGACTCCAAACAAAGCTCTTCAAGAACAATACCCTCTAAAGAGAGAAGAGAACATTTTTCTGTACCAATTAAAGCAACAAACTTAGGAGAGAAAAGATCTAGCATAATAACAAGTTTATTAGGAACAAGTTTAGATATATTTA
>CAYPAR010000015.1:10381-12013 GCA_964408765.1 uncultured Candidatus Saccharibacteria bacterium | reverse complement strand
CTTGTGATGTAAGATTCTGAACTTTCGTTATACTCAAAATTTATCTTTTTTCCTAAGTATTTAAGGTCTTCAATCTTATCTCTTAACTCTCCTGCTTTTTCATATTCTTTTTCTTTAGAATATTGTTTCATTTTAGATTCTAGTTTAGCTATCTGTCCTCGTTTCCTACCTTTCAGAAATTTGAGTATTTCAGTTATATTTCTCCTGTATTCCGCTTTTGTAATATGACCTTGGTATGGTCCAGGACAAAGACCTATATGAAAATACATGCATTCTTTTTCTCTTTTTGCTCTTTCTGGTGAACATGTACAAAATGGATAGAGTTTTCTAAGATATGTAAAAACCCTTCTTGCAGAGTGTATATTTGGATATGGACCAAAGAGTTCACCTCTTTTTAATTCTTTGCTTGTTACATTCCTTGATATTTTAATCAAAGGGAATTCATCTTTTGTAGATACATATATCCAAGCATATGATTTGTCGTCTTTTAGAAGGGTGTTATATTTTGGTTTTAGTTCTTTGATTAATGCTGCCTCCAAAACCAATGATTCTATTTCATTATTTGTTTCTACTATTTCTACCTCCTGAATTAGAGGAATCATCTTCTTTACATACGGTCTGTCATAGAGTGTGTCATTAAAATATGATTTGACTCTGTTTCTTAAATTAAGAGCTTTTCCTATATACAAAAGTTTTTTGTTTTTATCATAGAATTTGTATACTCCTGGCTTTAGAGGAAGTAGATCTATTTCATTGAGATTCATAATTAATTATACACTATACATGCAGTAGTACCTATAGTGTGATATAATGATTTTGTTGATTCTATGCTCATAAAAAATAAAAAAAAGGAGATAAATGATTAAATTAAAAGACGAGGGGATAGGCTAATGGCCACATTTCTCAGTTATATTAGTACTTGTCCTTGATAAAAGTTCAAAATGTTACAAGGAAGAAACAGAGACCGATGAAATTCGGTCTTTTAAGAAAAGATTAGAGGAAGAAATCCCCGAATTTGAATGTGTAGCAATAATACGGGGAGTTTTAGTTCTCCACTATAGTTCTTCATTTCCTATGTCTACAAAGGAAATGAAGAAAAAAATCGCAAAAGTGGCAAGGGAAGTTTTCGACGAAGACTGGCCTTTTTAATAGAATCAACAAAACAGACCAATGGTTTATATACCATTACTACCCAACCATTGGTCTGTCCTTCTCTTTAGAATGAAAAAACATTCATCCATTGTCTGGTCTCATCATTTAAAGGTATTTTTTTCTTTAGTTCTACAATCTTGTTCTTTCCGTTATCATTAACCATAATTCTAACAGGTGTATCACCTTCGGAATTAGCTATATATACCTTTAATTCCGAAACTTGTTCCTCTGTGTGTTCTGGTGTTATTCTAAATGTAATACCTTCAAAAACATTATTATGTTTAGATGGATCTATTGGTTTGAGCTTTTCAACAACAATACTCTTCTCTCCATTTCTAACATTTAATTTACCTACAATTAATGCTGGTATATTTTCATTAAGAAGATCTTTTAATTCCTCATATGCTCTTGGGAATACAATAGCGTCTGTTCTACCTGTTTTATCTTCTATTGAAAGAAATGCCATCATATCACCTTTTT
>CAYPAR010000015.1:0-10281 GCA_964408765.1 uncultured Candidatus Saccharibacteria bacterium | reverse complement strand
TCTGTTCTACCTGTTTTATCTTCTATTGAAAGAAATGCCATCATATCACCTTTTTTGGTAGTCACCTTTCTTACTTTATTTATCATAACACCAAGAACTAACAAATCATTATTCTTTTTAAACTCTAAAACGTCGTCTAATGTTATTACATTCTTGGTTATGAAAAGATCTTGGAGATTATCAAGTGGGTGACTTGAAAAGTATAGCCCTAGAAGATCTTTTTCCCATTGTAGTAAAACATTTCTATCGGTTTCTGTGTCTTTTTCAAGTGGAGTTGCAATTGTCCTATTTTGTCCTTCTTCTGTTTGACCCAGTGAGAAAAAGTCAAATTGTCCTACACTACTAGCTTTCCTGTCATCTTTCTCTTTCTGATAAACTGTTGGAAAAGTTTTTAATAGATCTAACCTATCTCCAAAAGAATCCATTGTCCCTGCCATTATTAGATACTCCATTGCTTTCTTACCAACATCTTCGTATACACGATGAACAAAATCATCTAGGTTCTGATACTCTCCATTCTTTTCTCTTTCTTTGATTATTAATTTAACAAGATCTCCACCGATATTTTTTATCCCACCAAGTCCAAACCATATACTATTGTTATCATCCGATGTAAAGTAATATCCGCTCTTGTTAATATCTGGTGGAAGGACATTAATTCCCAATCTTTTACATTCTTTTAAGTCAAGTATTATTCTATCAAACTTATCTAAATCTCCTTCTAAAAGAGCTGCCATATATTCCAAAGGGTAGTGTGTTTTAAGGTATGCAGTCCAATATGCTATTGTTGCATATGATGCACTATGTGCTTTATTAAAACCATAGTTTGCAAACTGAAGAAGTTTATCCCAGAGCTTTTCAACTTTTTCTTTATCAAAACCCCTTTTTATAGCTCCTTCTACAAATACTGGTTTCTCTTTCTCCATAACATCAACCTTCTTCTTACCCATTGCCCTTCTTAAAACATCTGCCTTTCCAAGAGAATATCCTGCAATTATCTGAGCAATTCTCATAACTTGCTCTTGGTATGTGATAACTCCTCTGGTAACTGAGAGAACTGGTTCTAGTTCATTAAAGATATAGTCTGGTTCTTGTTTACCTGTTTTCACTGCTTGGTATTCAGTAATATACTGCATTGGTCCTGGTCTGTAAGCAGCTAGAATGTAGCAGATATCCTCCAAGTTCTCTGGTTGAAGAGTTCTAATAGTTCTTTTCATTCCTTCACTTTCCATTTGGAATAAACCAACAGTATGTCCTGATTTGATTAAGTCAAAGACTTTTGGATCTTCATAGTCTATTTCTCTTAAATCTATTTTCTCTCCGGTACTTCTTTCAACCTTTTTAAGTGCTGCTCCAATTACATGGAGGTTTCTTAAACCAAGAAAGTCATATTTCATTAACCCAAGAGGTTCGATATCAAACATTTCGTATTGTGTCATCCCAATACCACCACCATGAGCATCTCTTTGAATTGGACAATATTCCACTACTGGTTCCGGAGTAATGATAATACCACATGCATGGGTTGAAACACCTCTACAAAGTCCTGCAATCTTTCTGACAATATTCGCCAAATGCTTTGTTTCTTCTGAAGAATTAATTATCTCTGCAAATTCAGGATTTTTCTCTATCATATAGTCAATATCTTTTGATTTACCAAAAACTATTTCAACCATTTTTGATAGAGCATCTGCTGTTTTTAAGTCAATCCCTATTACTCTTGCAACATCCCTAATAGCTTGTCTTGTTTGTAGTTTGCTAAAGGTCCCAATCTGTTTAACATTGTCTATACCGTATTTATCTATTGTATATTGTATAACTTCATCTCTTCTTTGATCTGCAATATCAATATCAAAATCTGGTGGACTTGGTCTTTCTGGATTAAGAAATCTTTCAAAATATAGTTCCCATTTAATCGGTTCAATATTTGTAATATCTGTAGCATAAGCAACCACAGAACCACAGCCGGATCCTCTCATACCAACTATAATATTGTTCTCGTGACAAAAGTGAACAAAATCTCTAACTACTAAGAAGTAATCATCATAACCTTTCTCATGTATCAAAGATAATTCATAGTCAATCCTCTCTCTTAATTCTTTTGTAATCTCACCATATTTCTTTTTTGCTCCTTCATATGTTAGTTTTTTCAAATATGATTTAGCAGTTTCACCTTCTGGTAAATCTAAAAACTTTGTTTCAACTCTTTCAAAAGTAATATCATATATTTCAATCATTTCTGTAATCTTCTGAGTGTTTTCAACTGCCTCAGGTAAATCACTAAAGAGTTCTTGCATCTGTTCTGGAGTTTTTACATAGAACTCATTTGTAGGCATTCTCCTTCTATTCGGATCATCCATTGTTGTACCATCTGAAATACACCATAAAATTTCTTGTATCTCAGCATCTTCTCTATTTAGATAATGGGAATCACAAGTTGCTACTAGTGGTAGATCTAACTCTCTTGCTATCTTAATAAGACCTTCATTAACTAAGTTCTGTTCTTCCATTCCATTCCTTTGAATCTCAATGTAGAAATTGTCTTTGAAAAGTTTTGAGTATAGTTCTGCATTCTCCTTGGCTTTTTTGTAATCATTATTCAAAAGAGGCTGGGCTACTGGACCAGCAAGACAAGCTGAGAGTGCAATTAATCCTCCTGTGTGCTTTTTTAATGTTTTAATATCAATCCTGGGCCTATAGTAGAAACCTTCCATATGAGCCATTGAAACAATTTTTACAAGGTTTTTGTAACCTTCTAAGTTTTTAGCTAAAAGAACTAAATGGAAATAGTTATTATCTATGCCATATTCTTTATCTTCCATACTTCTTGGTGCAATATATATCTCACAACCTATTATCGGTTTTAATCCTTCAGCTTTCATTGCACTTTGGAATTTATATGCTCCATACATATTCCCATGATCTGTAATCGCACATACATTCATGTTATTGGCCTTAAGTTTCTCTATTAGATCAGAAATTCGTATAGTTGCATCCAGTAAGGAATACTCTGTATGTAGGTGTAAATGAGTGAACATAACATATATTGCCCCAATTTGATATACTAGATATTATGACAGATGAAATGCATAATCAAGAGAAAGTATTAAATGTTAAAGCGATACTACACTCTAATATTTTTAGAGTTTCTATCTTACTCATTCTCTTTGTTCTTTATTACATCTTAATCTCCCCTTCTATAGAGAGATTTTTTATCAACCAAATTGGTATCGTCATGAGAGCAAAACAGAACACAACTATAAATGTACTATCTCCTGTTTATGACATATTTGCTAATACAACAGAGTATAGTTTATCTACATATAGTCAGAGTCTAAAAAGTCCAACTATTTCAAATACTAAGTTTTTCACAATTGATCCAAGAGTTCATGCAATGAATAAGTTTCTAAACGACTTCCATTCTCCTATGGCAAGCAGTGCAGAAACATTCGTAAAAGAAGCAGATAAACATGGATTAGATTGGAGACTTCTTGCCTCTATCTCTGGTGTTGAATCCGCATTTGGTAATATAACGCCTCAAGGAACAAATAATGCATGGGGGTGGAGAGGTGTAAATAGTAATGATAGGGGTTGGAGTATATTTTCTAGCTGGGACAATGCTATTATACATATAACAGAACGATTCGCTCAAGGATATGGAACAACAATGACCCCTTTTGAAATAGAACCGATATACTGTCCACCATGTGGTCAAAATCCAGAACATGCTTGGGCAAATGGTGTTACAAGATATATGACTCAGTTACAATACTATTTAGATAATTTAGATAAAATATAGATATGATTAAATTACTAATTAGGCTCGCATATTTTGCTACAATCATAATACAAGGGATATTAGGTATAAGAATTGTATTGATCGCTATAAATGCTAATACAGAAAACACTGTTGTCTACTGGATTAAAAAAATAAGTGATATTGTAACTGCTCCCTTTCAAGGAATAGTTAATAGCACTATAAGTATCTGGAAAATACAGATACCAGCACTTTTGGTTCTATCTTTAGTGCTATATATCATAGTTGGAATAATTCTTTCTGAATTATTGAAATCGTATAAAGATAACGATTAATTATCGTAAGACAAGAGTGAAATCCTTAAATCTAGTACCATATGATATAATAGTACATGGCAAAAATAGATTTAAGAACTGCAATAGGTTTTCCAATTCTCTATGAGAATGATGAACTTGTTTTCAAAAACTCTACATATGAGAAAAGAAGTATTGTAACTATAGATGATATTAGAGAACAATTACTTAACAAAGAGTTAGATTGCCCAGAAGTGTTCTATCAGAAATATTTCAAGGTTGATACGGATTCTGTACTTGCATCCAAAAAGGTTAAGTTAAATATTTACACTATGAACTCCAACCTTGCAGGTATAGAATTTGTAAAAACACGAGTTACCAGATGTAAAAAATATCCACGAATTGTTGAGATATTACATGGCACAGCTATCATACTATTACAACAATATAAATCACCGAAAGATAATAGAGTTATGAAAATAGTTGCTAAAAAAGGCCAAAAGATTATTATACCTGCAAACTATGACTTTGTAGCTGTTAATCCAAGACAAAATACACCTCTAATTTTTGCTGAGATAATGTCTGTAAAAGCAATATCTAGGATAGTACTTGATGATAACAGTGGAATGGCATATTATGTGATAAGGAAGAATGCTAAACAAGAAGTAGTTAGAAATCCTAATTACAAGATTGTTAATGAAGTCGAAAAAGTGGATATGGAGAAGATTATTAAGGACTATGGAATAACACCAAAAACTACTGTAATAAAACAACTAATAAGAAAATATGAAAAGTTTAAATGGTTATTTAAAGAAGATTCTGTTATTTATTAGTCTTTTCTCTTTATTTTTTCTACATTTCAAAACAGATACATTAGCACAGGATAGCCAATTTCTTGTTAACTCATATTTTGTTCATACAATTAATACAGATTCTGTCGATACTAAGATTACAATACAACTCACAACAGAAACAACTAGGGTACTATCAATATATACAGCTACCATACAGGCAAAAAACATTTCTCCGAAATGCTATATTAACAAGACAGAAGAGGTTCAATGTGATAGGTATAATAGAACCTCTGTGACAGACATACAGTTCGGTTTTAATAATAAAGTTATAACTCCCGAAAATCCGTTTGAGATTATCATAACTTACACAACACCCCACTCTAATGAAATCTCATATAATCTCCCATCTAAGGTCTTAGACGCAAATACAAAAGAAGTTATCGTTAAATATCCAAAGGGAAAAGGAGAATTTTCATGGGCATCAGAAAACATACAGAATAAAGGGCAGGAAGGAAACCTTTATACAATTACATTCCAAAAACCTCAAAATCCAGAAATTTCTTTATTTTTCACAAAAGATATACAGTATAAATTCGTTGTAAACAGAGTGTTTTCAAATCCAACAGAGCAAGTACAAACTTTTGAACTTATACTACCAATGGATTCTGAGTTTCAAAAAGTCCTTTGGAAAGAAATTAACCCTATACCATCCTTCTCTACTATAGATGAGGATGGTAACTACATTTTTAGTTATATGGTAGAAGCGAATAAAACTATTGACTGCCATATAACAGGCTTTATTCAAAAGGAAACTAGTACTAATACAACTCAACCAAAAGACTTTTTAACTAAAAATACTGGTTATTGGGAAATAACTGATACAACAGAAATACAGAGAGTTCATAGTTTTCTAAAAGATAAAGGCCTTGAAATACACCCAGATATTACAGATATTTCCCTACTTAGTGAGAAACAAAAAGAGATATTTTACAAATATCTGTATCAATATGTTATATATCGACTGGACTACAAAAAAAATATAAAGTTGGGACAAGTAGAATCGCCTAGAACAGATATTCCCTCAATTATTAAGAATAGCTCATCACTTTCTGCTCTTGATTTTGCAAATTTTTACATTGCACTACTAAGACATTTCTCAATTCCAAGTAGAATGGTTCTAGGCTACATTTCTAATATCTCAGGATACACTACTGATGGTTACTACCATTATTGGGTAGAATATTATGACGATACAAAACAACAATGGGTGTCCGTTGATCCATTTATGGAGGAGTATAGAAAACAAAATTTGTTTGGTAATGATTTTGCTGATCATATTGCTATTATAAGAAGAGGGAAAAATCCAATGACTCCCACTCTAACCTTCTACACACCAAACGATTTTTTAGTGACATTAGAGAATAAAGACATTCAGAAAAAAAGGTTAATAATAAATAAAAGTTTCTCTTTGGAAGACTATGATATCACGAAAAAATATTTGAAAGGTTATATTAATTTATCCAATAGTGGTAATATTGCAATCTCTGACATTAGACTTGAAAAGTCTAGCTTAGGAAAAATCTCTCAATATATTGATAGTGCAAGTAATACAACCTCCACTCTACTCCTCCCAGGACAAAATCATAACATTCAATTAAACCTCCCATTTGAGAAAATTAACTCTAACGAAATAATGATAGCTGGCAAAGTCAGTAATATTTCTGGAGTATCAGAAGATATTGTTTTAAAAACCAAAATACCTAATGGAATCCCTACTTATGTAATAATTCTTTCAAAGGTTCTTTCTTTTATAGTCTTTTCCGTTATTATATTATTTTCATATGTAATATTTAAAAGTATCAAAAAATACAAATGGACTCAACAAGTATAATTATGACAATCATAATATTGTTTCTTATCGTTGTTTTGTTTTTAGCAGTATCTTTCGCAAACAAGAAGATTGATAGTACAAAAAAAATTGATATCCTCAATAAACTCAAAGATTTAGGACTACATGTTCAGAGTTTAGATGGTGCTGTTAGAAGGGATTCTATAGTCAAACTCGATAATCTACTAACAAAGGCTCTACAATATTATTTCCATAACAGTAATACTTGTGGAGATAACTTAAAGAAATCTAATAGGATATTTAAGAAGAAAGAGTTAGATGGTTTGTGGGAGGCACATAAGATAAGAAATAATATTGTCCATAATGACTATGATATAGACCAAGATGAAGCATTAGAGACTTTCAATATATATAATTTAAGTATAAGGAAGATTTTAAAATGAAGAAGTTTCCAAAGATAATAACCATTTTATTGCTTTTATTCTCTTTTTCTACCATTGCCTTAGGACAAGAAACAGATATAAAAAGTGAAGAACAAGCAAAAAGAGGTACTACTAAATACTTTGATTTAGAGCTTATACAAGCTCCACAAACACCGTTTGGCAAAACAGTAACTTACACTCTTAATATTAGACCACTTATGGACTCTCCAAAGACAGAAATTATTTGGAACTACCCTGTCTCTTTAAATGTAACACCCAAACACAGCAGATTTATAGCAATGAAAGAGAATCAGACTTACAGTATAAAAGCAGTAGTTAAACCTAAAAACCCAGGAACACATAATATCTCTGTATCAGTTATCTCATGGCAACATGATACAAACTATACGAATAGCGCAGGAGATAATTTAAACTTTGATAAAGATTTAGTTCTACAGCCAGTTAGTTCGGAATACAGATTAACTAATATATTACTAATTATTGGAATTTTACTAATTATTGGAGCTGGAATATTCCTTCTTATAAAATTTTCTAAGAAAGCTTCAGAGAAAGCAAGAAAATGGTTAACACCACCATATTAATCTGTAAGAAGATCAGAGATACTTACATCCAATTCCCTAGATAATATTAGGAGGTTTCTAATTGGTGGATAAACTTTTCCTTTCTCATAAATACTAATAGATTTATCCGAAAGACCTACTTTTATTGCTAACTCTCTTTGTGTCAACCTTTTCTCCTCTCTTGCTTTTTTTAGTCTTTCTCCTAATTTCTTGCTAGTCATATTCTTTTATTTATCAAAAAACAGTTTTAATATTCTATCCCACAGAGAGTGGTTATTAACATCATAACTACTTTTCTTACTCCTCTCTGAGAGTTTAGAGTAATATTGATTAGATTCTTTAATTAAATCTTCATTTGTTAGAAATGGTTTCCCCTTCTCTTCTCTTAATCCTTTTATAAGAATATTCTTCTCTTCTAATAGTTTTTTCATTTCATCAAACTCTTTTTCTCTATCCTCCATGGAGCTTTTTAGTTTAAGAATATTGGATTTTTGGTTTTTGTTTTCTTTTAATAGCGAAGGATAGTTTTTAGCTTTGATAACTAATTCTTTGTGTTCAGAATTTCTTACCAATTTCTCTATTACTTCTGTATCTTCTGCTTTGCTAATTCTGTAATATGCTGATTCTCTAGTAGAGGGTTTTCGACCTAATACTAATTCAAAGATTTCAATAATTCTCTTATCTGCTTCAACCATTCTATCAAATGCTATTGAAGACCTTCCTCCACCCTTTGCAAAGTTATCAGTACTATCTCCTTTATCCCACAGAGGCACATCAACATTTTTCATGCCTAATTATATTACATTTTGTGGATAATTAGTAGGTTATGTACTAAATAAAATAGGTTTTCTATTTTACTATTTGAGAAATATAATCTTCATCTTTACTACTTACAGCATCAATAGCATCCCTAATGATTGAAGATCTCGACTTCTTATATTTCTTTGATACCCAGTCTAAGTAATATTTCTGTTTGTTATCAAGTACAACATTATATCTCCTTTGACCAAACTCAATCTTACTTATTCCTAAGAACTCATCAATTATCTTTTTGTATTCATCCCCTTTATATTGTTTAATTGTTAAGTACTTTGACTCTACAGCTTCTAAATACGAATCATCAAACGAATCATTATCTTTTTTTTGCCATAATACCAATGTTGGTTTCCTCATAGCTAAGGAGTGCACAATTTGATGGGTAACACTGTAGTTAGGTATGGTGTTTTCAATAATAGTAACATCACACTGGTCTATTGCGCTTAAAACATCCTTAAATATCCTTTTTATATCCCTACTCCCTCCTGGATTTGTTCTAATTCTTCTTTCAGCATCCTCTAACCAATCAAAGAGAAGAATACAGTTTCTGGATATTAAATGCTCTCTAATACCTTTGTAATATACAAGGTAATTAAGTAATTCTTTAGATGTACATCCAAACCAGACTTTTGTTGTGTATTTCATATCTAAGTTGTGTATTGAATACACAAGTACATCAGAATATACTTAAAACATAAATTTATAAGAATGAAATATGAAAAAATGTTTAAATGACTATATACAGGAAGTTGCTAATTTTGCAGAAGTAAGAGGTTGGAAAAATGAAGATCCAAACGAGCTTCTAACCTCTACAGTTATTGAACTAGGTGAACTTGCAGAACATTATCAATGGCAAAAAGAGTTTAAGAAGAAATATACAGAAAGAGAGAAGAAAGAGATTGGATATGAATTTGTAGATGTATTTTTCTATCTTTTTAGAATCATTGGACATACTGGTATTGATATGGATAAGATTTTTGATGAAAAGTACAAGAAGTTAGAAAAGAAGTTCTATATTGGTGCTAATAGTAGAAAACAACATGAGATATATAGAAAAAGTGGGAAAAATAAATTATATGATTAAGTAATAGTTCAGATTAATAATAAATTAAATTATATAATCATCATATGACAGACAAAGATGTATCTACTAAAGATACTACAAATTCAGAGAAACCTCATTTAGCAACTTTATGTTTACTAACAAGAATAAATGAATCAGGTAAAAAAGAATATTTACTAGGAAAACATACGAAACAACAACTATGGAATGGTGTTGGAGGTAAAGTGGGAGATAAGGAAGAATTTAAAGATGAAAGTATTGAAGATGCTATTAGAAGAGAAGCAAGAGAAGAGATGAATATTAAACTAATAAATCTCTCTCCAAAAGGCATAGCTAAGTTTATTTCTCATAAAAATGGTGACACCAAAATAGTAGTGTTGCATATTTTTCTTTGTGATTTATGGGAAGGTGAAATTAAAAGTAATGGTGAATTAACAGATTTTACTTGGTTTACAGAAGAAGAGATTCCTTGGGATAAGATGTGGGAAAGTGATAGACCTTGGTTAGAAAGAGTAATAGAAGATAGAAAAGGTGAATTTCTATCTATAAAAGTAGTCTCAGATGAGGATATCACTACAAAAATAGAAATTTCTTCTAACTATGACAATAGAAATATAGAATTGGAGAGATAATATTTAGATTGGAGCAGGGGACGGGGCTCGAACCCGCAACCCTCTGTTTGGAAAACAGACATTCTAACCATTGA
>CAYPAR010000014.1:9843-12783 GCA_964408765.1 uncultured Candidatus Saccharibacteria bacterium | reverse complement strand
AATATTGATGATGTGATTAAGTCTGATTGTGAGAAAGTCTTTTACAACCTAGAGGGAGTAACAGAAGATATTGGTATTCCAAATGGAAAACTTTTTGATATTGGTATATTTGGTCATTTAATTAATTCAGAGAAAAGAAGTTATTTACTTAAAGACTTAGCTTTTGATTACTCCTCACATGTTCTTGAAGAGAAGATTCATCCATCACATATGACTAAGGTATTAGATGCAATACAAGAGATTCAGGAGGGTGAGATAAAGAAGGCAAATGGTATTGAATTATATGAATATACAAAGAGAAGTTTAGAGGACTTTTTAGATATTAGAGAGAATTATTTTGAACAGAGTAATCAGAAAATTGAGATACCGATATGTAAGATTCTTTCTAAAATGGAGAAACGAGGCATATTGGTAGATGTTAATTGGTTAGAAAAGTTAGATGGAGAACTTGCCGAAGAGATATCAAAAGTTACACAAGAGATATATGATTCTGTAGGTCATGAATTTAATATTAATTCGCCTAAGCAATTATCAGATCTTTTGTTTAATGAACTTGATTTACCGAATGGGAAGAAAGGTTCTACTAGGGAGTCTGTTTTGATTGAGTTGAAAGGTGTTCATCCTGTTGTTGAGAAGATTTTAGAGTATAGGGAGTTGAGTAAGATACATACTACATATGTAATTCCTTTGTTAGAGATGGGGAAGAACAATCCAGAGAATACCATACATACAGATTTCAAACAGACTGGTACATCTTCAGGCAGACTCTCATCTGCTAATCCCAATATGCAGAATATACCAGTACAGGGTGAGTGGGCAGAGAAGATTAGGAAAGCTTTTGTTGCAAGGGAAGGTTTTAAGTTGCTTGGTATAGACTATTCACAGATTGAACTTAGGGTGATGGCGGATATGTCTCAAGATAATCTCTTGATGGAGGACTTTCAAAACAATATTGATATTCATAAAGCGACGGCTAGTAGAATTTTAAAGAAGAAGGTAGAGGAAGTTACTAAAGAGGAGAGGAGTCTTGGTAAGACCGTTAACTTTGGAATACTTTTTGGACAGACACCGTTTGGTTTGGCAAATATGTTGGGGATAGATAATGATACTGCGACTGGATATATTCAAAGTTATTTCCAACATTATATTGGGGTAGAGGAGTATATGAGGTCTTTAGAAAGAGAGGCATACAAGAGGGGATATGTTCAAACTATGTTTGGTACTACTAGATGGATTAGAGGTATTAGGTCGAGGAATATGAGATTGGTAAGGGCAGCACAGAGAGAGGCTATTAATATGCCAATACAAGGAGGTGAGGCAGATATTATGAAGTTAGCTATGATTAAGTTAGATGAGGAGATAGAGAAGAACTTTAAGGATGAGGTATATATTATTCTTCAGATACATGATGAGTTAATATTTGAAGTGAAGGAAGAAAGATTAAAAGAATTTGAAAAGAAAGCAAAAGAAATTATGGGAGATGCAGTGTCTTTGATTGTACATTTGGATGTGAGTTCTGCCAGTGGAGATAATATGGCAGAGTTAAAAGATTAGTGTTAAGACTCTACAGATTTTTGAGTCTTTCCGTATAAAAATCATATTCACTAGCTTTTTCTAGAAAGTCATATATTTCTCTATTTAGGATTCTATAAAGAATATTTGGTTTGTTTCTAAAATATAGTAGATTACCAGTTTCTCTTGCTATTTCATCAATACTTATATTCCCTTTTTTGTATTCTTGGCATAACTTAGTAATAGTTTTGCCAATGTCTAATGCAATACCAATCTCTTCATTTGTTAATTCTTTATCAGGAATAACTCTTACTAAATCTTTACTTTTTATTGGTTTGCTATATATCTCTATATATTCCTCAACCTCGGTTACAAGAGTAGAGTAGTGTTCTTTTGGATTGTACTTGTACTTAGACATATCTGTAATTTTCGTTTTCATATCGATTATATGTCTCCATTGAAATATTATAAAAAAGTTTCTCTTACTTCTCTTAAACCAGTACTGCTTAATCTATATACCTTATCACAAACCTCTTTTAGAAACTTTCTATCATGAGAAACTGATATTATTGAACCTTTGAAGTTTCTGAACATCTCTCTAATTACAGGATTCGATAGGGAGCTCATATTCCTAGTAGGTTCATCTAATACCAAAACATTATTTCCTTCCAACATCATCTTAAGAAGTATAACTTTAGCTTTCTGTCCTAGACTTAAATCTTTAACAAATCCACTCATCTCTTCCCAAGTTAACTTAATACTACCAATATATGCTTTCAGTAAATCCTCATCTAAATCTTCCAATTCTTTAGTTATATAATCAAAAACCTTTATATCGTCATCTAGTATCTCATTGTAGTTCTGTGGCATATATCCAACTGTTAATCCTTCTTTCTTGTCTAATGTATGTAGAATTTCCTTAAGAAGGGTTGTTTTACCAGTACCATTTTGACCAATAATGGCAATCTTCTCAGGACCTTTTACAAAAAGCTTAACATCTTTCGTTAAAACTCTTTCTCCTATTTTCAGTTCTTTTATATTTAGATTCAGAACAGTTTTTCCTTTTGGTACTACAGCTCTCTTATCAAATTCCATATATATTGGATCTTCTACCTCAACTCTTTCCGTCTTTCTTTTCTTCTCGGTTTTTCTCTCCTGTACTAAGATGTTTTTCATCTTCTTATTTAAAATCCTCCTTACACTAGAATCCTTTACAACTATCTGTCCTGTCCTGATTTTACTTTTCTGACGACTTAAAATCTGTTTATCTTTAAGATATTCTCGTTTCTCCATACTATACATCTGTTCTTGTTTCTCTAAAGCTTTTCTTCTGTTGGTTACATATTCCTCATACCCAACATTTGCAATTGTTTGTCTTGAGGTATTAGTACCTTTAAGGTGTTCTAAATGTAGAATTCTGTTTGCAGT
>CAYPAR010000014.1:0-9743 GCA_964408765.1 uncultured Candidatus Saccharibacteria bacterium | reverse complement strand
ATCTGCTTTCTCCTTTAGAAAATATTCACCTACTTTTTGATTATCCCAGCTACTATCTAGAGATTGTTCTAAGTAACCAATTGTTAGACCTTTTTTCTGTATTTCTCCGTAAATCTTACAGTATTCCTCTACATCTTTTTTGTTGTATATTGTTTTTAAGAGAGTACTTTTTCCATTTCCTTCTTCTCCTATTACTGCTAGTTTATCACTCTTGTTAAGATGAAGGTTGAGATTTTCAACAATCTTCTTACCTACCTCCGTCTCTATTGTTAACCCCTTTATCCTAAGCATATTGATTACCCACATTCTATCATATGATATACTTAAAGTATGAAAGAAAATGAAAAAGAAGTATCCGTATGGTCTGTGTTCTTAAATATTCTAGGATTCCTTTTTGGAGCTTTTCTTGTATACACAGCTATTAGTAAGAAAAAAGAATCAAAGAAAGAAGAAAAAGGTGAAATTACACCTAAAGCAGTTAAAGATGAAGTAGAGAAAATTGAAAAGATAGAGAAAAAGATATATCCAATTAATGAAAGACAGTACAAGATATTAGCAATGATAAAGGAGAAGGGGAAGATGGAACCATCTGAGATCTATGCACTTGAACCGAATGTGTCTACTAGAACATTAAGAAGAGATATGGATGTATTAGTAAAACAAGGTGTAGTTAAACAAGAGGGTAGTACAAAATCAACTAAATACAGATATATTGGATAATATGAAATTCCAAGAAGTAGCAAATATATTTGAACAGATAGAGCAAACAAGCTCTAGGAATGAAGTTACACAGATATTAGCTGATTTCTACAAAAAACTTACCAAGGAAGAAGGTGAGATTCTTTCATATATGGTTCTTGGTAGAGTAGCACCATTTTTTCTAAATAGTGAATTTAACTATTCTGAAAAAAGCTTACTCTCTCTACTTGAAAACTATTCTAAGATGAAAGATTTAGATATTGATATTAAAGCTGAGAGGGATAGTTTAGGAGATATTGGTAATACTGTTAAGTTGTTCTCGGAGAAAGCCAAATTTAACTCTTCTGGCAAGGAAATTAAAGAGATATACGATACCCTCTGGGGTATTGTTAATATTCAAGGAAGTGGTGCAGTAGACAGAAAAAACAGTGTTGTATTAGATACATTACAGCAACTATCTCCTCTAGAAGCTAAATATTTTGTAAGAATAATATGTGGACAGTTAAGATTTGGTATTAGTTTTAAAACATTACTAGATGTTTTCTCTTTCATAATTGCTGGAGATAAGAGTGTAAGAGATGAGTTAGATAGAGCATATGGTGTATCTGCTGATATTGGATATATTTACTCTCAGATTGCAGAAAAAGACAGTTTTAATGCTGTTGATAGCCTTAAAGCAGTAGATATTCAACCAGGGATACCAGTATTACCTAGATTAGTAGAAAGGGTAGGTGCATTTGAAGAAACATTTGATAGAACAGGTGTTCCTGCACTAGTACAACCTAAGTTTGATGGTCTAAGGTGTCAGATTCATAAGTACAAGGTAGAAGATTTTGAGCATAGGGAATATATTTGGAAGAAATATATATCAAAGAAAGAGGTTAATCTTTTTGACATGGATAGTAGTGATACAGAGATTAAGCTTTTTACTAGGAATTTAGAAGATGTAACAGAGATGTTTCCAGAGGTTGTTGAGTCTGCAAAAAGTATTACAGATACTTCCTTTATCCTTGATTCTGAGGTGTTAGGTTTCAAAGATGGAAAATTCCTTCCATTCCAAGAAACTATGCAGAGAAGAAGGAAGTATGGGGTTAGTGATAGATCTAAAGAAATTCCTGTTAAAGCAATGGTTTTTGATGTTTTGTATGTCAATGGTAAAGATTTAACACATATTGATACAGATGAGAGGATAGATATTCTTGAGAAGGTTGAGATGAGTGGTAGTTTAGAGAGATGTGAGACTAAAAAAGTAGAGGATTTAGATACTCTAATGAAGACTTTTAATGAGAATGTAGAGAAGGGGTATGAAGGAGTCATTGTAAAGATGAGTACAGGTGGATATTTACCAGGTGTAAGGAACTATGATTGGATTAAGTTAAAGAAGAGTATGGTTAATGCTTTGGTAGATACAGTAGATCTTGTATGTGTTGGATATTACTTTGGTTCTGGAAGAAGATCAGATTTTGGAGTAGGAGCTGTTTTGGGAGCATTGTATAACGAGGCAACTGATAGTTATGAAGCAATTTGTAAGGTTGGCACAGGATTTAGTGATGAACAATTGAAGAGTATTAAGGAACAGTTTGAGTCTAAGAAAGAGGAGGAGAAGCCACAGGATGTACTTTCTCCTGAGAATCTTAAACCTGATGTTTGGGTATATCCAGAGGTTGTTTTTACTGTTGAAGCTGATGAGATTACAAGAAGGTTAGGTGAAGAAGATATCGGTGGTGGTCTTTCACTCAGATTTCCTAGACTAGTAGAGTGGGATAGGGATAAAAGTGCTAATGATGCTACTAGGGTTAGTGAATTAGAAAAGATGTATAATATGAAGAATAACTAAGTTTTTATTTTAATCAATATATGGTGGGTAATGAAGAAATGATGCCTCCTGCAGGGGGTGTAACTCAAGTTCCAGAGTCGGATAGCAATGTAGGAGAGAATGTTGTTGAGGGGGCAGATAGGGAACCTTCTTCTCTTGCATGGTCAGTGGTTGAAGCTATGAAAAAGGATGAAGACTTACGAGAGGCTTTCGCAGCAATGTTGTTAGAAACAAATGCTTTTAAACAAGAAATGGATAGTACCTTAGATGGGATAGTTAGATACTAAAAATCTCTTTGTAATACTATTCTAAAAACAGAATTAAGAATTATTTATACACTCATTTTCCCTTTTACAATGGGTATATCTTCATATATAATCGCTTGTTATGATTTCAGGTAAAAACTTAACTAAAAAATTTGATGATAGAATACTCTTCTCTAATGTAGACTTCAAACTATCTGGTAAGAAGAAAATAGGTCTAGTTGGAAGAAATGGATGTGGTAAAAGTACCCTTTTTAAAATGATAATGGGTGAAGAAGATATTACTTCTGGAAGTATATCAAAGGTCGGAGAAAAGATTGGATATATACCTCAAGAATTTGATTTTCCCGATGAAATGGTAGGTATATATTTAGAAGAAGTATTGGATAATAGTTGGGAATATTACAAAATTGATAAACTAGCAAAACAACTTCAATTTACTCATTTTGATCCATATCAAAACTTAAATACATTAAGTGAAGGTCAAAAGATGAAGGTTAAGTTAATGGAATTAATGCTTCAAGATCCAACAATACTCCTAATTGATGAACCTACAAATCACTTAGATATTGAAGGCATTGAGTGGTTTGAGAAGTATGTAAAGACATTACAGATACCTGTTTTAATGATTTCACATGATAGACAATTTCTAAATAATGTTGTTGATGAGATATGGGAAATTGAGAGAGAAGGATTAATTCGATATGTAGGTAATTATGATAACTACAAGGAGGAGAAGTTGAAGCTAATAGATAAATGGAATGAAGAATTTAAAGCGCAGGAGAGGAAGAGAGCGCAGTTAGAAAGACTTCTGGAGAATGTGAGAAAGATAGGGGATGGTCATAAAAGGTCTAGGGCTGTAAGTTCTGCAAAGACTAGAATTGCAAGGTTGGATAAGGATAAAAAGGAGAAGTATGAGAAGAAGGTTATGAAGAATGTAAAGATGTATACAGAAGTTCATAGTTCTAAGTTGATGTTAAGATTAACAGATTTAACAAAGTATTATGGTAAAACTAAAGTTTTTGAAAATTTGAATTTAGAGATAAGGGGAGGAGAAAAGGTATGGCTATTTGGTCCTAATGGTGCAGGTAAGTCTACATTAGTAAAGATTGTAATGGGTCTAGAAACACCAACAGCAGGAGAGGTTAAGGTAGGGGAGAATATTAAGATTGGGTACTTTTCACAGATACAGGAGAGGATAAAGAGTAGGAAGAATATTAAAGATGAGTTTATAGATAGAACTAATTGTTTCTATGGTGCAGTTGGTAACTACCTATCTAAATTTCTTTTTAGTGAGAAAGATATTACAGAGAAATTAGTGAGTCAGTTAAGTCCAGGAGAGAGAGCTAGGTTTGAGTTTGCGATATTTAGTTTTAAAGATTACGATTTGTTAATTTTAGATGAACCTGATAATCATTTGGATATTGAAACAAAAGAAGTATTAGAACAGAGTTTAAGAGATTACAAAGGAACAATATTACTAGTGTCACATGATAGGTATTTTGTAGGAAATAGTGGTATTACAAGTGTTTTGAATTTAAAGGATGGTGTTTTGAAACAGAATTAGTTGTATATGGTTTATTTGTAATTTAGGTATATGGAGATGTAGAGAGGTATGGGTTTATGAGTATACTATTTTGTATACTCTGGTTAGACCGCCTGCCTCATTTGGGACAAGATGTTTTGTTGGTAGTACACGAGCATGATTTACAGGGGGTAGATTTAAACCTTCGATGCTCTCTGGGGGTATTGTATCACTGACAATCAGTCTATCCCCCCATATGCTTCTAGCCATTTCTTCAAACTCTGTTCCTCCTGTTTTCTCGTACTCCTCCTTAATCCTTTGGAATCTATCTACACCTATGAATAAGTATGAGTCTTCTGGTTTGATAATACAACCTCCTTCTGGGTTGTCTCTGTCGAGTAGTTCTCTTTCTCCTGATGATCCTATCTGTATCCTGCTAGGTATTCTTGCTGATATAGAATAGTTTCGATATGCTGTTCCCTCAGGAACACCTATTACAAAGTGCTCCTTGTCTGATTTTTTAGTATATGCTTCCTGAAAACTGTGTGTAAGGAATATTATATCTGCTCCAGTTTTGCGATGTTTCTTTTTATTCTTTTCTCCTTCTTCCCCTTGCCAGGGTCCATCTTTGACTGTATTGTAACGACTCTCTCCTAGGATTTCCATCTGTTTGCTTCTACTCATTGCTCCATGTTGAAGTACTTTAAGTTGTGTATCGTTTCCACCTTGTCCTGTTCCATGGAATAAAAGTTTACCTGATTGTAGTGCGGTTATCAGTTGTTGTTCTATCTCTTCCATTTCAGCCTTACTTACAATTGTCTCAAAATGATAAGATTCCCGAGGATCTGTTAACAAGTCAGTATTAATGGGTTTTTCTGTGGGAGGTAACATATTTTCTATGGTCTTTAGGTTTTTCGAGTATTGTTTTTTGGCATATATAATCTTCTCTTTTATCTTGTTAAGCTCTGGCATAGGTGTTACAAATTGGAGACCCCTATTACCCATCGTTCTGTCTTTGTTTGTTATCTCAATTTTAAGAGTACTAGAAGCAGTATTAATCTTGTCTTTTATTGTCGATGAGAAGATTCTCCTTGTATCTAGGAGAGGACCTTCTTGGTGATTACTGTCGTAGCTTGGTTCTAAGAGGTTCATTGAACTAAAAGTAACACCTGTTCTTTTTGATATTACATCCCTACATTTCTCATCTACTAAAATCTCTTGGTATAACTGATTAATCTCTTTTGTTTTTCCATCTAGAGTATTAAGGAAGTTCTCATCAGTAATAGAGGTTTCTGAACAGAATGTTCTTAGTGTTTTTAATGTGTTTTCATATGTTTCGTTTTGGGCAAATTTTGAACCTAATGTGTAATCTTCTAGTATGTTTTTAGCTAGTAACCTTAATGCTGTTGGGTTTCCTAGTTGGGGTGTTTCTTCTCTTTTCTGAACCATATCTCGTATCCTTCTTAATGTCGCTTGGGGTGTTTTGGCATAGTACTCTCTTGTCTCTTCAATCCCTATGTCTTTAAACTGATTACGAACATATTCACTTGTAATGAGATTATATTTAGAAGCATAACCTTCTAATACCTCATAGATACCTACTTGGTTCTTAACATCAATATTGTAAATACCAATATTTACAACCTTGTTACAAAGATTTACAACTCTAACAGTATCTTCAATATATTCTTGTTTCTCTGGTGGTATTTCTACAACCCTTTCTTCTTCAGTAGGTATGTTGTTATCTATAATGGATAGGGCTTTTGGAATATTCTCTGTATGTTTAGTACCTTCAATATACTTATTTATAGTTTGATGACCTTCTTCTAGTATTTCATATGATTCAATAACGACCTCTTGTGTTTCTGGAGGTAGGTTTTCTAAACCAGGAATTTCTTCTCTAAGTTCTTCTACTTTTGTTTCTACATCTGAGGTTTTAGATTCATATTCATTGTTATCCATATAATCATGATATCATAGTTTGGTTTGAATTCTAATTGTACTAGTTTTCTTTCAGTCCTGTTTTATAAAAGTAATAATCATCTAAAAGCATTATAAAATCAAAGACATCATCATTGAGAAGTGCTTGAAGTATTGATGGATTATATTTCTCATACATTATTTTTCCTGCCCATTCAGATATCTCCTTATCATCCATTATCCCATCTATCCAATCCTGACAGATACTCTGCAATATGTTTTGTACATCTTTAACTATCTCAAAATCTCTTTCATTGAATTTTCGTTCTCTTGTTGTTCTTGCAAAAACGGTAAGAGGTAATTGTTTAGAATACATTGCTATATTACCCTCTATTTCTTTAATATATTTTTGTATTTGTTTCTTGTCTATCATTTCTATGAACTGTATTACAAAACTTTAAGCTTCTTCATCTTAAAATACTCTAAAAACATCTCATTCCATAACCTACTAGTTTCTTTCTCATCTCCATTAGTTTCTTTATTAACAAATTGTACAAACTCATTGTAATAATCAAAACCATCTCTAAACATATAGATAGTTAAATTACTCCATTCTTTACACTTCTGATGAAATTCACTGTTTAGATAATGTTCTTTTAATACATTGTAATCATAGTTAAAAACCCTATGTGAATATGAAATATTATCTCCATCTATTTCTAAAATAGCATATGTTGAAATAGGGTTACCATCAATGGGAGCACCAACAGTTCCAGGATTAATGAATAACTTGTTCTTGTACCTCTTACAAAATGGGAAGTGTGTATGCCCTGTTATGTAAATATCTGCTTTACATCTATCTATTAGCTTGTCAAATATATCATAACTGTCTTTGTAAATTTGCTCTCTAACATTATCTGGTGCTCCGTGTGCAAAGTATATCTTTTTCCCTTCTAAAGTAATGATTTTAAAAATAGGTAAGGATTTAAGAAAATCTAAGTTTTTCTTTGTAATATTGTCATATGAATACTGGATAGCTTTGAATTGGTTTAAATCTTTCCAAGAGTGACCATTATATGTGGCAATTGAAACATCTCTGTTACCAGCAACAATGTTTTTTGTATTAAGAGAGTATATTGTTTCTAAAACCTCATTGTCTTCAAAACCATTAACTACATAGTCTCCACAAAAAAGATACTCATCAATATTCTCTTTCTCTAGTTCATTTAGAATTTCTTTGAGGACAATATAGTTGCTATGTATATCGCTGAGTACTGCTGTCTTTCTCATAATTCAAATTATATCATGTGCTTTACACCTTTCTATGCTACAATGAATCTTGGAATGAAACTTGGTTTTGATAATGAAAAATATATAAAGATACAGAGTCAAAATATTCTCAAAAGAACTAAACTTTTCGATAAACTCTACATTGAGATAGGAGGGAAGTTGTTTGATGATACTCATGCATCTAGGGTCATACCCGGATTTAAACCCGATGTGAAGATAAAGATGTTTCAGAAACTTAAGAAGGATGTTGAGGTAATATTCTGTATTAGTGCTAATGATATTGAGAGGAACAAAGTGAGGGCAGAGTATGGGATCACATATGATATGGAGGTAATTAGGTTAATAGGAAATCTACAAGAGATGGGTTTTGCCATCAATTCTGTTGTAATAACTCTGTATAAGAATCAACCTACAGTGGATAAATTTATGGCAACTTTGAAAAGGTACAAGATTAAAACATATATTCATAGATATACAAAAGGATATCCTACAGATATTGATACAATTGTAAGTAAAGAAGGATATGGTGCTAATCCATATATTAAAACTAAGAGAAAGATAATATTGGTTACTGCACCAGGTCCAGCTTCTGGTAAGTTGGCAACCTGTCTCTCTCAGCTTTATCATGAGCATAACAGGAGAGTAAATGCTGGGTATGCAAAGTTTGAAACTATGCCAATCTGGAATCTTCCTTTGAAACACCCAGCGAATATGGCATATGAGGCAGCTACAGCTGATTTGGGAGATGTAAATATGATTGATAACTTTCATTTAGAGGAGTACGGGGTAGGAGCAGTTAGCTACAACAGAGACCTTGAGGTATTTCCTGTCTTAAAGACAATTCTGCATAGGATTACGGGGAAGGATATATATAAATCTCCAACGGATATGGGTGTGAATATGATAGGGGAGTGTATAACAGATGATAGGGTTGTACAGGAGGCATCTAAAAAAGAGATAGTAAGAAGGTATTTTAATGAGATGTGTAATTACAAATTGGGTATAACTAATTATATTGTTCCTGAAAGGGTTAAGAAGTTGATGAATGAGCTTGGAATAGATGAATACTATCTTGATGTTGTAAAACCTGCTTTGGAGAAATCTAAAAAAGAGAAGAAGCATGTGATTTCTCTTAAGTTGTCTAGTGGGGAAATAATTACTGGTAAAGAAACAGATTTATTAAGTCCTGCTAGTAGCCTGATTCTGAATGCTATTAAAGAACTGTCTAACATTCCTGATAATATCAATCTTCTGTCTCCTACAATACTAAAACCTATGTTGGAACTTGTTCCAAGAATGGGAGATCGTGATCGTTGTTTGGGGCTAGAGGAAGTTTTAATAGCTTTAAGTATTTCTTCTGTTACAAACCCATCAGTAGAGGAGGGGTTGAATAGTATAAAAGAGTTAGCTGGGTGTGATGCTCATGCTACATATATGGTGAGTAATGGAGACCTTAGAATGCTAAAAAGGTTGAGGATTAATCTTACCTGTCAGCCAGTATTTTATTCTAATAAGATTTATATCTCCTCATAGTAAGATTAAAAAGTCTCAAAAACAATCTCTTTGGGTTGTAGAGATAAGGGAAAGTACGCAGACCAGGTCTATATGAAAAAGCTTGCATATTTAAAATTGATATGCTATACTTCTGCTCACGAGTTTGGGAAATGTGTTAAAAATGTATATGGAGAAACAGGAATCCTCTTAGAGAACTTCTCTAACGAACCCCCTGAGAAGAAATTGTTTAGTGTTATACAATGATGTGTTGTTAGCACCTTAAAAGTTAAAGAGTGACAGGAAGTCTAAAATATTGACTTTCTGTGTGATTGGGTTCACACAATTCATTTAGTCATACGTTTAAAAGTCCAACATTTGTACTAGTTGGCCATATTGTTTTACAGTATGAAGTTAAGTACTATTTTTCAATGAGAGTTTGATCATAGCTCAGGATGAACGTTGGCTGTGTGCCTAAGGTATGCAAGTCGGACGATCCCTTTGAATTACTTGAGACTTCGGTTGATTGTTTTTCTTTCTGGGATAGTGGCAAACGGGTGAGTAACATGTGGATTACCTGCCTTGAAGTCGAGAATAGCTCATCGAAAGATGGGGTAATACTCGATAGTCTTACATTCTTTTAGATTTGTAAGTAAAGTTTTAACGCTTCAAGAGGGGTCCGCATCCTATCAGCTTGTTGGTGAGGTAATAGCTCACCAAGGCTAAGACGGGTAGCTGG
>CAYPAR010000013.1:8904-12898 GCA_964408765.1 uncultured Candidatus Saccharibacteria bacterium | reverse complement strand
TCTTTCACATACCTTTCAGATACCAAGACACATCTGAAATCATCTCAATCAAAGAGTTCAAAGAGAGAGGAGAGGGAACATTTCTTGCAGAAATAGAAGATGTAAAAACCACATATTTTAGGAAAAAGATAACAACTGTAAAAGTAAAAGATGATACGGGAACCCTCAGACTTGTCTACTTCAATCAAGCATATCTTTCCAAAACATTAAAAAAAGGAGATATATATCTCTTTGATGCTAAGATTACAGAAAAAAATAGTAGAAAGAATATTTACAATCCTAAATTTGAACAATTCAAAGAAAAGAAAGAAGATCAATTACATGTGGGCAAAATAGTTGGAGTATATCCAGAAACAAAGGGATTAACATCTGCAATGTTAAGACGAAAGATTGCTGACATCCAAGATGATATCCCAAAGATACTAGATGACCCTTTAGAGGAATATATCAAAAAAAGCAACCTGAAGTTGTCCTTCATTTTCCAAGCTGTTGAAAAAATCCACTTTCCAAAAAGCCAAGAAGATATTGAAAAAGCACAAGAAAGATTATCTTTTGACGAAATGTTAAGAATTGCAATTAAGATTGAGAAAGAAAGAGCTAATACAAAAAAAGAAAAAGCACATAATATTTCTTTAGACAGTAAAACTGTAAATACCTTTATCAAATCACTCCCCTACAAATTAACAGATGATCAAAACAAAGCAATTCAAGAGATTCTAGAAGATTGTAATAGTAAAAAGCCAATGAATAGACTTCTAAATGGTGATGTAGGAAGTGGAAAAACAGTTGTAGCAGCAGTAGTAATATTAAACTGTATTAAAAATGGATTCTCTTCAATTCTATTAGCCCCAACAACAGTACTTGCTAAACAACACTTTGAAACATTTACTAAACTTTTTAAGGATTTGAATATTGACATTGAACTCTGTATCTCTTCAGACAAAAATATCTCTGATGCTGACAACAAACTCATAATCGGTACACATGCAATACTGTATGATATGACTCTTCCTAAAGATTTAAACCTCGTAATAATTGATGAACAACATAGATTTGGAGTAGAGCAAAGAGAATACTTTAGAGAAAAAGGAAAATATTCTCCTCACTACCTCACCATGACTGCAACACCCATTCCTCGTAGTTTAACAGAAATCTTTTTTGGTGGACTAGATGTATCCGAAATTAGAGAAAAACCAAAAGGAAGAATTGAAGTTAAAACATATTTTACACCTACGAAAAAGAGATTAGAGTGTTTTCAGTGGATTAAGGAGAAAATAGTTGCTAGCAATAGACAAGATCAGGCCTTTGTCATATATCCACTCATAGAAGAAACAGAGAAATCTACAAGGAAATCTATTCTAAATGAATATGAGACATTAACAGAAATTTTCAAGGGATTAACTGTGAAGTATCTACATGGGAAATTAAAAGAGAAAGAGAAAAATGAGTTACTTGAAGAGTTTAGAGATAAAAAGATAGATATATTAATCTCTACAACTGTAATTGAAGTTGGAATTGATATCCCAGATGCAACAATTATGGTAATTGAAGATGCAGAAAGATTTGGTCTTGCACAACTACATCAGTTAAGGGGAAGGGTAGGCAGAAGTGATAAAGAATCATATTGTTTTGTAATACCAAGTAGTTCTGTTGAAAGAAAATCTCCTGCAGAAGAAAGATTATTGTATTTTGCAAAACATAGTTCTGGGTTTGAAGTTGCAGAATTTGATTTACAAAGTAGAGGACCTGGTGAAGTATATGGTGTAAGACAATCAGGTATTCCAATTTTTAAGGTTGCAAGTATCTATGATACAGAACTTCTTAAGAAAGCAAGGTTGTTTGCGAAAAAGTTAATAAAAGAAGATAATGACTTGGAATATATTTTAGATAATCTTTTTAGATAATGGAGATACATATTGTACTTGATAATATTCGTTCTGTTTTTAATGTTGGTAGTATTTTTAGATCTGCTGATGGAGCAGGGAGTGTTAAAAAGATATATCTTTGTGGAATGACTGCAGATATTGACAATCCTAAACTAGAGAAGACAGCACTTGGTGCAATAGATATGGTTCCTTCCCAACATTATGATACTACACAAGAGGCTTTGGAAGAGATTAGAGAGCAGAATATTCCAATATATTCTGTAGAGTTAACCAATGATGCAGAGGATTTTCAAAAGGTAAAGTATCCTGAGAGATTAGCATTAGTATTTGGTCATGAGAAGATAGGAGTAGATGAAGAGATTTTAAAAGATTCAGACAAGAAGATTTTTGTCCCTATGAGAGGAAAGAAAGAGTCCCTAAATGTTGCTAACTGTGCAACAGCTGTTTTGTATGAGATAACCAAAGAACAGGCCTGACCTAGGTCTGACCTTTGTTCATAACTTTTTGAGAGCTCAAATCTTTACTTCTGATATACCTTTTTGAGATACAGGTCCCTGTGTCTGTACTTGTAACTCGTACATACTACCAATGCCAAGGGCTAGGAGACCTTTTGTGGAGAGCATAATCCTTAAGATTAAAATTTTCTTAACTAGGGGCAGACCTAGGCCAGACCTGATATAATATACACATGAGTTTAAAACACGATTCATTTAAAAAAATAAGGAAAGAGAAAAACAAATGGAGATTAGATACTCCTGAGGATTTCATAGAGATGGAAGATGCATTTCTAAAAGAAAGACTTATGAGTAAAGAACCTACCATTACAACAACTGTTAGAATAACGGGAGGTAAAGCTAGAAACTTCACTCTTGAAGTGCCTAAAGCTACAAGACCAATGACTGATAGAATGAAGGTTAGAGTCTTTGATATTCTAAGAGAAGATATCGTAAACAAAGATATTCTAGACCTCTATGCAGGTGCTGGTTCTTTTGGATTAGAAGCTCTCTCAAGAGGAGCAAAGAGTGCAACTTTTGTAGATGCATCAAAAAATGCAAATATTGTTCTTAAAAAGAATGTTGCACATACTGGATTTCTGGTTGAATCTGAGATTGTCAAAGAGAAGGTTGAGGATTATCTCTTTAGAATGACAAACAAAGACAAAGATGAATTTCAAACCTTTGATATTATCTTCATGGATCCTCCATACAAACTTTTTAATACAAAGAAGACATTTAAGATGCAACAGATTATCAACATGGCTTCAGAATTACTACCTGGAGTACAAGACCAAAAAACAAAGAAATGGAAAGGTGCCTTCATACTTAAACATCCTAAAAGATATGATTTAGAGAAGATTGATATTAAGCATTTGAGATTAGTTGAGAGTATTAATTTTGGTTTAAATGTAATTTCTTTCTTTATTGTTAAATAAATATTAAGAGTAAAAGAATATTCATCTTAAACAATACTCCTATAGTAAGATTAAAAAACCTTAATTTCGACCTCTTAAGCCTCTACTGATAAAGATAAATCTACAGACCTGGTCTGTAATCTAGTTGCAAAATTGAGATGAAAAATATAAAATACACCTGTGTACAAAATATACGGTATAAACAAATCAAAACTAAACAGAATAGTTTTTACAACACACACTTTCTAATGTGTGTTATTTCCAATCCACACATATTTCTTAATTAATATTTTTTATTTTTGTATATGGAAAATGAAGAACAACAACAAGTAGAACTGTTAGAAGAGATAAGACACTCAGCATCACATGTATTAGCACAAGCAGTACTAAAACTGTATCCAGATGCCAAGTTAGGAATCGGTCCTGCAATTGATAATGGTTTCTACTATGACTTTGAATTTAGTGAACCTATTGAAGAAGAAGATCTCAAACCTATTGAGAAAGAGATGAAGAAGATTATTAAACAAGGTCTTCCAATAACTCAGGTAATGATGAAAAGAGAAGATGCAATAGAGTATTACAAAAAGACAGATCAGATGTATAAACTAGAGCTAATTGATGAAATAGAGGGAAAAGAATTAAGTTTCTTTATCACAGGAGAAAATGAATTTGCAGATCTTTGTAGAGGACCTCATGT
>CAYPAR010000013.1:0-8804 GCA_964408765.1 uncultured Candidatus Saccharibacteria bacterium | reverse complement strand
CATTTAAGCTTCTATAAAGAATCCATGTATCCTGCGATGGAAGTAGATGATGAAACATACTATCTTAAACCTATGAATTGCCCTGCTGGTATGATGGTATATAACTTAAGTCCAAAAAGTTACAGAGACTTACCATACAAATTAGGTGAGTTTGGAACAGTATATAGATATGAAAAGAGTGGAGAACTACAAGGCCTTCAAAGAGTAAGAGGTTTTACACAGAATGATGCACATATTTTCTGTACTCCAGAACAACTTGAAAGTTCAATAAATGAAGTATTAGATCTTCTAGCTATATTTTACAAAGATATTGGATTTACGAAATACAGATTTAGATTATCGCTTTCAGACAGAGAAGCTAATCCTAAGAAATATGCTGGTGATATTGAGAGATGGAGACAAGCAGAAGAAACTCTAAGGAAAGTTTTAGTGGATAGGGGAGAAGAGTTTGAAGAGATGCCAGGAGATGCAGCATTCTATGGTCCAAAAATTGATATCCAAGCTGTAAATGTTTTTGGGAAAGAAGATTCTGTTTCAACAATCCAATTAGATTTTAATCTTCCTGAGAAGTTTAATATTAAATATATAGATCAAGATGGAAGTGAACAAGAGCCATTCGTTATCCACAGAGCATTAATCGGATCATTTGAAAGATTCTTTGCATTCTTAATAGAGACTCACGGAGGAGACTTCCCTCTCTGGTTTACTCCAGAACAAGTATATGTTATTCCAATATCAGAGAAACACCATGATTATGCCAAAAAAGTCTATGAGGAATTATACAATGTTGGATTAAGAGTAAAACTAGATGATAGAGCAAAAAGTATGCAATCAAGAATTAGAGATGCAGAGAAGATGAAAATACCTTACATTGTAGTCGTAGGAGATAAAGAGATAGAGACAGAAACTATCTCTGTCAGAACAAGAAAGAACAAGAGTGAGGGTCTGATGAAAGTTCAAGAATTTATAGATAATCTTAAGGAAGAGATAAGGACAAAAGAACCTTTTACTCCTCCTGTAGAAGAGAATAATTAATTTTTTAATAAAAATAAATAATGGCTTTTGATAAGCAAGAAGAGTTAAGGAAGAAGTATGGTCCTAGGAGAAATGAATATATTAGGGTAGAGGAGGTACAGTTAATAGATCAAGAAGGAAATAATATAGGGGTAGTAAAAACCTACAAAGCCCTAGAAATGGCAAAAGAGGCAGGACTTGATCTTGTAGAGGTTGGTCCAAATGTTAAACCTCCTGTTTGTAAAATCATGGACTATGCAAAATACACATACTTGCAAAGTAAGAAGAGTAGGATGAACAAGAAGGGAAAAACGAGAGATGTGAAAGAATTTAAGTTCTCCCCTGTAATAGATAAAGCTGATTCAGAACATAGGATAAATAGAGCATTAGAATATCTAAAAAAGGGGTATCCTGTAAGGTTAACTATGTTTAGAAAAGGGAGACAATCAAAAGAACAAGCCAAAGAAGTTTTTGATGAAATATTGACTAATTTCGCAGATTATAGTAGCATTGAACCCGATTCTATATCAGAAGGTAATAATATTTTTGTAACATTTAGGCCAAATGGCAAGACAAAGAACAAACAAAACAGCAAAGAAAAGAGTGAAGATGTCAAACCCTAGAGGACATAAAAAGGGTGTTCTTAGATACAAACAGAGTCACCAAGGTCACTTGAAAACTAAAAGATCTGCAAGATCTAAACGAAGACAAAGTGATAGTAAACGAGTTGATAAAAATGTTAGTAAAAGGATAATAGCAAAGATTGTTAATATTTAGTAAATACAAAAATGAGAGTTAAGACTGGTATAACAAGAAAAAGAAGACATGATAAAATCCTTAAGAAAACTAAGGGTTACAGGATGACTAAAAACAGACTCTACAAAGTAGCTCATGAGGCATATATGCATGCAGGACAATATGCATATGACCATAGACAAAAAAGAGGAGCACAGATGAGAAGAATGTGGATTGCAAAAATTAACGCTGCGTGTAAGAACAATAATATTCAATACAAAGATTTAATTGCAGGTCTTAAGAAGAATAAGATTGAATTAAACAGAATGGTACTAGCAGATATTGCTGTTAATAATCCAGAAGTATTTACAACAATAGTAAAATCACTTTAGAGTCTTTTAAAATTGATACTAAAGGACTCTTAATCTAAAAGAGTCCTTTTTTATTATCACTCAATGTTATATACTAAATTATGGAATTAAAAAATAAAAATCTTCAAAAAATATATACCTCGTTAGAAAAAGATAAAGAAACACTCTCATCTGAAGAGTTAAAAAAGAAATATCTGTCTAAAGAAGGTTTACTAACAAAAGCCTTTATTGAAATATCAAAAATAGCACAGAAAGAGAGAGCTCAATATGGACAAGAAGCCAATAAACTTAAGACATACATAAGAGAACTGATAGAAAGTAATACAAATTTTACAAATACATATTCCTCAAAAGACAGGATTGACCCAACAGCACCTTTTGATATCAATACAAAAATAGAAGATAGACCACAGTTCTTAGATGAAGAGGGAACACAACACCCATTAACAAAAGATATTGAAATACTTGTAGGTATCTTCAAAGGAATGGGTTTTGACATCTTAGAAAGTAGACAACTTGATGACGATTATCACATGTTTGAATCTCTAAACTTTCCTGTAGGACATCCTGCAAGAGATATGTATGATACTTTCTGGACAGAAGATGGTTTAGTATTACCCGCACACACCTCTACAATGCAAAATAGGGCCATGAAGATGTTTGGACCTCCTCCAATTGCAGTTGTATTACCTGGTAGATGCTTTAGACATGAAGCAACAGATGCAAGCCACGAACATACATTCCACCAAATAGAGGGGATATATATAGATGAAAATGTTTCTTTAGGAAATATGATCGCCACTATTAAGGAATTTTTACAAAGATATCTTGAAACAGATTTAGAAGTAAGAATACAGCCATCATTCTTTCCATTTACTGAACCAGATTGTGAGTTTGTGATTAGCTGTCCATTCTGTAAAAAAGTGGGATGTTCTACATGTGGAAATTCTGGATGGATAGAACTAATGGGATGTGGAATGATTCATCCAAACGTCCTAAGAGAAGCAGATATAGACCCAAATGAATATTCAGGATTTGCATGGGGATTTGGAGTTGACAGATTAACTATGATTAAAATGGGAATAAATGATATTAGATATTTGAGAGATTCTAACCTTAACTTCTTAAGACAATTCTAATGAGAGTAACAACAGAACTACTAAAAACAATTGGGAATATTACAGTAGAAAGTACAGAAATCGAAAAACTTTTAAAAGAGCATATTACTAATGTTGAATACTCTCATAACATTGGAGATGATTACAAAGGGATAGTAGTTGCAGAAATAGTTGAGAAAGAAGAACACCCAGATGCTGACAAATTAGGAGTTTATCAAGTATTCACAGGAAGAGAGAGAGTTCAAGTTGTAGCAGGTGATAAGACATTAGAGATAGGAGATAAGGTAGCATACATACCACCTGGTTCAATTGTTCCAACAACAATATACACAGAAGAGAAACCAATTATTATTGAATCTGTAAAGTTAAGAGGAGTTCAATCAAATGGAATGTTGGGATCTGAAAAAGAATTAAATCTTGGACCTGATCATGAATATGTAATGAGACTCTCAGAAGATGCTAGCCCTGGCACATCATTTGCTGATTACTTTATCTTCAATGACATCGCTATTGAGATAGAAAATAAAGGATTAACAAACAGAGGAGATCTATTTGGATTAGTAGGTATTGCAAGAGAACTTACTGCTATTACTGGTAATAAATTTGAAAATCCTTCATGGTATACAGATAAGAGAAAGAATCTTAAACCTGAAGAAAATTGTTTAAATATTCAGGTAGTTAATGATGCAGAAGCCCTATGTCCAAGATATGTAGCAGTAGCTATGGATCATATAGTTGTAGGACCATCTCCAATCTGGCTACAGTCAGCTTTACTAAGGCTAGATATTAAACCTATCAATAATATCATTGATATCACAAACTATATTTCAGCTCTCTTTGGACAACCATTACACGCTTTCGATTATGACAAAACTATAAAAATAGATCCTGCTCCTGATAATAAAGTAACTATAAATGTAAGAATGGCTAGACAAGGTGAAAAAATACTTGGACTAGATCATAAAACTCACGAGCTAAATGATAGAACTATTGTAATTGCAGATAATAACCATCCAATTGCAATTGCAGGAGTTATTGGAGGACAAGATACTTCTGTAGATGAAAACAGTAAAAGAATCATCTTTGAATCAGCAAACTTTGATAAGAATAGTATAAGAAGGACATCTATGGAGTTAGGTATCTCTACTGATGCCTCTACAAAATTCAAACATTCTCTTGATACAGAGGCTTGTGTCCCTGCTATTCTAAGGGCAGTAGAACTAGCAAAAGAAATAGCTGAAGGAAAAGTAGCATCAGAGATTATAGATATATACGAAGAACCATATGAAGAAAAGATTGTAACTGTTGATATAAAAAAGTTAAACACACATATTGGACTAGACCTAAGCAAAGAAGTGATGTCTACAATCTTAACAAACTTAGGATACAAAATAACTTCATCTGATAACTCCTTTATAACTGTTGTAGTACCTAGCTGGAGAAGAGATGTACAGATACCTGAAGATATTCATGAAGACATAGCAAGAATATATGGATACAACAACATAGATGTTAAATTACCTAGAAGACCAATTACATCATTAAAAGATAATAAGATATTTGATCTTAAAAAAGATATAAGAAAACAAGTATCTGCTTTAGGATTAAATGAGATTTTAACTTATAGTTTTACAAGTTTAGATAATTTCAAGAAGTCTAACTTAGATGCAGACTTAACATACAAAGTGAAAAATGCTCTTTCACCAGAATTATCTTTAATGAGAGTGTCTCTACTACAATCCATTTTTCAAAAAGTAAAAGAGAATAAAGAGAAAGGATTTAATAAATTTGGTCTATTTGAAATAAATATTCCACATATTAACACATATATTGGTGAGGACTCCCTTCCAAAAGAAGATTGGCATTTTTCAGCTGTAATGATCGATTCAACAATATCAAATCCACAATCTTCGTACTATCTCGCCAAAAAATATACAGAAAAAATCCTATCTACTAGAAATGTAAAGGCTGACTTTGTACTTATTGCTGATTCTCTAGAACAAGATTTAGGTGAAGATATTAAAGCTGTTCTAAATATTTTTGATCCTAATGTTTCTGCTTTGTGTATTGTTGATAAAAAAGTAATAGGCATTCTTGGAGAGATAAAAAACAATATTAAAGAAAACTACAAATTACCTGAATATTCGTGTTGCATAGATATAAATCTTAATAAATTACTAGAAATTGAAACAACAAAGAAAAAATTTAGAGACATTCCAATATATCCCACTTATTCTGTAGACTTCTGTTTTGAAACTGATATGAATGTTACATATGGAGATATGGAAAAAGAACTAGATAAAATAATGAATAGTAATGATAGTTGGGGTAGAGTAGAAGGTCTAGATATTTATCAAGATAAACAAGATAAAGAAAGAAAAAGAACTACTTTTAGAGTCATTGGGAGTAACTATAAGCAAACAGTAACAAATAAAGATATAAAGGCAATATCAGAGAAGATAAAAATGAAATTTAAGGAGAAATTTGGAGCCAAGACCATATAAACATTCTTACTGAATAGTCACATTCACTGTGTTGCTAATAATATCAGTACCATTAGAAGACTTTGCAGACGCAGATATTTTTGCAGATCCTGAAACTACACCATTAGGAAGAGTAGCAACCCATGCCCCACTTTTCTCTTCAGCATCAACTGTTTTAGACTGACTACCACTAATAATCGTAAAGCGAACACCACCTGTAATACTACCACTAACATTAGCCTTCATTTCTGTTACTCCTTTAGTCACAGTAGAACCATTCGTTGGAGCTACTAGAGAAATAGTAGCAGCAACACCTGACACACTAACAGACACACTCTTACTATCACTCTTACCTGCAGAATCTTTTACACTTACTACAATATTTAGAGTAGGAGCACTACCTGATACTAAATAATTCACTACAAAAGTACCATCTGCATTTACTGTTGGTACTCCTACACCAGAAATATCACTACCATTTACTTTGACTGTAAATGCTTTTAGAGATCCAGCAAAACGAACAGACCCAGCTATTTCTAAGTTTTTACCTGATTCTACTTTCTGCCCAGAACTCGGTCTAACAATATCTACAACTGGAGCATTACCAGGACCAAGAGGTAATGGACAAAGTTCTGTATTTGGTTCTTCGAAAATATATGTGCCTGAACCTAAGAGATGAGATCTATAAGCATCTACCTGATTAGGATTTTCTAATTTTGTAGTAAGAAGAATCTTAGGAGACGTCAGACCAAAGAGCCTTGCTGCATCTAAATTAGTAGGAATAGCATCATTTGCGGTACAGACCTCTATTGTCTTTCTTGCATCTACCTGTGGACCTCTACCAGCGATATATATTGACGCTTCTTTGTTACACTCAACTTCATCTGTAGGAGACCCTCCTGTATCAGTACACACAGAGGCCGTCATAATACCAGCAGGTCTATTGAAATTGAACTCATTGTATTTATCTATCACTCTTCTAAAGAATGAATTGGTTATATCCAAAGAAACAGTTGAAGACCAACCACCAGGCATGACTTCATTATTGTTATTTCCATTCCAAACTCCAACTACCAAGCTCTGATTATATTGAAAGGCTAACAAATCTTTAGGACCATCTGTTGTTCCTGTCTTTCCACAAAGTTTATTCTTTCCAATATAGAAGGATCTATTTGCATATCTATCATTAAACCCATTCATATCACAAATCATCCAGTTAACAACATAGGCTTCTTTCTCATCTATAACCCTCTGTCCTTCTGACTCCTTAAACTCTTTAAGAACTTTCCCTTTAGAATCTTCAACCTTTAATATTGCCACACTATCGTGCCTAACACCACTATTTGCAAGGCTAGCATACGCATTAGTCAAATCTAACATCCTCATCTCTGCTGAACCAAGTCCAAGACTTAATCCATAACTTGCTTTGTTTTCAATCCCTTGTATCCCAAGCTTCTGCATTAATTGAAGATAGTTATCAATTCCACCAACCTGAAGAGTATATACAGTAGGAATATTTCTAGACAGAACTAAAGCTTTCCTAGCTGTCATTAATCCAAGATACTTCCCATCCCAGTTCTTAGGTTTGTAGTTCCCAAAAGAGATATTATCAATATCCGGTGTTACCAACCAAGGACCGTAACCCTGACTAATCATATTAAGATATACAAATGGTTTAACAGAAGAACCAGTCTGTCTCATACTGGTTGTAATATTTACATTTCCATCTATTCTAGGATCCTCAATATTCCAATAATCAACAGAACCCACCATTGCCAGAATCTGTCCATTCTTAGGATTTATAACAATCATTGCACCATTATTAACATTATGCCTTTTATTATCTGCAACACCCCTGATAATCTCCTCCTCTGCAATACCCTGCAAAGTAGGATCTAAAGTTGTTGTTACTTTGAGTCCACCTCTTTGTACTACATCAACACCAAATTCTTCTTCCAACAAACCTTTAACATAGAAAACAAAATGAGGAGACTTAATATCTATTCTACTACTTTTGTACACTAACTCTTCATCCCTTGCAGATTCTATATCCTCTTTAGAAACACCAAATATTCTTTGTTTCTGTTCCAATTGATCTAGTACATAGTTCTGTCTTACCTTAGCCATCTCAGGCATAGCACCAAATATTGGAGCATAGTTACTAGGACTTTGAATTAACCCTGCAATTAAAGCACTCTCTGCTAATGTCAATTCACTTACATTTTTACCAAAATATGAGTTGGCAGCTGCTTGGAATCCATAATTTACACCACCTAAAAACACTTCATTCATATACATTTGTAAAATTTCATCCTTAGTAAATGTCTGCTCAACCTGCATTGTAATCAATGCCTCCTTAATCTTTCTAGAAAGAGTTCTTTCATATGCCTCTTTTCCTAAGAGATCTTCCAATAATGTTGTTTTCACTAACTGTTGTGTAAGAGTACTCCCTCCTCGCACAACTTTTCCACCTTTTAGATTCTGAAAAAAAGCTTTCATAATACCAAAATAATCTAGACCTTTATGTTGGTAGAACTCAGCATCTTCTGCCGCTAACAAAGCTTTCTTTGTATGCTCTGGAATCTTGTCAAGAGGTACAAACTCCCTATTCTCATCTCCATAAACTGTGTAAAGAAGATTTCCATTTCTATCCAAAATCTGTGTACTTTGATCTGATGACCTTTCAATTAACTGATCTGGAGAAGGAAGAGCATCACCAATCTTTTTAAGATAGGCACCTAAGACTATCAGACCTATACATCCTGTGAAAAATCCAACACCTAGAATAATATATAACACTTTCTTTATCCTCTTCTTAAATTCTGGATTTTTTCCACCTTTTTTATCTCTCCTAGACAATTTGGTACTACCGATACGATTAGAAGAATATTTCTTTACATTCTTGTATGTATTAAATCCAAAACCAGAAACTGATTTACCTAGAGTTCTTACAGTTCTTCCCTTTCTAGTAGAAGAAAATTTACTTTTCTTAGAATTAGAAAATCCTACACTATATTTCATACAGTACATTATGCCCCTTTTTGTATGTAAATTTCAAGACCAACCTGGTTTGTAAAGTTATA
>CAYPAR010000012.1:0-14417 GCA_964408765.1 uncultured Candidatus Saccharibacteria bacterium | reverse complement strand
CTAGAGGGAAAGAACAACAAGCTATTAATACAGCAATTACAGGAAAAGCAGAAGAAAAAGCTAAGGAATGGATCTGTCCTAGAATACCTCAATGGATAAATCCTGACCATTTAACAGTACTTGGATATATTGGAATGATAATAACGGGGTTAGGTTTTGTGTTTGGATTTATAAATAGGTGGTATATACTGTTGATTCCTTTTGGTTTATTTGTTAACTGGTTTGGAGATTCTTTTGATGGAAGTATTGCAAGATACAGAAATAAAGGGAGACCTAAGTATGGTTACTATATTGATAAAATTGTAGATGCAGTTGCGGTTATAACTTTGTCATTAGGTATAGGTCTTTCAGGATTTTTTAAGATAGAAATTGCTCTTCTTTTTGCATCTATCTATTTAGCATTGATGTCTCATGTTGATTTGGTTACTCATGTACAAGGGCAGAACAGGAATGCATTTGGACTGTTTGGTCCTACAGAGATTAGGATAGTAGGAGCATTATTTTCTATATATATGTTCTTTTCCAAAGTTTATTACTTTGATATCTACGGATATACGGTAACTCAGTATGATATTGCACTTTTTGTCCTTTCCGTAGTTATGGCAATCATCCTTCTTATATCCATCTTCAAAAAGGGTATAGAGTTACATAAAATTGATACAAAAGATTGGTAATCTCAACAGGCCTGACCTAGGTCTGTCCCGCGTTCATATCTTGTACTAGTTCAATATTCTCTTGTTGCAAAGGTGTTCTTGAAAAGGGTTGTTTTTGCTATGCTGAGTTTTTAAGATGTTCGCAGGGAAATTTGCGAGCAAATAGTGCTGTATTGTTGAGGTTTTCTGAGTATTATTAAAATTTTATTAACTGGGGGCAGGCCTAGGTCAGGCCTGATGTTGGCTTATATAAGACAGGGCTTGCATTAATCTTCACTTTTTGATAATATTCATCGCAGGTTGCTAAATTGTGACCTGAAGATAATCAAAGGTATTAAATAATATAAATAATTAAATTTTTAAAAATATATTTATGGCAGGTGAATTTACAAGAACAAAGCCACACATGAATATCGGAACTTTGGGTCACGTTGATCACGGTAAGACCACATTAGTCAGAGGTATTCTAAGAACATTCTCCCCTGAGGCGGATGCAATGATTGATAAGTTGGACAAAGATCCAGAAGCAAAGGCGAAAGCAATTACAATTGCAGTTGCACATGTAGAGTTTGAGACAGACAACAGACACTACGCATTAGTAGACTGTCCAGGTCACAAAGACTACATTAAGAATATGATTACAGGTGCTGCACAGATGGATGGTGCAATATTAGTCATTTCATCTGGAGATGGTGCTATGCCTCAGACAAAGGAGCATATTCTTCTTGCAAAACAGGTAGGTGTTCCTAAGATGGTTGTATTTATCAATGACTTTGGTGATGCAGACCCAGAGATTTTGGAATTGATTAAAGCAGATGTACAAGAGCAATTAGGGAAAAATGGATATGATGCAGATTGTCCTATTATTGTAGGAAGTGCCCTTAAAGCATTTAAGGGTGAGGAAGAAGGAGCAAACGCTGTTAAAGAATTGATGAAAGCTGTTGATGAATATATTCCAGTACCAGAAAGAGATACTGACAAGCCATTCCTTATGCCAGTAGAGGACATCTTCTCTATTGAAGGAAGAGGAACAGTAGCAACAGGTAGAATTGAGAGAGGTATTGTTAAGGTCGGTGATGAAGTAGAGGTTTTAGGTTTAGGTAAGAAAACTCAGAAGACAGCAGTTACAGGAGTTGAAATGTTCAACAAGACATTAAGTGAAGGACAAGCGGGAGATAATGTAGGTATTTTACTAAGAGGATTAAAGAGAGAAGATATCCAAAGAGGACAGATTTTAGCAGCTCCAGGAAGTGTAACGACTCACACAGATTTCAAAGCTGAGGTCTATGTCTTAAGTAAAGAAGAAGGTGGAAGACATACCCCATTTGTTACAGGATACAAACCACAGTTCTACATTAGAACCGCAGATGTAACAGGTGAGGTTATATTACCTGAAGGAGTAGAGATGGTCGCTCCAGGAGATAATACAGAGTTTACAGTAAAGCTTGTATCACCAGTCGCAATTGAAAAGGGAGTTTCCTTTGCAATTAGAGAGGGTGGACAAACTGTTGGACAAGGTATTATTACTGAGATCTTAAAGTAAGATGTTAAATGTGGAGGGCAGGAAACTGCCCTCTGCAAGTAAATTAATTTAGCTCTTTTAAATAGAATGGCAAACCAAACTGCAAAAATCAGAGTAAAGTTAAGAGGATACGATTCTCTAGTCGTTGATAAGGCAGCGAAAAGTATAATTGAAACAGCTGTTAGCACAGGTGCTAAAGTTGCTGGGCCAATCCCTCTCCCTACAAAAAGGCGACAGATTGCAGTAAACAGGTCTCCATTTATTTACAAGAGCTCAATTGAACACTTTGAGATAAACACTCATAAAAGAGTAATAGATATAATTGATCCAACACCTAAAACAATAGATGCCCTACAGCATTTACAAATGCCTGCAGGTGTCGATATTGGAATACAGTAATTAATTAAAAAAATATGAAAGCATTAATAGGAACAAAAAAAGGTATGACAAGAGTTTTCAAGGATGACAAGGTCGTTCCTGTTACTGTCGTAGATGTTTCAGGATGTATTCTTTCATACTTAGAACCAGAAGGTTTTGAGTTAGGTCTAGGAGAAAAGAAAAATCCTACAAAAGCAATGAAAGGAAGGTATTCTGTTGCAAAAAGAGTGCCAGAGAGAACATCTTACTTTAAAGGAAGTTTAGGGGAGGATATAAAGATTGGGGATGAGATTAAGTCAAATATCTTTGTAGTTGGAGATAAAGTAGTTGTAAGTGGAGTTTCAAAAGGTAAGGGTTTTGCAGGAGTTGTTAAAAGACATGGTTTTGCAGGTGGTCCTAAAACACACGGACAATCAGATAGACATAGAGCACCAGGTTCCATAGGTGCAGGTACTACACCAGGTAGAGTTTGGAAAGGAAAGAAAATGGCAGGTAGGATGGGTCAGGATAAAATAACATTAGATGCAAGAGAAATTATTGATATTAAAGATAATCTCTTACTATTAAAAGGACCAATTCCGGGTTCTAAAGGAGATTTAATTGCAATATATACAAAGTAAAATGGCAGAAACAAAGAAAAAAACAACAACTAAGAAAGGTATCAAAGTTGAAAAGAAGGAAGTTAAAGTAAAAAGAAACCCTAAGGTTTGGGGTGTTCCTTTTAATGCTGATTTGGTAGCTCAAGTCTTGTATGTTTACAGTAGTAATGAAAGAAAATCTACTGCAAATGTAAAAGATAGGGGTGATGTTTCTGGTGGTGGCAAAAAGCCTTGGAGGCAAAAAGGAACAGGAAGAGCAAGAGTTGGTTCCTCAAGATCTCCAATATGGGTTGGTGGAGGAGTAGCTTTTGGTAATGTTGGAGACAGAAATTGGAATAGGAAGATTAACAAGAAGATGGCGAGAAAGGCTACATGTGTTTTACTCTCAGAAAGTTTAAGGAAAAAAATATTGGAATTTACTGACATTGCAAAGGAAGATATTGAAAAGATAAAGAAGGACATGAAAAATACAAAATCGTTAACGGCTCTTGTAATTACAGATAATATTGAATTTACTAAGAAAGTAAGAAATATAGATGGAGTAGAAATAGTAAGTCCATTAAAGGTAAATGCAAAACATATTGCAAGAAACAGATTTACATATATAGATAATGAAGCAGTAGATGAATTAGAAAAAAGATTAACAAATGAAAAATAAAACAATTAACCTACAACCTATGATCTCTGAGAAGAGCTATGCTATGGCAAATGCTCATAACAAGTATACTTTTTTGATAGATAAAGGATATAACAAAATTGAAATAGCTGATGCAATTGAAACTAAATACAAAGTAAAGGTTGTTGAAGTTAATACTGTTGTAAAACCAGGAAAAATGAAAAGAGATTTAAGAACATATAAACCTAGAAGACAGACAGATAAAATTAAAGTAATAGTAACCCTTAAAAAGGGAGATAAAATAGATGAATTTTTGAAGAATTAAAATGGCTATAAGAAAGTTTAAACCTACAACTTCGACAAGAAGAACAACAAAACTAGCAGACAGGAGTATGCTTGAAAAGGATGGAGGACCAAAGAATCTTACTATTCCTAAAAAGAAGAAAGCTGGGAGGAATAATCAGGGTAAGATTACTGTTAGACATAGAGGAGGTGGCTTTAAGAGAAGAATTAGAATAGTTGATTTTAAGAGAGATAAGTTTGGTATTCCTGCAAAAGTAACTGGATTGTACTTTGATCCAAACAGAAGTGCACATTTAGCACTACTTCTTTACGCAGATGGAGAGAGAAGATATATAATTGCACCTAAAGGTTTAAAGGTTGGAGATAGTGTAGTATCAGGAGAGAAGGTTGATATCTTACCTGGTAATGCAATGATGGTTAAGAATATCCCTTCAGGAACAGCAGTAAATTGTGTTGAAAATGTTCCTGGACATGGAGCGGTATTCGGAAGATCTGCAGGGCAGGAAATTATTGTTCAAGGTATTGATCCAACAGGAAAATATGTACAGTTAAAAATGCCATCTGGAGAAATTAGACTAGTATTTGCAGATTGTATGGCAACAATTGGACAAGTTGGTAACGAAGAAAATATGAATGTTAAGTTAGGAAAAGCGGGTAGGAAGAGAAATCTAGGTTGGAGACCAGAGGTAAGAGGTATGGCAATGCACCCAGCAGAGCATCCACACGGTGGTGGAGAAGGTAAAGGTGTTATCGGAGGACCTGCTAAAGATAAGTGGGGCAACCTTGTTGGTACAAGAACAAGAAAGAATAGGAGAACAGAAAAGTTTATTATTAAAACTAGAAGAACTAAAACAAGACCGTTTGCAAAGAAATAATTTATATATAACAAAATATGTCTAGATCGCTTAAAAAAGGACCATACACAGATGAAAAATTAATGAAGAAAGTAGCCAAAGCTAAAGAGACAGGAAGCATGGCACCTATTAAAACATGGGCAAGATCTTCTACTATCACTCCGGAAATGGTTGGCATGAAATTCTTAGTACATAATGGTAAGAAACATGAAGAAGTATTAGTAGTTGAATCAATGATAGGTCATAGATTAGGAGAATTTGTAATGACAAGGAAGTTTAGAGGTCATGCTAAGAAAGGTAAATTATCTAAAGTCTACGGAAGTAGCGGTAGATTTGAAGAATCTAAATCAGAATAAAAATTATGGAAGACAAAATTGTAACAGTAAAAGTTAAAGATATGGCAGAATCACCACTCAAACTGAGATTGGTTGTAGATATGGTTAGAGGAAAAAGTGTAGCAGAAGCATTAGAGATGTTAGAGTTGGTAAACAAGAAAGGTGCTGTAACAGTTAAAAAAGCAATAATGTCAGGAGTTGCAAATGCAAGAGAGAAATATGGTGTAGATAAAGATGCATTAGTAATTAGTAAAATATCTGTAGATGAAGCAAGAATACTAAAAAGAACAAGATTTGAATCAAGAGGTAGGGTCTCAAGAATAGATAAAAGGAGATCACATATTAATTTAGAATTAACAGTCAAGTAAGATGGGAAGAAAAGTACATCCAAAAGCTATAAGAATTGGAGTAAACAAAGAATGGGATTCGAGATGGTATGCACATAAGACAGATTTTCCTAAGACTTTATCACAGGATTTAAAGATAAAGGAGAAGATTCACGAATCTATGAAAGATGCTGGTATAGATAGAATAAGGATTAAAAGGTCTGTTGGTAAATTAGAAATTCTAGTGTATGTAGCAAGACCAGGTGTTGCAATTGGAAGAGGTGGAGAAGGAATAGATCTTCTACAAAAAGAATTAAAGAGAATGACTAAAACAGAGGTAGATCTTAAGATTAGAGAAATTAGAAAAGCTGATTTTTCAGCAAGAGTTGTAGCAAGAACAATAGCTGATGGAATTGAAAGAAGACAACCTTCTAAATTACTAGTAGCAAGTGCAATAGAAAAGATTATGGCAGCAGGAGCAAAAGGTACAAAGATTTGGGTATCTGGAAGAATTAATAATGCAAGTCAAGCGAGAACGGTTAAAGCAGGAGCAGGTTCTGTACCAGCACAAACTTTTAGGGCAAATGTAGACTATGCAAGTATTGCTGCAGAAACACAAGATGCAGGATTAATGGGTATTAAAGTTTGGATTTACAAAGATGAACAAGATGATATTGATGAAACTGAAGAATAATATTTTAAAATAAAAATATGTTACAGCCAAGGAAAAGAAAACATGCAAAAGAATTTAGAGGAAAGATGAAAGGAGTTGCTACTGTTAACAACGAAGTAACTTTTGGTGAATATGGATTAAAGGCAATGGAACAGGGTTGGATTAATGCAAGAGAAATAGAAGCAGCAAGGAGAGCTGTTGCTGGATATACTAAGAGAAAAGGGAAGGTTTGGATTAAGATTTTTCCACATAAACCTTATACACAGAGATCTATTAATAGTAAGATGCAGGGAGGAAAAGGTACAGTAGAAGGATATGTAGCAGTTGTGTTACCTGGAACAATTTTATTGGAAATTGGTGGTGTTGATGAACAAACAGCAAAAGAAGCGATGAGATTAGCAGGACACAAGTTTTCTGTAAAAACTAAATTTGTGACTAAAAGAGAGATATAGCTTGAGAATACAGTAAATAATTGATAAAATACAAACCGGAATTTAAAAATGAATAAAGATAAAGAAAAAACAAAAATTAAAAGTAAAAAAAGAGAAATAGAGGGTGTTGTTGTTAGTAACAGCATGGAAAAGACTGTAAAAGTTAGAGTTGATACTCTTGAAAGTCACCCTATATATAAGAAAAGGGTTAAGAGAAAAAAGGTTTACTTTGCTCATACAGAAGAAGAACTTAAAGTAGGAGATAAAGTAGTAATTAGAGAGAGCAGACCATATTCTAAAAAAATAAGATGGATTGTTCTTAAGAAAGTATAGTTATGATACAGAAAGAATCAATAGTAAAAGTAGCAGATAATAGTGGTGCAAGAGAAGTAAAGGTAGTTTCTATACCAGGTGCTTCTAAAGTACGATATGCAAAAATAGGGGATATTGTTGTTGTTTCTGTCCAGAAAACAATACCAAATACAGGAGTGAAAGATCATGAATTATACAAAGCTGTAGTAGTAAGAACAAAGAAAGAATTAAGAAGAAAAGATGGTACATACATAAGGTTTGATGATAATGCAGTTGTTTTGGTGGATCCGAAGAATAAAACACCAAGGGGAACAAGAATTTCTGGGCCGGTAGCAAGAGAATTAAGAGAGGGTGGCTTTGATAAAATATTATCTTTAGCACCAGAAGTACTTTAAAGAAATATAATTATGAAGATTAAAAAAGGAGACACAGTAAAAATACTATACGGAAAGGAGACAGGAAAACAGGGAACTGTAGTTGCTGTAAGTCCTAAGAAAAACAGTGTAATAGTTGAAGGTTTAAATCTTTACAAAAGACATTTAAAAGGAGATGGTCAAACAAGGCAATCTGAAATTTTGACAATTGAAAAACCATTTGAGTTGTCAAAAGTAATGTTAGTTTGTCCTAACTGTAACAAACCAACAAGAGTAGGTATTAAAAGAGTAGATGGAAAGCCTGTTAGAGTATGTAAAAAGTGCAGTAAAGATATTGTTGAAAAAGAAAAAACAACAGTTACAAAGAAGAAAGTAGAAAGGAAAGAAGTTAAAAAAGAAGAGAAAAAGGAAGTTAAGAAAACAACTAAAACAAAAACAGTTAAAAAAGAAAGTAAAAAGTAAATATGAACAGATTACAAGAAGAATACAAAAAAAGAATAAGTAAGGAATTAATGAAAGAACAGAACTATGGTAATGTTATGGAGGTTCCTACTTTGAAAAAGATTGTTGTAAATATTGGAGCTGGGGAAACAGTAGAGAATAAAGGTGCAATGGATGAAATAGTAGAAATGCTTACAAAGATAACTGGACAGAAACCTGTTATTAACAAAGCAAAGAAAGCAGTATCAGCATTTAAGATAAGGCAAGGAATGGATATTGGAGCATCAGTCACATTAAGAGGAGATAGAATGTGGCAGTTTTTTGACAAATTGGTAAATATTGTTTTACCAAGAACAAAAGACTTCAGAGGATTAAGTCCAAAATCTTTTGATGGTGCAGGAAACTATTCTTTAGGAATAGAGGATCACACTGTATTTGTTGAAATAGATCCTAACAATGTCACAAAGATAAGAAGTCTTGAAGTTACAATTGTAACTACAGCCAAAGATAATGAGGGTGGTAAAGCTCTTTTAGATAAATTTGGATTCCCATTCACTAAGAATGTCAACCGCAGCTAAAGAATACAAAGCAAAAAAACTAAAGAAAAGCTCAAAGTATAGTACTAGAGTACATAACAGATGTTCACAATGTGGAAGAGCAAGAGGTTACATTAGACATTATGGATTATGTAGAATCTGTTTTAAACAATTAGCGAGTCAGGGTAAAATCCCTGGTGTTAAAAAATCTATTTGGTAATTTAATAAATAAAAAAATGAACGACTTAATAGCAGATATGCTAACAAGAATACAAAATGGAATAATGAGAAAAAAGGAGAGTGTCTCTGTTATAAATACTAATATTAACAGGGAAATACTTTCTGTTCTTAAAAAAGAAGAGATGATTGATGACTTTGAAGTTAGCGATGATAAAAAGACAGTAGAAGTAAAAATTGCTTACAATGATAAAGAACCAGTTATTACAAAACTACAAAAAGTGAGCAAACCAGGACAGAGAATCTATGTGTCTAAAAAAGAAATAAAACCGATAATGAATGGAAGAGGTATTTCTATTATTAGTACCTCAAAAGGAGTCATGTCAGGTTCGGTTGCCAAGAGCCAAGATCTTGGAGGTGAATTTATATGTAAAGTTTGGTAGTTATGTCTAGAATAGGACAAGATACAATCAAAATTGAAGATGGAGTTGAGGTATCATTGAATGGATTAGAGGTACATGTTAAAGGTCCTCTTGGAGAAATGAAAATTATTCTCCCAGAAGATTTAGAGGTTGCAATGGAAAATGGTGTCATAACATTGAAGAGAAAGAATGAGACAAAACAAGCAAAATCAAATCATGGTACTTACAGAATGCTAATTAACAATGCTGTTTATGGCGTTAAGAATGGATACTCTAAGAATCTAGAGTTGGTAGGAGTAGGTTACAGAGCAAGAATGGAAGGCGGAGATTTAGTAATGAGTCTTGGTTGGAATCATCCAATTAAGATGGTAGCTCCAGAAGGAGTTCAAGTTGAAGTACCTGAAGAAACAAAGATTACTGTAAAAGGATATGATAAACAGAAAGTTGGTGAATTTGCAGCAAAGATTAGAGAAATTCGAAAACCAGAACCTTACAAAGGGAAAGGTATAAGATATGAAGGTGAATATGTAAGAAGAAAGAGTTCTAAAGCAAGTGTAGCAGCTTAAAATATATAGATAATTATTAAAGAAATGGCAATTAAAACTAAAAACGAAAGAAGAATAAGAAGAAAAAAGCATATAAGGAAGACTCTTCATGGGACTTCTGAAAAGCCAAGAGTATTTGTATTTAAGAGTAACAAGTACTTCTATGCTGGTATTGCTGATGATGATAAAAACATCGTTATTAAATCTATGATGTCAAAAGGAAATGAAAAAGATATATTAGTAATGGCAAAGAAGTTTGCAACATTAGCTAAGAAATATGAATCATTAGTTTTTGACAGAAGTGGATATAAATATCATGGATTAATAAAATCTTTTGTTGAAGAATTAAGAAAAGAAGGAGTTAATATTTAGAAAGTAAAAAATGGACAAAAAGAAATTTAGAAAACCTAGAGGAGAAAAGAAAGTATTTGAGAAGAAAACTCTTCCTGTTAGAAGGGTTGCTAAAGTTACTAAAGGAGGAAAGAAGTTAAGATTTAGTACAGTAGTTGTTGTAGGTGATAGAAATGGAACAGTTGGTGTAGCACTTGGAAGGGGAGCTGATGTAAGAACTGCAGTAGCACAAGGAGAAAGATTAGCTACAAAAGCAGCAACAAGAATAGACTTAGCTGGAGATACAATTCCTCATGAAGTTGTTCACAAGTTTGGTGCTGCTAAAGTACTTTTAAGGCCGGCAAGACCAGGTACTGGAGTAATTGCAGGATCTTCTGTAAGAACAGTATTAGAATTGGCAGGAGTAGACAATGTATATGGAAAGATCTTAGGTAGTTCTGATGCAAATGGAAATGCATATTGTACATTTGAAGCACTAAAAACATTAAGAAATGCAAGAGTATTGTCTAGAATGACAAAAATGCAAGAAAGAATTGCTTTGAAAGCAGAAACAGAGAAAGAGAGAAGAGCTAAGGAAGAAAAAAGGAGGAAGAAAGAAATGGAGAAGAAGAAAGCTGATAAAAAGAGTAAATTTGCAAAGGAAGATAGAAAGAAACCTATTAAAAAAGAGGTTAAGAAAAAGGAAACTAAAAAAGCAGAAGATAAAGTAAGTAAAGAAAAGTAATGAAACTAGAGAATATACCAAAAAGAAAAAATAGAATAATGGCAGGCAAACGAAAAGGAAGAGGTTATGGATCTGGTGTTGGTGGTCATACAGTAGGAAGAGGTACAAAAGGTCAAACATCTAGAGCTGGTCATAAATCTATGCAGTTCTTTGAAGGTGGTAATGTACCATTCTTTAGAAGAATGCCCAAATACAAAGGTTTCAATCAGAAATTTAAAGTAGAGACTCAAGCTATTAACTTAGAGACTCTAGAGAAAGAGTTTAAAGATGGTGATGTTGTAAGTATGGAAACCCTACTTAAAAAAGGTGTTGCTAAAAAGAATTCAAAAGCAGTAAAGATTCTTGGTAAGGGAGATATTAAGAAAAAGCTAATAATAGAAGGTATTGAAACATCACAATCAGCCCTTGCAAAAATAGAGAAAGCAGGTGGTTCTATAAAATAACCTCCTAATACAATGAAAAAATTAATAGAGAGACTTAAACAAATCTTTAAAACAAAAGATATTAGAGATAAAATAATCTTCTCTTTACTAATCTTAGTTATTTTTAGACTACTATCCTCAATTCCAGTAGCAGGTATCCCTGCAGATGCTATTAAAAGTCTTTTTGAAGGAACAAGTATGGGAGATGTTCTCTCTGCTGTATCAGGTGGTGTTTTAGAAACAGCATCTATTGTTGCGATTGGTCTAACTCCATATATTAATGCCTCTATTATCTTCCAACTATTAGGTACAGTTATCCCAGCACTAGATGAAACAAGAAAAGAAGGCGCTGATGGAAGAAGAAAAATATCTATGTATACAAGACTTCTTACAGTACCATTAGCAATCTTACAATCTTTTGTGATCTACTCAACTCTGTTAGGTTTTGGATTAATTACTAAATTAGGACCATTAGATTTAGCAACAATGGTAGCAACATTTACTGCAGGTTCTATCATGATGATGTGGTTTGGTGAGTTAATATCAGAAAGTGGTCTTGGTGGAGGTTCATCCTACCTTATCATGTTAGGTATTTTATCAGGCATTCCTGGAACTGTAAGATCTAACTTTGTTATGATGGATGGACTACAGAAAACCTTATTCATTGTTCTTTCATTGATAATGATTGTTGCTGTTGTTATTGTAACCACAGCTGAAAGAAGAGTTAAAATACAGTATTCAAGAAGAGTTAGAACAGGAGGAGCATTAGAAAGTTATGTGCCTATCAAATTAACTCAATCAGGAGTTATGCCGGTAATCTTTGCAATGGCATTTCTCTCTTTCCCACAATTAGTAGGAAAATTCCTTATCAGTAAGAACTTTAATCCGACTGTTACAGATATTTCTCAGAAAGTAATTGATTTTCTAAATAATCCATATGCTAAAGATATATTAACCTTTGTTTTAGTTATTGCATTCTCATTCTTCTATCTATCTGTTGTATTCAAAACAGATGAATTGGCAGAGAATTTACAGAAACAAGGTGCTTTCATTCAAGGTATCAGACCTGGAGAGCAGACATCTCAGTATCTGCAGAAAATTAGTCTTAGACTTGCAGCTGTTGGTGCAATTTTCTTAGCCTTACTCTCAATTCTTCCTGATATATTTGTTAGGATAGGGTTAGTAAGTGGAGCAGTATTCTCTGGTACGGGGCTTTTGATTGTAGTCGGTGTGATTCTTGAGGTAAAAAGGCAAGTAGAATCTATGATTACAACGAGGAGTTATGACAAATACCTATAGTTCAACAGGGTTACCCTGTTAAATTTCTCTCTTCCCATAACGACTATATAAGTAATTGTTACGATTAGTTAAGGTACTATAAGTTTGTATGAAGGGAAATTTATTCATTCCAATATGTTAGTAAGACATTGTAGTAATCTTGTAGAAATTTGTTTTCATAAAGTCGATAGGATATGTTTTCTCCTACTCTGACTTTATTTGGGTTCTTGTGTATATAATCAACAATCTTCCTAAAATAGATAAAATCTGAAACTTCCTTGCACTTATAACTATCTTGAAATAGATGTCCCGATAATTCATATTTCTTATTTATATATTGTGGATATTTAGTACCAATATTATGCATAGGCTTTGAAATACTAATCTTCCCAGTTTGCACAACAAGAAGGTGGAAATGATTGGGCATTATACAAATACTAATGATATCAAAATTATACTGATCGAAAGATTTCTGTATAAGGTTAAACAAAACATCGTAATCAACTTGCTCTAAACAGATAAGTTCTTTTCTGTTCCCTCTGTTATAAATATGACAAATCTTGTGCTGTTGAGTATTCTTCATTCTTGTTATTCTATTATTACTAAATTAAAATTAGATTAAATCACATAGTAATAGCCATCGCTTTGATATTTTTGATATACTATTTCTTGTAATGATATAAACTTACTTAGTATTGCTATGAAAAATTTCAACAAACCAATGACTATTCTTTTTCATGGACCATCTGGTTGTGGTAAGGATACACAGGTAGATCTTCTAGTTCAAAAATATGATTTTGAGAATATTGGTACTGGTGAGATGATTAGGAAGATGTATGATGCAAAAGATGAAGATGCTGTAATTGCCACCGAAGAATATACATCTAAAGGACTATTTGTTCCTAACGATATCATATATAACAGAATGTTTCCCAAGTGGCTTAATAGATTTGATTCTAAAAAGAATTGGGCTTTTGTTTCCGTAGTAAGGGATGTGGGACAAGTTGAACTTTTTGATGAATTACTTAAATCGAAAGGAAGAGAACTAGATCTTTTCATACACTTTACACTTTCAGCAGAAACAGCAATTGAGAGAATGTCTGTTCGTACATACTGTCCTAATTGTGGTATGACATTCCATCCTAAGTTTAAGAAGGAGAAAGTGGAGGGAATTTGCGATAAGTGTAATACGAAATTGATTCAAAGAGATGATGACAAACCAGAGAAAATTAGAAAGAGAATAGAAGAATACAATAGAACTATTACTCCAATATTAGAGAAGTATATAGAGAGAGGTATCTTAGTTGAAGTAGATGCAACACCAAGTATTGAAGATATTCATAAGGAAATACTTAGGATATTAGATTTGTAGAGAGATATGAAAACTAATTTTGTTTTTGAATACTCTGCTCCAGAAGAGTTAGATAAGAAAAAACCTGCAATCTTTTTATTCCATGGATATGGAAGTGATGAGAGAGATTTATTATCACTTGTAGAAGATTTTAAAGAAACTTACCATATTTTCAGTTTGCGAGGTCCAATTACCGTTTTTCCAGGATATGCATTTTGGAATTTTGAAGAAAATGGCTCATTTGTAGTAGCTGAGTTTGATGAGGTTTTGAAATCTGCACAGGTTTTTATCAATGAAGCTATTGAAGAATATGACTTAGATACGAAAAACATTGTGCTATTAGGCTTTAGTCAGGGAGCAATGTTAGCACAAAGCTTAGCATTGATTATGGGGGAGAGTATAAGTAAGGTTGTTGCACTTAGTGGTTATGTACCAGATTTTGTAAAAGAAGATAGATATACTAAAAAGTCTGTTAAACATCTTAAGGTTTTTATATGTCACGGTACAGATGATATGGTTGTGCCTTATCAGTGGGGTGAAGAGAGTAGTGAATATTTTAAATCACTTGGAGCAAAAGTTACTTTTAAATCTTATACTAGTGGTCATTTTGTAACACTAGAGAATGTAAAAGATTTGATAGAATTTATAAAAGAAGAATAATTAGATTCGGTTTGTAAAACCTTAATAAATTTGTTATTCTAACTCACAGATTTACTACCCCAATCTTGTATTAATATTTAATGCCATAGAAATATGACTGGAGAGATTAGTAGTATAGAGAGTAATCATCAGAC
>CAYPAR010000011.1:0-17923 GCA_964408765.1 uncultured Candidatus Saccharibacteria bacterium | reverse complement strand
AACTAAGAATGGACATAAAGCCTTAACTATTCTTAGTTCTGAGAAATATGACAAAGATATGGCTGAACTAAACTTCCACAGAGAAATCATGAAAGGTTTTGAGGATACCTTAGCAGGAAGAGTATGTAATTTTGAAGATGTAGTTACAGAATTAAACAAAAAATATGGATTCTAAATACACTCTAGAAATCACAATAGAAGCAAGACAGGATTTAGACCTTATCTATCAATACATAAAACAAACATCCCTGTCAGAAAAGGTTGCTATAAAGAGTATAAAGCACATACTCAAACAGATTAGAACATTAGAAAGATTCCCAAAAAGAAATGCTTTAGTAAAAGGTTATACACAACTAAGACAGCTCCATGTATATACATACACAGTACTCTACCTCACATACGAGAGAGAAAGAAGTGTTGTAATTCAAAGAATCTTCTCTGACTATACAGATTGGACTAATAGCATAAAAACCTAATATAAAGTATAATTACCCATTACCGTGGAGAGGTGCCTGAGTGGTCGAAAGGAACTCACTGCTAACGAGTCGTGGATCTAAAAGTCCACCGAGGGTTCGAATCCCTCCCTCTCCGTATTTTTCACTGCCTAACCAATTAATTTAGATAGATACAAATTCAAGAGTGGTAGAAATTTGGAACAGTGAACAATTTATCGATACAGGACAACCTAATCCACAGGAAGAAAAATCTGCTGATAAAACACACTCTATTACAAGCAATCAGTTAGAATGCATACTAGAGCGAGATATACCCCTAACTCGAAAAGAAAGAAATTTATATAAACAAGGACAAAGACTCCTTGAACCAAATAAAGAATGTATAAAAACAGCAGAAAAGTTATGCCAAGATATATCCTATGACTTCCAATTACAATTTCTACAAATCTGGAATCCAGAAAACAAAGAGAGAAGTATATATTTTTCAGATGACAGTGTAGATTACATGTTAAATAATGACTTCCTTATCCCTCATTTCAAATTAATCACAGATAACAAAAGAGGTAGGATCGTAGAAAAAATGAAACTTAAAAACCCATATAGGTATATAGGAGATTCTGTAATTTTAATCTTCGAACTACCAAAAATTTTAACTACACCCACAAAAGACGACGAAAGTATTCCAGAAGAGATAAGAAACTTCCAAAGAGAAGGAGGAAAGGGAATGAAAGACTTACAGGAAGCCTTAATACAGACAATCTGGGAAAATATTACAAATTATCACGAAAAAGGACAAGTTTTATTCCAAAGATTAAATTTAAAAAAACAACACAAAAAAGGAAAATTCTACTATGTTTGGAAAGTGAGGAGAAAAAATACCAATGTAGAAACAGATTAAGAAGAATCTAAAGAAGCTACTCTAAACAACAATCTACAGCATCCTTAACTACATCCCCTATCTTACTCCAAAAATCTTTCTTTTCTTTCTTTGTTTCCTTTTTCTTCTTTACAACCTTACCCATACTAGGTCTCCTTTGTTTCTAGATTAATAACACCCATATTCAATGCCCAGAATAAGGAGTAAAGATTATATGCCTTCTCAAAAACTTCCTCAGCTTCCTTCTTCTTACCCCTACCTAGACATTTTGTTCCATACTCCATCAATCTGTAACTGGCTGCTAACAAATGTTTAGAAATACACCATACCTCACCATCATATTCTTTAATAATTTTCTTTAATAACCCCTTCCTCATCTCCCTAACCTCATTCAATAATTCATAATACTTACTATTCCCTGTCTTACCACCACTAAAGAACAGATGCTCTTCAATAGAAATTAAATTCATAATTGCAATAGACAAATCTTGGTCTGCAGAAAGATCTAACTTCTCATCTTTCTTAAGAGCATCATACTTCTGCACCAATTTATTAATATCCTCTTCTGTTACTTTTTTACCTTTTGACATACACACAAAAATCAAATTAAGTTCAATAGTATACTATTAAATACAATATTATTGTAGTCAGCCACAAAGCCCCGACAGGAAGAATAACTTTTTGATAAGGAATATACACCTTCTCTCTGTTCAGTCTCTTAAGATAGAAATGTAATTTCCCAGCAGAGAAAAACACAATACTACCAAGTACAATCCCAAACACCACTTTATCTATCCCCATCATTGTGTTAAATGGATGACCAATGATACCTGTAAATTTTAATGGAACTAATACTAAGGCGTACATTAAAATAGCAACACCCAAAGCTAACCACTTTTTACTTTCCTTTTTTACTACTTTTTTCCCTTTCAACCACTCAAATAACCACATACTACTAGAAACTAACAATCCTCCAATCCAAAGACCAACAATTACATCATCAATACCTAAAGATCTAGACACACCTACCCCTGCACCAACAGCAACTGTACAAAGAGGACATATAGCATATGCCTTTGATGTAAAAATTAAAGGAGAAAGTAGGAAAAATACCATTGCTATCTTTTTCCCTCCTCTTCTTTTCTTTTCCCCTTTTTTCGAATCCTGTCTATAATACCCAAAAAGAAGAGTTAAAACCAAGAAGATAAATACAATTACAATCATTTTCTCTGTATTAGCCTTCCCTTTTAAAAGATTAATTTCCTCAATAGCCTCTATCTCCTCCTCACTCTCTTCAATCATTCCCTTTAACTTTTCCATTATTGAATTAACACCTTTGTAACATTTCTTATCTACAAAAAGTAATGGAATTCCTGCTCTCTCAGGATTAATATTACACTGAGAAACCTTTTCTTTAAACAAAGATATGTTCTCTTTCTCCTTCTGTACCTCTATTTCAACAATATTAATCTTCTCACTTAATTTCTCAGCAGAAATTTTATCCCTTACAGTATGACAATATGGACAATTCTCCCCCCAAAAAAGTATTATCTCTTCCTGAGCAAAAGACAACCTAGGAAAAAGAAGTAAGAAAAAAAACAAGAAAAATGTGTAAGAAAGTAATTTTTTCAAAATATTGCTTAAGTAAAAAATAAAATGCAGTGTAATTCTACACTATATTATTGAATATTTCTTCTAAGTATGTGTATACTAAATATATATAATATTTTAAACATACAAATAAATGGAAGAGAATCAAGAGAATAATTTAAATCTACAACCAACTCCTCCAATAGACAATGTTGTAGAAACTACACCTCCAGTAGACAATGTTGTAAAAACTGCACCTAAAAAAGGTAAAATGCTAGTCTTTACCAATGTTTTACTTGCTCTCCTTGTCATCGGTTTAGGTATATATATCTTTATAACAAATAAAAAAATTAAGGAGTTAGAGAAAGAAGATCAAGAGAAAATTACTCAAAAAGGTGGGCTAGTTGTTGAAGCAGAAGTAGAAGAAGAGACTGTTGAGAAACCACAGACAAAGAATTTTGTAGGTAAGTATATTAAAGCAGAACTCCCAGAGAAGTGGACCATAAAGGAATATAAAGATGGTGAGGGAAGTTACTTAATAACAGAAGGATCTGATTACTCCGGTCTAACAGGACTCGAAATTTCCAATGGAAATAAAACCATTATGGAAATGCATATCCTTGATGGAGTCGGCTCTGTGGGCTGTCAACGAATTACACTTTTCAAAGATTCACCAAAAGGCTTCCAAGATGATAAAGAGAAAATGAATAAGGAAATCGGAGTAGAGGCGGAGATATTGGATTATACAAATACAGCATATTCTGAAATAACTCTTTTTGGATTAAAGATAAGAAGAGTTGAAACAGAAGTCTTCTATGATGTAGATTCAAACACCACAACATTTGAAGCCTCATGTGAAAGAAACTGGATTCCACTAAAAGGTTTAAAGAAAGTGGCGCCAGTAACACTTTTTCAGATTGTCATTTCCAAAGAAGCTACTTCGAATGAGTTAGCTACTTTAGATTCTATACTTGAGTCCCTAGAAACTAAGTAAGAAGGGATAAAGATATGTAAAATAATAAATAATACATATGGAAGAAAACAAAAAAAATAATGCCAATATACAATCAACTCCTCAAGTAGAGAGTGTTGTAAAAAATGTTCCTAGAAAGATGAATGTTTTACTAATCACAAATATTTTTCTTACTCTCCTTATCATAGGTTTAGGTGTATATATCTTTATGACAGATAAGAAAGTAAAGCAATTGGAGAAGGGAATCCAAAAAAAAGAGAATATTACTCAAAAAGATACTGATGAGAATAAAATTGTGGAAAAAGAAAAGACAACAGAAACAGAATATAAAGGAGAATATATATCTGCAAAACTACCTAAGGGATGGGAGATAAAAGAATATACAGGTGGAGATGCAATAACAACTGCAGAAAAATCTGTACAATACTCTGGTCTCACAAATTTAATCATCTCTAAAGACAAAGAGAATCTATTTGAAATGAAAATTATTGATGGTATAGGTTTACTAGGTTGTCCAGAATATGTAAAGTTTAAAGACTTTCCTCCTGCAAAAATTCAAGAGATAGAAAAGGAAAATAAAGAGATTGGAATGACCACTGAATATATTGACTATACAAACATCTCATACTCAGAGTTTACTTTTTTAGGTTCAAAAGTTAGAAGAGTTAAAAATCGTCTTTTTAGTGATATGGATGATGTAGAGCAATACTTTGACCCTGGTTGCCTTGAAGTCATATATCTTGAAGATATATTTGCAACAGCAAGCAGTAACAGTAATCAGACAACTCCTTACAAGATAAATATCTACCAAGTAACAATTCTTGGCAATTCAACAGAAAACACACTAAAAGAACTAGATAAAGTACTAGAAAGCATCCAACCTGTCTAGGAAAAAATTTTTACAATTTGATAATAAACTATTCCTGTTTTCAATTGACACCAGTTCAATTACTAAGTATATTAAATATGTACTTAATTTAATTAATTTATTTTTCTATGGAGAAAAAAAGATACGAAGGTTTCTCACTCATTGAGATTCTTGTAGTCGTAGCATTGATTATTATCCTTGCTACAATTACAATTGTTGCTATCAACCCTGGAAAGAATTTTAGGGATACAAGAAATGCACAGAGGAGCTCAGATGTGAACTCTATCCTTAATGCAGTTACCCAGTATACAACTGATGGTAACACATTAGCTACTTTCGGAACCATTGCAGAGTGTACAACAGGTGCAACACCAATCGGTACAGGAGACAACAGTGCAAACCTCACACCTTTAACAGAGGGAGATGCAAACTACATTGTATCTATCCCTATGGATCCTAGTGGTGGAACTGCAGAAAATACTGGTTATACAATCTGTACAATTGGAACAAGAGTACAAATTGCTGCACCAAATGCAGAGGCTGGAAAAGTTATTGAAGTAAAGAGATAGTTACTTCAATATAGTTTGAATATATAAAGTGAGTATCAGATAGCTCTTAGCTGTCCAAGGGTTATGATTGAGTTACTAGAATTATTAGATGATGTTCTCAAGAAGAAGATTAATATATCTGACTTCCTTGATGCTTTAATTCTAGATGCCCTTAAAAGCAGAGCATCTGATATTCACATAGAATCAAAAGAGGACGATATTCTCCTAGTTAGATACAGAGTAGATGGTGTTTTAAGAGACATCATATCAATCGGTCCAGAACTAAAAGAAAGTCTCCTTTTCATTATCAAAGTAAGAGCAAAACTAAGAACAGATGTACACTTAGCTCCTCAAGATGGAAAAATTCTTTTTCTAATTAAAAAGTCTGATATAGAAGGAGAAGAATCAAAAGAGGAAGAGAAGAAAGGTAAAGAAGAGAACCAGTCTGAAGTAATAGAAGAGAAAGTAGAGAAAGAAGAAGATAAAACAGAAAAGAAGGGGAAGAAAGATGATAAAGAGGAAGAAGAAAAACCTCTAAATAGATTAGAAGTATATAAATCCCAAGAAAAAGATACATATAATGTAGATGCAAGAGTGTCAATACTACCTGTATCTTTCGGTGAGAAAGTTGTAATTAGGTTACTTACCCAAGCAAACAAATCATACTCTATGACAGATTTGGGGTTTGGAGAACATGATCTAGAAATGCTTGAAAAATCATATAGACAACCATACGGTTTAATATTAATCACAGGACCAACAGGTAGTGGAAAGACCACAACACTCTACTCGATTCTTAAGATTCTTAACACTAGAGAGGTGAATATTACCACTATTGAAGATCCCGTTGAGTACAGTATTGAAGGAGTAAATCACATACAGATTAATGTAAAAAGTGATTTAACCTTTGCTACTGGACTTAGATCCATCCTAAGACAAGACCCTAATGTAATCATGGTAGGAGAGATTAGAGACACTGAAACTGCAAGAATTACTGTTAACTCTGCACTTACTGGACACTTGGTACTCTCTACCCTACACGCAAATGACTCTGTAAGTGCAATACCAAGGCTAGTAGATATGGGAATTGAACCTTTCTTAATTGCATCAACACTTAATATAGTAGTAGCACAGAGGCTTGGCAGAAGATTATGTACACACTGTAAAAAGGAATACACATTACAAAGTGATAAAGAGAATAGCGAACTATTAAAGATGAGACCTGATTTACAAAAATTTATTAAACCAACACAGAAATTATATAGAGCCGTAGGTTGTGACTTATGTAACAACACTGGATACTCTGGAAGAGTTGGTATTTATGAATTACTTTACATAGATAAACCTCTTAGAGATACGATAATAACTAACCCTTCTATGGACGCAATCCTTACAACAGCAAAAAAGGGAGATTTTAAACTCATGGTTGAAGATGCTGTTACTAAACTAACCAATGGAATAATTGATATTAAAGAATTAATTAAAGTAATCGCAATTAAAGATTAATGACAGACGAAGAAAAAAAACAATTAGAAGAGTTTGAAAAGGAACAAGAGGAAAAAAAGAATGGCAAGGAGAAAGAGGAAGCAAAAGTTGTCGAGGTTCCAAAAAAGGAAGAACCACAGCAAGCAGAACCACTTCAAACAGAACAGAAAGAGGAGAAGAAAGAAAAGAAAAAGGAAAATGTTGTTGTAGAAGATAAGCAGAAAGAAAAAAGCTTAAAGAAATTACAAGGGATTAAAGTAAAAGTCCCTACCCTGCTTATCTCAATCAAATCTCTGGCAGCATTACTTAAAGCTGGTATTCCCCTTTCTGAGACAATTGAAACCATATCTGGACAATCTAGTGATGAAAACTTAAACAGTATCTATACATATATATCACAAGAGGTAAAAAAGGGAATTAGTTTAGCAACAGCGATGAGACTATTTCCGAAAGTATTTCCCGAAACAGTCGCATCTGTAGTAGAAGCTGGAGAAAAAGGAGGCTCTTTAGAAAAAAATCTTATCTTTGTAGCAGAAACAATACAGAAAGAATGGGAAATTAACAAAAAGTTAAAAGGGGCTGTCATATACCCAGTAATCATTGTAGGAATGACTATGGTTGAATTCTTGGGAATGATTTTTATTATACTACCAAAGTTAGAAGTGATGTTTGAAGCTTTTGAAAATATCCCTGCATTCACACTATTTATTATGAATGTAGCAAAATTCATAAGAATAAATTGGATGGTTATATTTGGAATAATCTTTGTTTTGATTATAGGACTTGTTATTTTCCTAAGAACAAAGCCTGGTAAAAAATTTACAGGATGGTTGGCTATCAATTTCCCCATACTTAAAAAACTCTTTACAGCCAATATTCTTTCTTCATTTTCTAGAACGCTAAGTGTTTTACTCGCTAGTGGTATCCCCTTAGAAAGATCTATGGAGATAACATCAAGCACAACAAGCAACTTTATATACGCAGACATTTTAAAGAAAGTACATGACGGTATTCAACATGGAAAAGATCTCTCGATTTCATTAGGGGAATATCCAAAATATTTTAATGCTTCCTTTGTAAAAATGATTGATATTGGAGAGGTTAGTGGTTCATTAGAAGAAAATCTTATGTATCTTCACGAATTTTATACAGAAGAGGTAACAGAAATGAGTAACAACATTGTCACCTTTATCGAGCCTCTCCTACTAATTTTAGTAGGCCTAATAATTGGAGGTCTGGGCATCACCGTCTTAATGCCTATCTATCAACTAATGGGTACAATCAATGGATAAAGGAAATACGCAAATACAAAAAATGAATGGCTTTTCTCTACTTGAGATTATACTAACAGTCGCAATTCTTCTAATTCTCTCTGTTTTTCTTTTTCCTTTTACTATTGGAAAACTTCAAGAAGTTCAATTAAAAAACTATTCAACAAAACTAATTGAAGATATATATTTCCAACAACAACAAGCTAGAAACCAAAATATACATACAGGAATTAAACTGGAATCTGGGAAATACACCCTCTTTACAGGAGAAACTTTTGAATCTTCTACAGAAAAAGATGTAAAAGAATTAGATAAAGGATATACAATATCAAACATTTCACTAAATGAAGGAACAACTATTCTCTTTTCTCCTGGGAGTGTCAAACCTACAACATTTGGAACTTTTGTTTTAAACAGAGGACAGAGTCGTATTAAGATATATATAAATAAAGAAGGTTTAATTGGAAATGAAAAGATGTAAAAAGACTTACAAAGCGATTAGTTTAGCAGAATTGGTTTTAGCCATTGCTCTCTTTGGTATTATGTCATCTTTTCTAGTTTTTCTAGTCGTAGATGCTACAAGAGCTTTTAGTAATACACAAAAAAGGTCTGATGCTACAAATCTTACAAATGAGATATATTCTGCTTTAAAATTACTCAAAACTGACGAATGGTTTGTAGTAACACAACATACGGGATTAGGACCAAAACATCTTGTGTTTGCTGATGGTAAGTATTCTATTCTTGATGGAGAAGGAGAAAGAAATGGTTTAAAGTATAGTTTTACTGTTAATTTTGCAAAGAGAGATAATTTCGGGAATCTAAATGATGAAGGGGAGATAACAGATCCACATACTAGAGTAATAGCACTAGCAATAGAGTGGACTGATAGTATAGGGAAAAAGCACATACTTTCACCTAAACTATATATGAATGATTGGCATGTTAATACGTTTACATTTACAGATGAAACAGATTTTAAGAAAGGAACTCATGTAGAAACTACAGCAGCAAATATTATGGGAGGAGAGCTTAGGCTGCAATCAGTGTTCTATCCCAACTGGTGTCGCCCAGAAAGATCTATGAGTGAATATGATATACCTGGATCCGCAACTGCTAGATCTGTATTCGCAAGATTAGGATATGCCTACTTAGGGACAAGAGGAGAATTAACAGGAGAACCGTTTACAAAACTCAGGATAGAAGGAGTTAATCCTATCACTCTTACTGTAGAAGGAACCTTCTCTGGTTATGCTATAAATGAAATATATGTAGAAGGAGATTATGCATATTTAGCAACTACAGATGACAATAAAGAGGTTGTTATCTTAGATATCTCAAGTTTACCTTACACAGAGGTGGGATATGTAGATACTCCAGATTCATGGAATGCATATAGTGTTTTTGTAAAAGGAAATATCGGTTATGTTGCTCACAGTACATATGTATCAACATTTAACCTAGATCAAAAAACAGGAAAACGAGATATTTTGAATACAATAAATGTAAGTCTCATTCCTTGGATTGCAACCGTAAGTCAGATATATGTCAAGGATAACTACCTCTACGGAGTATTAAACTGGGACTGGTATGAGTTTGCAATTATAGATGTAACAAACCCATACTCTATGAAATTAATATCAAGAACAAGTGTTAACAACCAACAGGTATATGATATGTATATATCTGAAGATGGAAACCGAGCCTACTTTGGAACAAATATTTCCAGTAACGAGAACGAGTTCTTCATAATAGATACCTCAACCAAAAAGGGAAAAAGACCTATCATAGCATCTGTAAATACAGATATGACAGTAAGAGCTCTATCTGTTGTGGAGGATGGAAATGTAGCAATACTTGTTGGCACGGGTGGACAAGAGTATCAGGTTTACAACATTTCTAATGAAACTAATCCAATAAAGTGTGGAGGAATGCACATAGATAATGGAATATATGACATAGATTCACTTACAGACCCACAAGGTAATGCATTCTCATATATAGTTACAGGAGACACTAATAATGAGTTCAAAATCATTCGTGGTGGTCCAGGAGGAGGAGATGAAGAAACGGGAAACGGATATGTACCTTCTGGAAATTATCTATCAATCATCTCTGATTCCAAATCAACAAACTCAACATATTACACCCTTTATCTTCTTACTCAAGTACCAGAAGGAACGACCATGGAAGTACAATACAGAATTAGTGATAGTCCAACAATGGTTGGTGCTCAATGGAGAGGTCCTGATGGAACTCCAAACACGTTTTACAGCACAACTGGGACATACTCATTACCACAAGGGACAAAAGGAAGATACTTCCAATACAGGGTTAATTTCACAGGAGATACAGAACACACACCTTTACTTGAAGAATTAGTAGTAAGCTATGAAAAATAAAAAACTAAAAGGCGTAACATTAGTTGAAACCCTACTCTACATAGGCTTGTCCTCTATCATCCTCTTTGTAGTCCTTAGCTTCATGCTCTCCACCCAAGAGGCAAGCAGTAGAACTTCTGCAAAAACCAAAACACATCAAGCATCTCAATTCATTCTAGAACACTTACACGAAACATTTAGACAAGTAAAAAGCATAGATCAAACAAGTTCTGTTTTTAACAATGATAATGGAAAACTCTTTGTTGTTTTCTCTGATGGTATGAGAAACTATTCACTTACAAATTCACAAATTCTTTTTGATAGTACCCCTATTACTCCAAAGACAGTCAATGTTACAAAATTCCTCTTAGAGCCAATAAGAGACAAGAAAGATACCTCCATAATAGCTGTTAAGATCACAATACACTTAATCTCTACAGAAGATACAAATGTTAGCGAGGATATTAATTTCTTAGGTGTTATACGCTGATGAAATTGAAAGTAAAAAAAGAACAACAGAAAGGATATATTGCACTAACAACTGTTCTAGTTGTTCTTCCATTACTTCTACTAACAGGAATTAACTTAGTTTACGAAAATATTACAGAGATGGTTGCTGGTAAAATGAGATTTGACTACAACATATTAGAACTCAATGCAGAAACTTGTTTGGAGGAATCAGTTAGGAAGATAAAGTTTAATCCACAATATACAGGAACATTGAACTTCAGTCTAACTGGATGGAGTTGTGAGGTTACTGTACAAAATGTTCCTACCAAAACAGGATTTAAACTACTAAATATCGTTGCAAATGATGAACTTAATAATGTTGTCATTATAAACAAAGAATTAAATACTAATACTGATCCTTTTGAAATTTCAAATATTTAAAAAATTTAAAACTACAGAGTGGATATTCTTTATCTCCTACCTCCTTTCTATCATCCTACTTACATACAGACTTTTTTCAAACTGTATGCCTGAAGTTAATTGTGTGGTATATGAAAAGATTATCTCCTTAGTCACCCTATCTATAATCTTTGGTGTTTTAGAATATATAGCTTACAAGGATTTTAAGACTATGGAGGTAGATAATCTAACTTCATTAATCTTGATGCTTTCTTTGATCGTAATTACCGTTATCCTTTTCTTTATACCTGATTACAAAGATTGGGCTTTTCAGAAATTACTAGGAGCAATTATTTTAGGTTCTGTTTTTCAATTAATTGTTTTACTTACAAAAGAAAAAGGTTTAGGACAAGGAGATGTTAGGTTGGCAATTATTTCGGGGATTTTAGTAGGTATGGATAATCTAATACTATGGTTATATGTAACAATATTTAGTGCATTGATATATGGGTTATTTTTGGCTAAGAAAAAGAAAAAGTTTAAGGGTTTGAAAATACCTTTTGTTCCTTTTATGGTGTTGGGAATGGTTGTAATACTCTTAATTCTTATTTGACAGACAAATTATTAATGAAAAATCTTAGAGAATACAAAAAATTTTTGATTGTTGGAGATTCTGGAAGAGGAAAGACTACTATGGCTAAATTCTTAGCAGAGAAATTAAAAATACCACATACAGAATTAGATGACTTTTACTGGATAAGAAAATTCTCAATAAAAAGAGAGAAAGAAGAAAGGTTGAAGATGGTCATAAAATTTTTAGAAAAACATAAAGAATGGATTATAGAGGGGACATCTCGCGATATGGTTAGCCTATGTATGAATGATGCAGAAATAATCGTATATATGTCATTCCCCAATCTTTTTACACAATTATTTTATATTACAAAAAGAGCAATACAAAAGAAAGAAAAATTTTTACCATATTTAGATTTGTGCTATACAACGGTATTGAAAAAATACAAAATAGGCAAAAAGTATAAAGGAAGACTCTCTATAAAAGAAATACTGGAAAGATATAAGAAAAAGGTAATTCCCCTAAATAGTTGGAAAGATATTGAAGATTTTAAGAAAAATTTTTAATATCTTGTATTAAGAATATGAGTTTAATAGATTACACAAATAAAATTAAAAATATAGATAAAATCTTTCTTGAAAAGAAAGATAATATTGAATATATTAATCTCCAAATTAGTAAAGATGTTAGATTAGCTAGAGTACAGAAAGGTTTAACACAGAAAGAATTAGCTGAGAAAGTAGGTACCAAACAAACAAGTATATCTAGATTAGAATCAGGTAGACTCTCTCCTTCTATTTCTTTTTTAAGTCAGATAGCAACTGCTTTAGATACTGAACTTATCTCCCCTACCTTTGCATCAATACAGAAATCTAAAAAGAATACTTCTAAGAACTATCACAAACCGAACCTATTACTTGCAACAGAGTTAAGGGATAAGAGAAAAAAGAATTAATAAAAATCATAAAACAACCCTATCTCACATCTAGGATATAGTTCTTTTTTAGAATGTATTGAAAAAATATATTCAAAATCCTTACCTGGTGGAGACGATGGGAATTGAACCCATGTCCAAAAGTATCATCTAGTACCATATACAAACATATCTAATCTTATTTAGTAAGATATACCTAAAAGACTAGACAAAAAGTATATCTCCTCAGTTATACTTCTCAATCAACTACCCTACTGACCTGATAGAAGATCGTACCCTAATAACGACTGTCTTAGATTCCTCATTAGGGAGAAGAATAAAAGACACTAACCAAAATCAATTAGTTAGACTGATGCAAAATTGTATGCATAGGCTGGAGCTGCAAATGCTGCTCTTAGTCCTGCGCTTACTTTATCTGCAAAAGCGACGATTTTATTTTTTACACTTATCTTGTGTGTTAAGAATAACGAACTTAACAAACGGTTTGTGATAACTAGAATCAAGCTTCTGTCGATAGCCTGACGTCCCCATATTGGTAAAGAACTACTCTATATTATACCATTTCTGAGGGGTTTTTTCTACTCAATGTTGTAAGAATCCTATTCAAAAGCATAGCATACTCCTTCTCACTAACCCTGCCTTCAGAATTAGCAGCAAATCCTGCATCTTTCCTAATCATCTCGTAGGTAATACCACCTCCTAAATCCTCCCGAAGACCTATTCTATCTATCCTTGTTTCTGCCAAATTCCTATTCGCAATCTCAACGGCTTTCTCCAAATCACCACCTCTTTGTTCTATAAATTTAAGAGAACCTATATGAGAAAATATAATAAAAGTTGTTACTTTCTGTGCATGATCTAAATCTTCTATTTCAATACCAAAGGTTTTAAGATATTCTGTTTTCTGTTCATCATACTTTGAACCAAAACTAGTAACTCCTTCTCCTTTGTATTCCAAATTTTCTAATGATAGCTCTATCCCCTGAATATCTTTTACTGTTATCTCTGTTTTTAAAGTTGATTCTTTTTCTGTATCTGTTTCAATATTAAAAATATCTTCCATATTTATTAAGGGTTATAAGTTAATGAGATATTATACCATTTTTAACAGTATCCCACACTAATAATCCTCTATCCTTTTAACAAACTCCATAACCATATCTCCACTAATCCAACTATTTAACTTCAAATATCTCTTAGCTTGTTTTACAACCTCTTTCTTTTTTAAAACACCCTGCTTTAATAATTCCTCTAATATCCATAACAAACCATGAACATCAACACCAAAATACTGAGCCTTTTTCCTAAGAGCATTATCTGAGGTACACAAAACCATCTCTTTTTTCTCAGCCACATGTAAAACAGATATATCTACAAGTGAAAGCTCAGGATTATTAGCATGCTTTACATACAACTCAAAAACCTCTTCAGAAGTAAATTCATAAACATTAAAATGCTTAATATATTTCTCAAATTCATCCTTCTGATCTATTATCTCATTATGTACAAAATCAGGTATCCATAATTCAAACTTAGAATGAGCAAAAACTTCAAGAAGCCCTAACTTAATCAAATCAATCAATACACTGGTATCATTTACAACTACACCTGTCATGGAATGAGGTTGATGAAGTTAAGAATCTCCTCTTCACTCTTACCAGACAGTGCAGCCGCTTTATTCCTAGTAATCTTCTCTTCAGAAACACCCCTTCTTAACAAAGAAAGAAACCTAGTAGGTTCTTCAACTATATGACACTTCTTACCTGGCTCTTCCTCTCTCCATCCCTTTTGAGAAATATATTTGAAAAATTTATTCTTAAGCCCTTCACTTATCAAACCCAACTCAAAAGCTCTATATACAATAGCTTGCATAGATGCTCCAAAATATATTTTAAGAGCTTCTAATTCTTCAAAAGAAAGAACTCTTCTTCTACCTCCAAATTCTCTAACAAAAACCTCTCTAGGCATTAAAAATGCTTTTGCAAATCTGTGGCATAGCTTCTCTATTTCTTTAGATGATAAATCCTCTGGAAACTGTAAAACTAAATGCCCTAACTCATGTAGAACAGTTAGCCTTTTCCTGTCTACTGGCATATTTTTATTAAAAGCAATTACAGTAAAATCTCCAATCTTCCCACTCAAACCATCAAAAGCATCTCCTTCAATATCAACATCTACTAACTTAATTCCTTGGTCTTCTAACAATTCCACTACACTAATTATTGGATCAACCCCTATATTCCAAACCTTTCTAATCTTTTCTACTAAAGATTCAATTTCTTCTCCTTTTTTAATATTCAAATCTTTTGAATCTATTGGTAAAAGAAAGTTAGAAGACTCCCCCATTATCTTCTCCAATTCTAGAAGTTTCTCTACCCTATCTTTAATCACATACTCTATTTTAGTAAGTTCCTTTTTAGTAACTTTAGAATTCTTCTTACGATATTCTATTTGTGAAAAGGTAAGGTTTGAAGGCGTGAAGAAATAGTCAATCTTAACATCTAAAGCTTTTGCTAAGGCATTAAGAATACTACTACTAGGCACCATAACCCCTTTCTCATATTTAGAGATTGCATTTTTAGAAACAAGGTTATCTATTCTTGCAACAAGATTATCCATGGAAAGCCCAGACATTTTTCTTGCTGTTTTTATCTTTTCACCAATGAAAACTTTGTTCATACCTGTGTGGTTGACAAATTATACTTAATTATATTCAAACAGGTTACTTTTGTCAACCACTACCACCAGAAGCATATCTCCAATACCAAGGTTCATTCATAATTCCGAACTCATTATCTTTAGGAAATGATTCTTTTCAGTATGTGCAAATTTTACACATACTTCTTCTCTACTTCCTCCTACCATACTCCCACATACCAATACTTGTAGCTACTGAAAGATTTAATGAATCAATCTCACTTGAATGTGGAATGTATATACTTTCACCCTCTCTTTTCTCCATTGTTTTGTAACTACTATCTAATCCCCTACCCTCATTACCTTGTATAAAAGAGAATGGTTCTTTGAATTCTACTTCTAATATATTTTTTGCTCCATCTAACATAAAAGGATACAAATTATGATCCTTGTAAACCTCTGTATACTCTGTAATAGTATTAAAATATCTAAAATGCACTCTAAACAGTGCTCCCATTGTAGATCTAACAACCATAGGGTCAAAAATATCAACACCTGGTTTAATTATTGCAAGATTCTTAAACCCAAAACCAACCATAGTTCTAATAATTGTACCTAAATTACCAGTATTACTAGGATTTACTAAAACAATATGGTTTTTCTCACTCTCTAGTTCCTCCTCATACTTCTCAAATACACCTACTACATATGTATTCTCCTTGTATGCAATCCTATCAATTAACTTATCATTCTCCTCAAAAGGAATATTCTCTCTCTTACAAATATCTAATATTTCAGAAACACCATCACTCTTCAAACCTTCTTTCTTAACCAGAATCTTTAGAACTTTTTCCTTCTGAAATTTTAATAAATCTAATACAGGATATGCTCCAAAAGCATATGAAAAATTAAATTTCTTTTGATATCTTTTTAATTTTGGTAACTGCATATTACTTCTTACCTTTCTCTTTTATTATCTCATTTCTAAGTTCATTTGCATAACCTAAAAAAAGAGATATGTATGCAAATATCTGAGTAAAAATACCATATACTGAATTACTTGTAACAAAATGGAAAATTGCAATTAACGAAAGAAGAAGTCCAAACATATTCCAGTATGTAAAATCATTAAATATCCATGATCTGGTAAAAGGTTTGTTGTCTTTTTTAAGAAATATTCCTAAAAATGCTGAGAATATTAAAAGAAGAGATGGAAGGAATATGCTTGTGTATGTTATTTCTTTAGTAAAAAGTTCCTTTAAGTCTAGTATTTTAGGTAGAGAGAGAAACAAAATTAAAGATATTATTAATACTGAGAACTGTATTATCCAATGAGTTTTATCTATTTTTTGTTTCTTCATCTATTCCTCCCCTCTCTGATTATATTCTCTTTCTAACATTTTTAACAATTTTGACATTTAGCACTCCTTATGTTAAAGTGCTAACAGATAACCAAGAGAATTCTTTTGAATTTTCTTTATCAATTATTTAACTTTATTTCACAAAACATATGAAAGATGTAAAAAGAAAAGATGGTACTCAGTTACCAGTTAGTAGATATACTCCAATAAGAAGCGTTTTTGATGATTTCTTTGGAATGCCTTCTTTAATGGATGAATTTTTTGTAAGACCTTCAATGCCAAGATATCCTAATATATCTGCAGATATATGGGAGGAAGATGATAATTTCTTTGTAAAGATGGCTCTTCCTGGTGTTAATAAGGAGAATATTGATATTGAAGTAGAGGCTGATTATGTAAGAATTAAAGGTGGTCAGAAAAAAGAAGAGAAGGATGATTCAAAGAAAAAGTTCTACTTTAAGAGTCTTGAAACACAATTTGAACAGACATTTAATCTTCCAACTGCTGTTGATGCAAGTAAGGTTGAAGCATCTTTTAAGGATGGAGTATTGGAGGTAAAGCTTCCAAAAGCAGAGGAATACAAAGCTAGAAAGATTAGTATTAAATAGGTTTATAGACGAATAGGGAAGAGAAACATTATTATCTATAAAACCTAATAATCTGATTCAAAAAATGAAAACCATGGATGTTTAATTTCCTTGTACTCAACAAACTCTGATTCTCCATGATAGTCTTTTGGAATATCTTCTGTGTAAATTATTCCTTGTATTTTACCACCAGTAGCTAATCCCGATGTATATGTAAGATATTCAACATACATATTCTCGTTAATATTGTTACACCTCATACCCCTTACTGCTCCCAAATCAAAAAGTCTTTTTCTAATATCTCTAAGTTCTTCTGTTTTCATGTTAATTCCCGATATGTTCTCTGGACTTGTCCATGTATTATCAATCCTACTTAAGCCATTTTTACACCATACAAGAAGCTCTTCATTTAAATCAACATACTTCTTTTCATTTTTTAAAAATAGATCTGACATCTCTTCTTCACTTCGATATAACCCATTAGTAAGAGATACTTTTACAAAGTAAAACAAAAGGACACCTAGTAAACAGAT
>CAYPAR010000010.1:15397-19118 GCA_964408765.1 uncultured Candidatus Saccharibacteria bacterium | reverse complement strand
ACCTGTAGCTTAACTGGATAGAGCATCGGTCTTCGGAACCGAGGGTTGGGGGTTCGAGTCCCTCCAGGTGCGTGTATAGCTATGATAAGAGAGAAGATAATAAAACTAGTATTAGATTCTTTAGAAAAGCTTTTCTTAGAGGTTTCTAAGGAGGATATTATAGTGGAGGAGCCTAAGGAAGAGTTGAAGGGAGATTACTCCACAAATATTGCCATGAGAATGGCTTCTAAGGTAGGTAAGAACCCTGTTGATCTTGCAGAAGAGATAGTAAGGAGTATGGAGAAGGATGAAGACTTTGAAAAAGTTGAATTTGTGACTCCTGGATTCATTAATTTCTATCTTTCAAAAACATATCTTCTAAAGGAGATGGAGAAATATGCAACACAGGGTTCTAAATATTTCAAATCAGATGTAAATAAAGGAAAGAAGACTATAGTTGAATATACCGATGCTAATCCATTTAAAACGTTCCATATTGGTCACCTCTATACAAACGCTGTAGGGGAAGCTATCTCTAGATTGCAGGAATCTTTAGGTACACAAGTAGAAAGAATCACATACCAAGGAGATGTTGGTTTGCATGTTGCTAAAACGCTGTGGGGTTTTGAGGAAAAGCTAATGGAAGAGAAAAAAGACTTCGAAGCTATTGAAAAGCTTAGTTTGGTGGAAAAAGTTAGATATCTTGGCAGTGCATATGTGGTGGGTGCTGAAGCTTACGATTATGTGCAAGATAAAAAGGCAATTCAAGAAATTGATGATTTGAACTACTATGTTTTCTACATCACAAATCCAGTATTAGAAAAGAAAGGTTTTTCCAAATTTGAAAAGGCGAATATTAAAGAAAAATATCAGAAAGGCAGATTGTGGTGTCTTGAGTATTTTGAAACAATTTACAAAAGGTTAGGTACGAAGTTTGACCATTACTTCTTTGAAAGTGAAGTTGGAGAGGCTGGATTAAAATTAGTTTTAGAAAATGTAGGAAAGATCTTTAAGGAGGATGATGGAGCAGTAATATATGAGGGGGATGAAGAGAAGGGTTTGCATACAAGAGTCTTTGTAAATAGGTATGGATTACCAACTTATGAGGCAAAGGAGATAGGGTTGGCTTTGAAGAAAGAAGAGCTTTTAGATTATGATGAGTCTATTATCATCACTGCGGAAGAGCAGACTTCATACTTTAAGGTAGTCATGGATGCTTTAGAGAAGCTTAACCCTGAAATACCTAGGAAGACTAAGCATTTTCCACATGGCATGATTAAATTACCAGGTGCAAAGAAGATGTCTAGTAGGAAAGGTGGAGTGATTGAAGGAGAATGGTTATTAGAGGAAACAAAGGAGAAAGTTGAAGAGTTGATGAAACAAAATAATACTTTACCTGAGGAGTTACATGATGAGGTTAGTGAGAAGATTTCAATAGGTGCGGTTAAATATGCATTTCTTAAGGTTGGTATAGGTAGTGATATCGTTTTTGATTTTGATCAAGCTACAGCTTTTGATGGGGATACAGGTCCATATATTCAGTATGTGTATTCTAGGGCAAATTCTCTTTTGAAAGAGTATGATTTTGGAGATGTGAAAAATCTTTATATTGAATCGCCCCTTTCTAATCCCTTTGTGTTAAGTTTAGTAAGATCGGCTAGCAAGTATAAAAAGTCTCTGCTTGATAGCGCTATGAACTATTCTCCTTCCATTCTTACTCAATATCTTTTTGATTTGGGTCAATCATTTAATTCTTTCTATCAGAATGTAAGACTCTCTGAGGTGTCAGAGGATGATAGGGAGATACTACTTTTGATTGTAAAGGCTGTGATGAATGTAGTTGAGCATGGTTTATACAATTTAGGGATCTCTGTTGTTGAGAGAATGTAATTAACTTTTCATATTTCTAATATGTCAGAGCAAAAAACTGTTCAAAAGACATTTTTTGAAAAAAACTGGTTATTGATATTAGGTATTGTCTACCTTATTCTTCCTGTTGATCTAATCCCTGATGCTATTCCAGTTTTAGGTAGTTTAGATGATGCTGCACTTTTGATTATTAATCTAATTCAAAAATATATCCTTTGGAAGAAAGAGAACGAGCAGAAAGAAAGTGGAGAAAAAGATAATATTCATGAAGGTGAGATTATTAGGTAAGGTGACGGGGTGTAGTTCAGATGGCTAGAACGCTACGTTCGGGACGTAGAGGTCGTCCGTTCAAGTCGGATCACCCCGAGAGGAGAGACCTGGTCTGTAAAGAAACTCGTATTGGATAAGGGATATCTGTTTGTTTTTATGTTTTTTTAATCTTACTAGGGGGTTGTTTGTTTTTCATCTAATATTTGTAGTATTATTTAAAATACTTTTATGAAATTATTGCCGTTTGTTGCAAAAAAAGATTTACTCATCCAAATGTCCGAAATAAAGAATTCGGACAAAGTTAAAAAAGCTTTAGAGATAGCTACTAAAGCTTATAAAGGGCAAGTAAGGGATGGAGGAGGTAAATATCTTAATGAGCACATATATTATGTTACTTCTCTTCTATATGAAGGTTTCAAAAATGATAAAGATATTGAGGACCTTGTAGTATCAGCCTTACTTCATGATTCTGTAGAGGATGGTGGTATAACGGTATCTTTCATTGAGAAGACTTTTGGTAAGGATATTGCTGATACTATCTCTTTATTATCTAAAACTCCAGAAGAGGAAGAACAGTCTCAAACACAAGATCAGAAATATATGGTAACTCAAAATTATCTAAATAGATTATCAGAGAACAGATGGGCAGTTATTGTAAAGATGTATGACAGAATTGCGAATGTAAATTCTATAACTAAAGATACAGTTGCACTTAAACCAGAGAAGTATATGAGGTACCTGAAAGAAACAAAAAATCTTTTTATTCCTCTAGCAAAGAAATACGACTTCAAAAAAATAGTTTCTACTTTTGAGAGTGAGGTTGATAGAATAGAGAAGCTATTTAATTAAAAATATCTTGTACCTGTAGTAATTATCTTTTCTTTGGTTTTTATCCTTGTGGCTAAGATATTAGTATTACATACATGTTTCTGTCTAAGTATGGGTAAGTTTGAATACATATCTTTCTCTGAAACCTTTTCCATTTTTACTCAAAGAGAATTTTTTGTAGTACTCTAAAAATTTTTAGCATAGAAAAGTTATAGAGTAGGGTCTTCTAAACATCTTCATTTAGTGAAACATAGGTTTTTAAATTTTGACAATTTTTTCTTTTTTGTTTAAAAGATATCAACTTTGAAATATGAAATTTTGTTCATTGATTTTGAGATAAGTAATTTCCCTTCTATGACAGAATATTTTGTTTTGACTCTGATATTTGAACAGAAAGGTCTTAGCTATTAAGTGTAGTGAAGGTGTTTGTGTAAGGGAAATGTTTCACTAACCTAAATTGTTCTTTTGTAGTATGAGGAACAAAGATGTTTACAAAAGAACATTGCTCCTAAGCCCTTTTTTTAATCTCTTCAAAATGTTTCTTTAAGAATTGTCCTGTATAGCTTGATTTTTCAGCCATTATATCTTCTACTGTTCCTTGGGCTACAATCTCTCCACCTGTATCTCCTCCCTCTGGCCCTAGGTCTATAATCCAGTCTGAATTTCTAATCACATCCAGGTTGTGTTCTACTACGATGACAGTATTTCCTTTGTCTACTAATTCTCTTAGAATTTTTAGTAGATTGTCAACATCATAATAGTGGAGTCCTGTAGT
>CAYPAR010000010.1:12088-15297 GCA_964408765.1 uncultured Candidatus Saccharibacteria bacterium | reverse complement strand
ATTAGGCGTCCTAATGGGAAACTTACATCTATATTTTTTAGATTGTTTGTTTCAACTGATTTTATAGTCAAGAATTTCTTTGGTTCTTCTTTTTTAGTATGTTTGATATCTTGTCCGATGAGTAGGGTATTCTTAAGATACTTAGCAGTTAATGTGTTCGTCTGCTTGATTTGGTTGTATGTGCCTTGTGCTACTATCTCACCTCCATGTTTGCCTGCTCCTGGACCCACATCTATTATCCAATCTGCTTGTCTCATAGTATCAGGATCGTGTTCTACTACAATTAATGAATTACCTGCATCTCTTAGTTCTTTTAATGAAGCAGTTAGCTTAGAAATATCTCTTGCATGAAGTCCTACTGATGGTTCATCCAGCACATATACAACACCAGATAGGCCTGTTCCTATCTGTGAAGCTAATCTAATCCTTTGTGATTCTCCTCCTGATATGGTCGTTGCTTTTCTTGATAGTGTTAAATAGTCTAGTCCTACATTTACTAAGAAGTTTAATCTTGTTAATATTTCCTTTGTGATTGGTTTTGCTATCTCTGCTTTGTTTCCTTCTAGACCTAAATTCTTGAAGAATTTAATATTATCCTTGATAGTCATATCTGTAACCTCAACAATATTCTTTCCATTAAGCCTTACTGCTAGAGAATATGGTTTTAATCTTTTCCCTTCACAAACAGGACATGTGGATTCGGACATGTATTTTTCTAGCTCTAGCTTTGAGAATTCAGATGTGGTTTCTTTGTACCTTCTTCTTAATTCAGGGATAACACCTTCATATGTAGCCATATGTGTGTTTGTTATTCCAAATCTATTGGTATATATGATTTCATAGTATCTTTTTGCACCTTTTCCGTAGAATATTAAGTCAAAGATCTCTTGAGGATACTCTTTAATTGGTACTGTCAGACTGAAGTTATGAACTCTAGCTACTTCATTAAGTACTCTTGTTGTCCAGCTATCTTTTGTAACTCTGTTTGCCCAAGGAAAAATACCTCCTTCTTTGATTGTTAGTCTTGGATTGTATATCAAGTTAATATCTATCTCTTGTAAGAAACCTAGTCCTGCACAGTTTTCACAAGCTCCTTCTGGGGCATTAAAAGAGAAAGATGCTGGTGTTATCTTTGGATACGATATTCCACAGCTATTACAAGTATTGCCTTCAGAGAAGAATAGTTCTTCTTTACCAATTAGGACTTTTACTTCTCCTCCTGACTGTAAGATAGCTAGTTCAATATCATCAGTAACTCTTTTTTTGAATTCTTTACTTGTTGTATCTTCAGTTGTGAGTCTATCTATAACTAGATCAATATTATGCTTCTTGTTTTCATCTAGCTCTAAGGTATCTATGTCATCTAGCAGGTATGTTTCGTTGTCAATTATTTCTCTAAGGTAGCCTTTGGATAAACATTTCTTAAGTAAGGTTTTTAATCTTCCCCTACGGTTTTTTTTTACTGGGGAAACAATGATAACATTGTGCGTGGAACCTTTTATACTCTTGAGTACCTTCTGTGTAATTTCCTCAATCGTTTGGGAGTCTATGGGTATATTACAATTCGGACAGTAGGGTTGGGCAACATAGCCGTAGAGCAGTCTTAGGTGATTATATATCTCTGTTATAGTGCCAACAGTAGATCTTGGATTACTTCCAGTTGTCTTTTGATCTATGGATATCGCAGGGGAGAGTCCAGTAATTAACTCAACATCAGGTTTTTTCATTATCCCAAGAAACTGTCTAGCGTATGAAGAGAGGGATTCAACATATCTTCTCTGTCCTTCGGCATATATTGTGTCAAAGGCTAGGGAGCTTTTCCCACATCCTGAAACTCCAGTTAAGACAACCATTTTGTTCTTTGGTATGTTAACAGAGACATTCTTAAGATTATTCTCTTTTGCTCCTTTTATTCTAATAAATTCGGTTTTCATCTCAACATTAATTATACCATGAGAACTGTAGAATTCATAACCTGTAGTTAACCAAAAGATAATGAAAAATTAGGTAGTTATTGGTATAATGAGGCGATATGCACCCGTAGCTCAATTGGATAGAGCAACGCACTCCTAACGCGTAGGTTGTTGGTTCGATTCCGACCGGGTGCGTATAGTTTACAGACCTGGTCTGTAGATTTTTCCTTACTAGTAAAGGCTTGAGATGTCGAATTTGAAGTTTTTTAATCTTACTATGAGATGTGAGGCAATGCTGCTTTATAACCTGTACTCATTGATATTGAATATTTCTTCTGTGTCTTTTTCAAAGGTAACAATGTTATCTCTTGAGCTTTTAACTGTGAAAAAATTAACATTGTCTATTGGAAGTATTTTAATCGCATTTTCCCCATCACTTTCAGATATGTAGATAGAGCCATCTTTTACATACGAGATATGTTTTGATCTACCAATCCATCTAGGTTTGTTTTCTTCCTTAATATCTTTAATAATCTTAGTACCTGCCTCTTCTAAAGGATTCAAAGTCTCATTAAAGAAGGTAAAGGTGTATATATCTTGATTTGACTCAAACATAAATCTTTTATTATCTCCAGAGATACTAATGAATTTGGTTGGATAAGGGTAAACAGTCATATACTTGTTAGTTGAGAACTTGTACCAATATGAGGCTACCTTTGTTGATATAAAGATACCGCCAGCTTGTTTGTCTACATAGATATAATCTATTTCTCCAACATTCTGTGTGTTTTCAGGAGAGCTTGTAAATGGTATAAATTGGTAATCCTGTGCTCTGTAGTACTCTATGTATTTCTCTCCTTTTTGCATGTAAATAGTTTTAACTAGAGGGGCACCTTTAACTCCATCTAATGAAATAGCTTCTAAAGAATATGTATATACTTTAGAATTTTCTTCTGTATTATCTTTTAGTAGGTAGATAATGCCATCCTTTGCAGATGTCCAAATATATTTCTTTCCTTCTTCTTTAGTGAAAACAGAGTACATTAATCTATCTGTAATATTGAATGAAAGTAGATCTTTCTCTGATTCAAAAAGTAAATGTTTGTTATCAGAAGCCCACTTTACAGAATGATTTGCAACAGGCGTTAAATCTATCTGGTTATTTGTTGCAGGGGTAAATGTGGTTGAGGTGTTAAGAAGATACGAGGAAGTCCCTTGTTCTGTTGTATTTGTTAGTAGTGCGTAGTTTCCATCAGGAGAGAGTAGAATCTCAATGTTCTTGTTATCGGTTTCCCA
>CAYPAR010000010.1:0-11988 GCA_964408765.1 uncultured Candidatus Saccharibacteria bacterium | reverse complement strand
CTACTTTTAGGGGTTCTACCAATCTCCTCATCATCTAAAAATGCTATTGCACTAGATGGAGTAGGCCTAATGGAGATAGCCCCTGTCTTACTAACTTCCTGTTTGGAGAAATCTACTCTGTAACCTTTTGCTAAAAGGAATAATATAATTGCGAAAGCTATGACTAAAAGAGAGGAGAGGGTTGAAAGTAGGACTGGTACTGAATAATTTTGCTTTTGTTTTCCTTTTGCCATTTTGTATGTAAAGTATAGCATAATAGGGGATAAATTGTTAAAATACAATTATGGAAAAGAAAAGAATATTAACAGGTGATAGGCCTACAGGAAGAATGCATATTGGGCATTTGAAGGGTACTTTGGAGAACAGAGTAAAACTTCAGGATGAGTATGACTCCTTTATTGAAGTTGCAAATATTCAAGCACTTGCAGATAATTTTAATAATCCATCTAAGGTTAGGGAGAGTATCTACGAAGTTCTCTGTGATTACTATGCAGTAGGAATTGATTTTGATAAATCGCATGTCTTTATACAGAGTGAAGTTCCTGAAATTAATGAAATATTCATATATCTAGCAAATTTTGCAACAGTTCAGCAGATACAGCATAATCCTACAATTAAAACAGAGATGGCTCAAAATAAATTTGAGATTTCTACACCGTTAGGTTTCTTCTTGTATCCAATTCATCAAGTTGCAGATATATTGTGTGTTAATGCAGATTTAGTTCCAGTAGGGAAAGATCAGGCCCCTATGGTTGAGGATTCTAGATTGATTGCAAGGAAGTTTAATAGTACATATGGTGTAAAGATTTTCAAAGAGCCGAAGGCTTTGTTTGGGGTTAAGGTGAATGTTCCAGGTATTGATGGGAATGAAAAGATGGGGAAGAGTTTACATAATGGAATATATTTAGCGGATAGTGAAGAGGAGTTAAGGACAAAAGTCTTTAAGGTATATACCGATCCAAATAGAATTCATGCAACTGATCCTGGAAAGGTTGAGGGTAATGTTGCTTTTGCATATCTTGATCTGTTTGTTAATGATTCTCAGAAAGGTGAGGTGGAAGAGATGAAGAAGAGGTATAGAGAGGGAAAGATAAAGGATGTCGAAGTAAAGGAGAGATTGTTTGAGATAATGAATGCATATCTTTCTCCAATTAGAGAGAGAAGAAAAGAGGGAGAGGGTATGAAAGATGAGCTTTTGAAGAAAGCATTGCGTGGAAGTAGAGAGATTTCTGAGATTGCTAAGGAAACAGTAAAGAAAATGAAGAAAGCAATGTTAATAGATTTTTAAATAGTAATTAACTTGTAGTATTATCTGGATGTTAGGAAAGAAGCTAGGTATAGATTTAGGAACAGCAAACTCTGTCATATTTGTACAGGGTGAGGGTGTAGTTGTAACAGAACCAACAGTTGTTGCTATTGACTTGAATACATATACAGTTATTGCTGTTGGTAAAAAAGCAAAACAGATGATTGGTAAGACTCCAGATAATATTGTTGCAAGAAGGCCTCTTAGAGAAGGTGTAATAGCTGACTCAAGGATAACTGAAGCTTTACTTAGACATTTTTTTGACAAGGCATTGGGTAAAGCTAGGTTTTTTAAGCCTGATGTTGTAATGAGTGTACCTGCTGGAATTACATCTGTTGAAGAGAGGGCTGTTCATAAAGCTGCAAATGCAGTTGGATCAAGGACAGTTACACTTCTTCCTGAACCACTTTTAGCGGCATTGGGAGCTAATCTTCCAATCCATACATCTTCAGGGAATATGATCGTAAATATGGGTGGAGGAACCACAGAAGTAGGAGTTCTTTCCTTAGATGGAGTTGTGGAATATGAGTCTTTAAGAGTTGCTGGAGATGCACTTAATGAATATATTATTTCATATATGAAGAAGAAAAAAGGAATTATGATTGGAGAGCAGAGTGCAGAGAATATTAAGATAAAGATAGGATCGGCTGCTGAAATAAAGAGTCCTAAACAGATGGAGGTAAGAGGTAGAGATGTTGGAGCAGGTATGCCAAAATCCATTATGGTTGATTCAAATGATGTTGCTAAGGCTCTAGAGTATCCATTAAAGAGGATAATTGGTGCTATAAAAAGTGTCCTAGAGAAAACCCCTCCGGAACTATCGGCTGACATTATTGATAGGGGTATGGTCATGAGTGGAGGTACAGCAAAGTTAAGAAATTTAGATAAGCTTTTTTCTAGGGCAACTGGAGTTCCTTGTCATGTTGCAGACGAACCACTATACTGTGTTGTCAAAGGTACAGGTATTGCTTTAGAGTTGTTAGCAACAGGAGAGAGGAAGTTCTCGTTTAACAAAGAGTTTAGGAGATAAATTTTAATCTAGTATGTCAATGTTTGAAAAAAAGAAAAAAGAAATGACATTACAGGAAGTGACAGAACTTCTTGAACAGCTTAGATTGCCTACAGCTCTTGTTTTTACACCTTTAAACCTTGAATCAGAGAGGAAGAAGTTTTTTGATTCAGATACATATGAACCATATTTTAAGTACAGGATTGTTAAGAATGAGAATGACAAAGTTCTTAACAAGCTTTCTAAGGTTCAGGTTATCTCTGATGTTGATCCCCGCATATCAAAATTCTACATTGATTTAATTGCATCTAAAACAGAAGCAAATGATTTGATGTATGCGGTAGGGAATAATCAGAAGGTTACTGAGATCTCAAAGGAAAGATTCGGTATGCCATCTCCAATTCTTTTTAGGAATGCTGCAAGAGTGATGAGGGGTGTTGTTAAAAACTATAATCTAGCGAAGAGTCCTCCTAAGGTAAAAGATAAAGATATGTTAGGGTATGATGAGATTGTGAAAGTGTTTGATGGGGTGTTTGATGAATTAGGGTTAGAAGGGTGGGAGGTGTATAGGTCAATGAATATACCCAAAAATGGGGCTAAGGTTGGTGTAAAGAGAAAACAGATACTTGTTAATGAGGAGATTCTGAGAAGTAAATTCAAGTTAAGAAAACTAATCGTGCATGAAGTTGGTACACATGTATTAAGATCTGTAAATGGAATGAATACAGGTTTCACAGCTCTAGGGAATACCAATCTTCCAGCATATTTAGATGTTGAGGAGGGACTTGCAACGTGGAACGAGAGTGAGATGGGAGTATTAACTGAGAATGGTTTAAAGAAGAAGGCTGCTTATGTTTATGCTATACAGATAGGAGAAAGTATGACATTTAGACAGTTATACAATGCTCTGTTAGGTTCTTTACCTAAGAATGCAGCTTTTAATATTGTATATAGAGTGAAGAGGGGACTAGCTGATACAGCGAAACCAGGTATCTATACAAAAGATATTGTTTACTTTAGAGGTTTTAGAAAAGTGTTAAAGAAACTAGGAGATGATAAGTCATTGTATCCACTTCTGTATGCAGGAAAGATAGACTTCAAACAGTGTGATTGGGTAAGAGAAGGGTTGATACCTAAAGCAGAGATAGTTCCATCCAAAGAGATGTGGAACAAAATATTCAAAAAGGTAGGTATCTAACAGACCTGGTCTGTACATTTCCTCTTTTGGTGTTTATGTTTTCTGTTGCTTTTTACACTTTTTTAATCTTACTATGGGAGGGATTTAGTAACCAAGAAAAAATCATAGTATTCTATTAATTTTCTATTTTCGATAAGTTCGGAAAGATGTTTACTATATAAGAGTTCTTTTGGGTTGTCCCTCATATACTGTACTAAAGTTCTGAAATATATAAAATCGTCAATCTTCTTTTTCTGATATGGACCTTGAAAAATCCTTCCAACTAAACTATATTTTCTGTTCATATAGATAGTATAATTTCTACCAATTTCTCTCATCCAAACACTAAGATCTTTTCTCTTCTTGATGGCTACTAAAACGTGGTAATGGTTGGGCATGATACATAGAGATATTAGACTAGCTTTCTTGCTAGAACCTATCAGCTCAAGAAACATTTTCTTTAGTACATTCAAGTCCTTACTATCAAAACATATCTGTTCTTTATGGTTCCCTCTATTGTAAATATGATACAGCTCCATATGTGATTATCACATTCAGTTATGAAATATCGATTAACTGTAACTACTTATAGTAAGATTAAAAAAGCACAAATTCGACCTCTTAAGCCTTTACTGATAAGGAAAAATGTACAGACCAGGTCTGTTTGGTTATTGGTTAGAAAGCAGTAATAATGGCTTCTGCTATATTAACAGGTTCTCCCTCGATCTTTGTTTCGTATGCTTTAAATCCTGGGTGATAACTCCACTCTTGAACAGCCGGCTTAGCGTTTATATACATAAAATCAACAGCTATGAAATCTGCATCAAGTAGGGTAGCTACTTTCTCTGCAATCTCTTTAATCTCTTTGTTAGGTTCATTATACATTTCATACTCACCTTTGCTTACTGTCATAAAACTATCTTTTGCATATCTCTTCCATCCACCAATGACTTTTCCTAATTTAACAAAGATTCTGTAATCTTCACCACTATCTGAGAATTCCTGAATGAAGAAGCTTGATAGATCTTGTCCATCAAGACCTTCTTGTTTGTATCCCTCAATATTGTCTATCTTAAATACATTCTTCTTTATCTTTTCTACCCCGTCAATCACTTCAATTCTATTAACTCCTGCATATTCTTTGATGATTAGTGGATATTTATTTAACAAATCTCTTTCTTTTAAATAGTCTCCATCGGTTCTGAAGTAGGTATTGAAGTAAGGTATGTTATTCTCCATACAGAATTGTGCTATTGCAATTTTGTTATAATATGGAAATCTTTTTATAGCTTCAGCATTTTGTACTAATATCTTTTTATCTGGATTTTCTGCGTTGTGTTGTTCTGCGAAATTAATAATATATCTCTTATAGTGGTATTCATGATCGCTGTGTAGGGCATGTCCTCTGAATATTATATGTGAATACTCTGTAATATCCTTACCATTAGCTTTTATTATGAACTTACCTTCATTTAATATGAATTCTAATTGATCATTGTATATGAAATCTCGCTCTATGTTCTTTTTGTCTAGTTCTTCTAGTAATCTTGCAGAACCTGTTGGTATATCTAGTTTCTTACCAATTGCACCTCTTTGTCTTTTGTCTATGACAAGATATTTCATGTTTTCTTTGTTGTATTAAATTATCTTCCTTATTTTATCATTTTGTAGTGGAGGAAAATAGGAGTAAAAAAGGAAAAAATACTGAATTTGCATAATACTCACCATATTTCGTTAAATTTGGTGAGTGTTGTTCACCATATTTGACTTAATTTGGTGAATGATATATAATTCAATCATGAAAGAAATTAAAAGAAGTATTTATATTCCAAAGGAATTAAAGAAAAACAAAGTTTTAGTCATATATGGTCCAAGACAGGTTGGTAAAACAACAACTTTAAGATCCTTTTTAAAAGATTTTAAAGGTGAATACAAATATTATGTTGGTGATGATTCTAAATTTGCCAATGCTATGAATAGATGTGATTTAGATGAGTTTAGGCTAATGTTTGAAGGTCTTGATCTCTTAGTTATTGATGAAGCACAAAAGATTACTAATATCGGAAGAGCAGTTAAGTTAATAGTGGATAATATTGAAGATATTCAAGTAATATTAACAGGTTCTTCTTCTCTAGATTTGGCGAATAGGACAGGAGAAAGTTTAACGGGAAGAAAACATGTAGTGACTATGTATCCAGTATCCCAAACAGAGATGCTTTCTCTAGATTCACAATGGGAAGTAGAGAACAGGCTTCCAGAAACATTAGTATATGGTTCATATCCTGCTGTTTTGATGAAGAAAACACATGATGAAAAGAGTGAATTGTTAAGAGAATTGGTTGATTCATATTTACTTAAAGATATTTTAGCTTTTGATCTTGTAAAAAATTCAAATACTGTCAGGAAATTGTTACAACTACTAGCTTTTCAAGTGGGTAGTGAGGTGTCTCTTAATGAGTTGGGGAATAGTTTGGATGTTGATAAAAATACTGTTGCTAGGTATATAGATTTGCTTGAGAAGTCTTTTGTTATTTTTACTCTTGGAGGTTTGTCAAGGAATTTAAGAAAAGAGGTGTCTAAGTCAAGAAAGTATTATTTCTATGATTTGGGTATTCGTAATACAGTTATTTCTAATTTGAATCCGATTGATGTGAGAGATGATGTAGGAGGGATTTGGGAGAACTTTTTGATGATAGAGAGAATGAAGAGGAATAGGTATACTTCAGTATATCCCAATTACTATTTTTGGAGAACTTACGATGGTAAAGAGATAGATTTGATTGAGGAGATAGGTGGTAGGTTGTATGGGTATGAATTTAAGTGGAGTAAGAGTAAGAAGAATAGTAATTCTAAGGAGTTTTTAAATACCTATGATAATGCATCTTTTGAGATAGTAACAAAAGAGAAGTATTTTGATTTTGTAAGGTATTAGTTTGTCTTTAATCAATAATATCTTTGTTTTAATTACAAAACCTTTATCTTTTTAATATCTCTCTTATTTCTATACTTCTTTATAACTTTCATCTCTTCTTGATCTTCAAGTTCCTTACTTACAATCAACATATCAATATTATTAAACCCTAAACCATCACTTTTAACAGCATCCCAATCTCTGTGATGAATTATAATTCCATCTAATGAAGCATTTACTTTAAGTGCCTCAACGGCTTTCCACTTCTCTAAGTTACTATTTATCTCTAATCCATTGATCCTTAAATATCCATCTTTGTATTCTCCAACGACATCATCTTTTGTAAAGTATGAACCTAGTAAGCTCTTTTCTCTTAATACTGTTAATATATCAGGCAGACTACTTCCAACTACAACAACCTTTTTTGTTTTGTTTTCTTTAAGTATTTTCTTAACAAATGTATCAGCAACATATAATCTATCTTCTCCTAATACTGGGAAGAGGTTAAGATATGCTTCTGGCATTGTATTGACCTCAAGAATAGCTCCATTCTCTTGAGTAAGAGGCTTGCTAATATCTTTACAAAGTACATCTACTCCAACAACAAATGCATGGATAGAGGAAGCAATACTTTCTACAATATACTTAATCTCATCAGAAACTTGATCTGTGACATCTTCTGTTATACCTCCTTGACTCATACTAGCTACTTTTCTGACTTGTATTTTTTCATCCTGTTTTGGAATGCTTTCTAATGTTAGTTTCTGCTCTTGAAGGTAATCGAGTAGGGGTTGATCTATCTTTATTGGTTTAAGGGTATGAGCAGGGCTAGTAACATCTCTTCTGGGGTCTTTGTTTGTTTCATCTAGTAATTCTTGTATTGTACTTTTACCATCACCTACAATAAAGGCAGGGATTCTTTTTGTTGCTACTTCTAGCTTTCCATCGATAACTAGTAGCCTGTAATCTTCTCCTGCCACCTGCTCTTGAATCATTATCTTTCTCTGCCAATTTTCTCTTTGTTTTCTATTAATAGCCCTCTGTGCAAATTCAAATGCTTTCTTTGCATCTTCTGTAGTATTTATACTTACTACAACGCCACTTCCTCCAGTCAATCCAGTTGGTTTAATAACAACGGGTTTGTTGTAATTACCCCATACCTCGTCAATCTGACTCTTGTTATCTAATGTCTCCCATTTAGGGATAGGCAGACCAAGTCTTGTAATCATAAGGTTAGTAGACCATTTATCTTTTTGCATCTCTTTTGCAATCTTAGAATCTTTGCTGGAGGAGATAGAGTAGATAATCTCAGAACCTTTTCCACATCCAATTGTATGATGTCTGTTGTATGTTTTAGTATACCCTGATTTATCTGTATCTATAATTCCATCGTCTATAATTGTGGGGGTAATTTCATAACCCAAGGTGTATGCAGAGTGTAGTACTGGGATAGTGGACATAGATGCAACTCTCTGTTTGATTAGAGTCTCTACAATATATTCTCTACACTCCTCGTATGTTATTTTTCCTTCTGCTAATTTCTGTAAATACCCCCCAGCTTCTCTCCAAAGAAAGGCTATTCTTGTTTCAATGTAAAGATATCCTTGTGTGAAGTAATATTTTTCTATAAATAGTGGGTGAAAGCTATTAATTAAATCCAAAAGTTTCTTTACTTCTTCTGTTTCATTCATCTCAATAATTACAGTTGAGTAGGGGGATATTAAGTTTAAACCTTGTAATACTTGTACTTTTTTCATCTCTATTTTTTTGAATTTAAATATTTATCTCTAATATATTCCATAATTGGAATAGCTACTTTAACTTGTTCCCCTCTATCTACTTTGTAATGTAGTCTAAGTCCTGGATTATAGTTGATTTCATTAACCGCACATCTCTCAGGTTTCGTAATATCTTTTGCAATGATATCAACACCTCCAAATTCAGATCCAACAGCTTTTACAGCTTTAATGGCTAACTGTTTGTAGAAGTCATGAACTTCTTTTGCACACTCTTCTGTAGTACCACCTGTGGTAAGATTACAATTGTATCTTAAGATTACTTCTTGGTCTTCCTCTGGTACTGATTCTAGATCCATATTCTCCCTCTGTAGCTTAATAATTACTTCGTTGTCCATTACTATCGGCATCATTATATTCTTTTTTCTTTTCTTGTTTTCCTCTTCTATTAACTTCCTTACTGAATTCTTACCGTCTCCTCTAACATGTGCAGCCTTTCTTCTAACAATACCTACAACTTCATCTCCAACTACTAAGAATCTATAGTTTTCTCCATGAATGAATTCCTCACCGATTACTTTTTTATCATCAGATGGTGCATGGGATATTTCAAAGGCATTTTTGTATGCAGCAAGAACCTGTTCTTCGCTTTGTGGGAGGATAGAAACACCCTTACCTCCTAATTGTTGAGTAGGTTTAATTACTATATCTTTGTAATTATTGTAGAACTTTATAGCATCAATCTCACATGTTAATATTTCCTGTTTTGGTACTGTAACACCGTATTCTTCAAGAACAATATGTGTTAAGTTCTTCCTTTTACATATTGTAGTACTAGGTGTTGGAACGAGTGGGGTGACTGTGTTAATAATATACCAATGTTTGTTTCCTACAGAGAATTCAGCCATCAATCCGTGAACTAGTATTTTGTAATCAATGCCTAAAATATCAGCAGCCTCTACATAGTAGGAAAGGTGGATATTACCAGCTTCCTTAAGATAGTTTTTCTCAGTCTTCCTTTCTGTCATATACTATATACAACAAATTATTTAGTTCCTGAATGTCTTAGTTGTATCTATCAAATATCCTTTAAGCTCATCTCTTCCAATGATTAAATGATACTCAGAATCTTCAATAATTACAGCCTCAATATCTTTTACTTCTCCTGATATCTTTACTTTAACTTCTACAACAGGTCTTACTTTTACATCCTCACCATCAACAATTTTTGCGACTCTTTTAATATTCTCTTCTAAAGTCAAATTTTTAACATTGCTATCAATATATTCTTGAGCATCCTTTAGTGAATTGAATTTCTTAGGAACATTAAGTGAATTAAAATACTTAGTAGTATTTAAAAATCCTACTCTGTTTGCAAACGCCTCTGACATTCTAGATGTAAGAACACCTGTATCCATGAAGGCTCTAGCAACTTCTTTCTCAGGTTCTTTCTTCCCTTTTCTTTTATTGTTATACACCAAAACTTTCTCATTAATTGTCACTACTTTCCTTCCACTAATTGTTTCAATACTCTCCTCAACTTCTCCTCCAAAAATATTCTTAGCTAGTCTAATTCCATGTTTAATTCCTTTGACTTCTACATCTTTAACTTTTTCTAATCTCCATCTTAATCCAGCTTTGTTTGCTACCTGAATACCAAGCCCTGGTCTAGCATTAAGCTCAAAGACAATTGGACCATGTTCTGCATCAAGAGCAATATCTACACCGATATATCCTAATTTAGATACTCTTTGGCACTTAAGAGCAATCTCTAGAATTCTATCCCAATCAGGAATATGGATACCACTTAGAACTTTGTTTTCAGCTAAATCTTGTGTTGTCTCAATATCTTCATATATATCACTGAGTGGGGAGGAGGTATTCATCTGCATAGCATAGGTTGTAATACCTGTAGCAATATCAATACCTACACAGATAGCTCCAGAGTGTAGATTCGCTGTACCATCAGATCTTTTAGTAGGTATTCTAGTCATCGCCATAATGGGGACACCGTTAAAACATATTACCCTGATATCTGGGACACCTCTGTATGAATACTGTTTTAAAAGAGGATCTGTCTTAACTCTCTCTTCAAAGATTGCGATATCCTTTCTATTACCCATCGAAAATCTACCATCAAGAATATTTTCAATATGTAAAATGATATCGTTCTTTGTCATTATATCCCCACTAGGTCTAATCCAAGCTAGTTCACCTTTCTTTTTTCCAAAGAAGACAATTATCCCATTACCACCAGTGCCTTGATTAGGCTTAATTACAAAACTCTTTGGTAAAGATTCCCAGTCCAAAAATTTCAACTGTTGCTTAGATCTAATTAGTTTATACACTTCTGGTGTCTTAATCCCTTCTTTAGCTAAGACTCTCTTTGTAAGGATTTTGTTATCAGCAATTCTTTTTGCAGAAGGAGGATTATATGGTCTAATATACTCCTGATTCCTTCTGTTTAGCCCTAAAATGTCTTTGTATTTACTTTTTTGTATCATCATTTTTCTCTTTTAGAACAGACTTAAATCTAAAGTAATCCTTTAATCTTAATCCCTTAAACTGTCCAATGAGTAAGTTTGCAAAGATTAGTATTGGTACAATCCAAAGGTTGTTAATTGCATAGGTCGCTACATAATCTCTTGTAATGACAAACCAGCCGACTGTTGCTACTAATACTGTGCCAACAAGTGTACCTACAGAAGTCTTTAATGATTTCTGGATAAACTGTTTTATGAAAAAATCAGAAAGAACAGCGATTGAGATAAGGGCTAATGGTGGTACTGATACCATATTTTCTAATCCTAGCCTGAGTTCATTGATTACTATCATAAAGGAGATAATTCCAATACTTAACAAGCAGTAGTTTATAGCAATCCTTGTAATGTAGTGCATTCTAATCTTCTTAGTTACAGCGTGTGAGAGTAGGGAAACTAAGATAACAACAAGTGTTATTGCTAATCCATACTTAAGTCCTGTATATGAATATGCTATTGCAAGGATAATAGGGGCATATATTCCATATGACTTAGTGCCGAAGATATACCTAAAAAGACTTACTATTGTTGCAATAATTGTGATTGCTACAAATAGCTCTAAGGTCTTTTCTTGCACACCATGTTCAATTATCCATGTAGTAAAAGGAGAATAATTCATTTATACAAAACTAAAAACTTAGATATATTTATTTTCATAAGGCAGATTTTCAAGCAAAATTATATCATTTTTAGCCTAATTTTACCATAGACCTGGTCTGTACATTTATCCTTATTCGTAAAGACTTAAGAGGTTAAAATTGAGATTTTTTAATCTTACTATAGGTGGTGTTCATAGGGGCATTGCAATTTAGCTGTTTTCTTGTTCTAATGAGTGAGATGGGAAGGGTACTGATATTTACTGCAAGTGCAGGTGCTGGCCATATATCTTGCGCAAATGCCTTGAAAGAAGCTTTGTTAGAGAAGGATTCCACTACAGAGATTAATATAGTAGATATGTTTAAGCTGTCTAGTATAACTTCTGGATATGAGCATATCTATGCAATCCTTAGTAGGTTTTACCCATTTGAGAAAATATTCAATTTCTTTCACAAGATGATAGATAGGTATGGGTGGTTTGCTAAAATAGCGGAGATTATCACTGTTGTTCCTCTGTATAGACCTACAATGAGAGCATTGAGGCAGTACAATCCTGATATGGTAGTTGGAAATAATGCACTATTAATCCCTGTTCTAGATAAATGTCGCAAAAAGACAGAGTTTAAATATATAGTTACAGTGACAGATATAATAACGGTGTGTAGGTGGTGGGCTAGTCCTCTTGCAGATATAGTCTTTGTTGCGACAGAAG
>CAYPAR010000009.1:15950-19815 GCA_964408765.1 uncultured Candidatus Saccharibacteria bacterium | reverse complement strand
CATAATATTCCTTTAGAGCAATTTCAAAATCTTTCTTATCAAAAGGATATATCTTTCTATATGTATGGATATATAGTTTTGCTTTTTCTAAATTCTTTGTACTGTGGTAATCAGTATTTAGGCAAATATAGTCCATTGATCTTATAAGTTCACTCAATCTATTCCCTATTTTAGTTTTATCTAAATCAAAAATATATTCTACCTTTCCGAATCTATCAAAAAACATATTCTTCTCATGATAGTCTCCATGTAAAAGATGATTGAAATAGGTACTAATAGATTGATTCTCTGTATCAGAGCTACTTGTTACTGTTGATTTTTTAAGCTCTAAGCTTTTTAAAGCTAATTTATCAAATTTGTTTAGCTCTTTTTTTGCTTTAAGTACATCCATGATTTCTGCATGGATGTTTAAAAACTTCTCTTTATTTGCAGTCTTTTGATAACGATCTATCTGTATAGGGACACCATTAGAACTAAGTAAATGTATTTTTGCTAAAGTCTCTGCAAGAGAAATAATATTTTCCTTTTTAATATGATATCTATCAACAGTGTTTGATTCTACAAAAGGGAAGAGTGCATAAATATCAGAATCTATTTGGAAGTATAATTGTTTAAGACTATTCTTAATTGGCATTATTATTGGAAGATTCTTGGAAGAAAAGAACTCTGATGCTTTAAAAATACTTTCTATATGTTCAATTGTGTATCCTTGTTCATATTGTTTGAGGAAAAATTTTTGATTCTTATTACTAATTATCCGATTGTTACTTAGATATCCTTCTGTTACTTTTTTACTTTCTACAATTTCTCCTACATCATTGTAGAGTTCTAAAACTTTCTCTTCTACTTCTGGACTTAACATTTTTAAACTTAAAACATTAAGTTATTTCTTCAATTCACTTGTACAGAAAGCACATCTAGTAGCATCCATATCAATCTCAGATTTACAATATGGACATTTCTTTGTTGTCTTCTCAGCTTTCTCTTCTTCCTTTTTGTTTAGTTTGCTTACCCAAGATACAATAATGAATAGTACTAATGCAGTGATGAGGAATGTTATGATTGCTGTGATAAAGTTACCGTATGTGATAACAATAGCACCTGCTTCTTGAGCTGCTTCCAGAGACTCGTATTGATTCTTACCAAGTACAAGATACCTATGACTAAAATCAATACCAGAGATTAATTTTGCAATCGGAGGATTGACAATATCTTTAATTAATGAATCAACTACAGCTGTCATAGCAGCCCCAATCATCATACCAATTGCAATATCAATAGCTGAACCCTTAAATGCAAAAGACTTAAAATCGCTAACGGTCTTTTTTATTCTCTCTTTTATTGTTGGTTTCTTCATTCCTTTGTATATTCTTAAAATTAAATAGAAGAAAAATGATAGTTAACAGAGTAAGGATAGCATAGAGAATGATTTGATTTTGAACAACAATATCTAAGGAATCATTTCTTAAGCTAAATAATATTATCTGTAAGATTGAAGCAAAGAGAAGTACAAAGATATATGAATATGTACCTCTTGTTATAAAGTAGTTAGCAATCATATATACCACTGAATAACCTGTCATACATAATCCAAACACTCCCATATATTTATTAATATTAAGATAGCTTTCTCCAACGGACAGAGTAATAACCGTTTTTCCGAAAAAGAAAAATATTAGAGAGAGTACAATCCCGATTAATGTAGAAAGTCCAACAGCAATTAGTAAACTTTTCTTCTGCTTTTTAGAATCATTTTCATTTGATAGTCTTGCAAACATAACTCCAGCAGTAGTGATACAGGCGAAGTAAATAATTTTACCTAGTAAAGAAAGAGATGAGTAATCTGCCCTAAAATCACTATTTACTAATACTAAATCTACTGTAAATGGTGTGGTTAAAAGAAAGAATGAAATAATCATTAAGATAAATTCCTTCCAATCATTCTTTATCACAACATCTTTTTCTTGTTTGTATTTTAGTAAGGGAATTACAATAACAGTGGATAGAATTGCAGGAACAGAGTTAGCTAAAATTAAAAGTGGTATATTTCCTCCCATTTTAATTGCAATTATACCGATGATAAATTTTAAGATTGTTTCTCCAAGTAGTAGTAGATTAACAGTAACTACCTTCTCTTCGCCAAGTAACAAACCTTTTGATACTGGTGATGCAAAAGCAAACACTATTGCAATTGCAAGATAGAGAATTAAATCTTTAGGAATTGATGCTAATTGGGCAATGGGAACTTTGAATAGGAAAAAGATTAGGGCAAATACTAAACCCATTACTGAAAATATTATCAGTGAATTCCATTTGTACTTGTTTAGATTGTTTTCTTTGTTTTTAGCAACAGTTTTAGTAATTAAAGATTGTATTGCAACAGCACTAATCTGTGTTAGGTATATGATACCAAGTGCAGCACTAAATGTTCCAAAGATTTCTTGAGATGTATATCTAGCAATTATAATATTGAAAGCATAGTTAAGTATTCCGATTACACCTCCTAGAAAAGTTGTTAGAAAAAGATGTAGAACAAAAGTTTTTTCTTTCCCCTCTAATTTATACATCTGCTCTTTTTGGTATAATGTTAAATATTAACTTTGTAATTCTATCATTATGTCAGATTCAATTCTAGTAATAGTTGCTTTAATAGGGGGTTTACTTTTGGGTGTAGGTATTTCATTTCTTCTTAGAAGTGGTAATAAAAGAGAGAAAGAGAGAATAGAAGAGAGTATTGGAAATAGGTTGAATGAGCTTTTACCAGATGTGTTAAGTAAAGCAAATGAAGATCTAATTAGAATGGCTAATGAGAAATTAGGTTCTGAAACAAAACAGAGTAGGGTGGATTTGGAAAACAAAAGGGAGGAGATAAATAGGATGGTGAAGAGTATGGAGGAGTATCTTAAGACAGCTGAGAAAGAGAGAATAGATACATATGCAACTCTTAAGACTTCTGTTGATGAAAGTAGAAAGATTACAGAACAACTTTCTGTAAGTACTGAGGGTTTGAAGAAAGTACTCTCTGATAATCAAGTAAGAGGTCAATTTGGTGAGCAAGTTGCAGAGGATTTACTTAAGATGGCTGGTTTTGTAAAAGGTGTAGACTATGAATTTAATAAAAAGCAAGAAGGATCTCAGACAAGGCCAGATTTTGCTGTGTTTCTTCCTGATGGTACAAGGATAAATGTTGATTCTAAGTTTCCATATGCAAATCTACAGAAGATGTCAGAGACAGATGATAAGGGTATGAAACAAGCCTACATGAAAGCCTTTGAAAAGGATGTTAAGGAAAAGATAAAGCAGGTAACAACAAGAGATTATATAAATCCTACAGACAAGACGGTTGATTTTGTTATCCTCTTTATCCCAAATGAGATGATTTTTTCATATATATATGAAAAAATGCCAGAAATTACAGAGGAAGCTATGAGTAATCGTGTTATTTTAGCAGGTCCTTTTAGTTTTACTGCAATTCTTAGGATGGTAAAACAATCATATGAGAATTTTAGAGTACAAGGTAATATCTACAATATTATCTCTCATGTAAAGGCTTTTGAAAAGGAATTTGGTGTCTTCTCTGAATCTTTTAATAAAATAGGGGACAAATTGGATGGTTTACAAAAACAGTATGATACTGTAAGTACAACCAGATTTAGACAGCTAGAGAAAAGAATGGATAATGTAAAACTAGAGGGATTAGATGTGGAAGAAGGTAGAACTCCTTTGTTAGACCTTAAAGAAAAAGAGTAGGCTTTTTAGTTCCTACTCTTTCAGCTTCAAATTGAAGAATGGCTAATTATTTTGCTTTTTCTTCTGTCTTGTTTGGAGTTTTACCCCATGCTAGTACACCCCAAAGGATTAATCC
>CAYPAR010000009.1:5566-15850 GCA_964408765.1 uncultured Candidatus Saccharibacteria bacterium | reverse complement strand
TTTTTTCATTTTAATATAAATAAAATTATATATTAATAATATTCTTACATATTTGAAAAAATATCACAATATGTGGTAAATTCTATGTAATGAATACTGCCCATTTTCAAATAATAGAAGGTAAGAAACCAGTACTTCTCTCTGCCCCCCATGCCTTTTTGCATAAAAGACCAAAACTTAGTGGAGCATATAGACAAGGAGAGAGGTTTACAGATGATATAGTTAAAGATGTATGTACACTTACAGGTGCTTGGGGGATAGTTCTTTCTGCAAGTATAGATTATGATCCTAATTATCATACGATAAAAAGAAATGAATACAAGAGAGTAGTTCAGAAGTTGTGTAAGGAGAATAAAATCAATCAGTTCATAGATATCCATGGTATGGCAGATGGTTCTGATTTTGATTTAGGTGTGTTCTATCCAACTAGATTTATGAAATCTAAATCTTTTGCAGATATTGTTAGAGAAGAGATAGGAAAAGGAGAACTATATGGTATTAATAGTGCACTCTTTAGATTTCGAGATGATAATGAAGAGACTTTAGGTGAATTTGTTGCTGGTAAGATGAGGATTCCTTCAATACAGATAGAAATTTCTAGATATATTAGAGAAGATGAAGTACTAAGGGAATCTTTTGTAAAAAACTTGTCAGATATAATAGATAAGAGGTTTGTATAAAATTATTATCGGTTAATTAAATCTTTTTGACTCTCCCTTTACTCACTCTTTTTGGTTTGTTATGCTTAAGTATAATTAAATAAATTTGTATATCCCATATACATGAAAGAAACAAAAAAGAAACCTGCCCAGGTTAGTAAAACAGAATCGCCTAAGAACAAGGCAATAGAGATAGCAGTAGCACAGATTGAGAAGCAGTTTGGTAAAGGCTCAATTATGAAGCTTGGAGATGAGAAGAGTGTGGACATTGATGTGATTCCAACAGGAGCTCTCTCTCTAGATTTAGCATTAGGTGTTGGAGGTGTTCCAAAAGGTAGGATAATTGAAATCTATGGTCCTGAATCTTCTGGTAAGACAACTCTTGCACTTCATATTCTTACTGAAGCTCAGAAGAAAGGTGAGGCAGTTGCTTTCATAGATGCAGAGCATGCTTTTGATCCTGTATATGCAAAAAATATTGGTTTAGATATTGAAAATCTATACATCTCACAACCAGATTTTGGAGAACAAGCTTTAGAGATACTAGAGACATTAGTAAGATCATCTGCTTTTGGAGTAATTGTTGTTGACTCTGTTGCTGCACTTACACCTAGAGCTGAGATAGAGGGAGATATGGGCGATAGTCATATGGGTCTTCAAGCAAGATTGATGTCTCAGGCTTTAAGAAAGATTACAGCAATTTCAAGTAAGGCTGGTACTACAATAATCTTCCTTAATCAGTTAAGAATGAAGATTGGAATAATGTTTGGTAATCCAGAAACTACAACAGGTGGTAATGCTCTTAAGTTTTACGCCTCTGTTAGAATGGATATTAGACAGAAGGATAAGATCCTAAAAGATGGTGAAGTTATCGGACATTCAAGAAAGGTAAAGGTTGTAAAGAATAAAGTAGCTCCTCCGTTTAAAGAAGCAACTTTTGACATGATATATCCAATGGGTATTGATAAAGAGAGTAGTATCTTAGATGCTGCAGTACAGACAAAAGTTGTAGAAAAATCAGGTGCATGGTTTAAGTATGGTGATACACAGCTTGCACAGGGTAAGGAAGCAACAGTACAACTTTTGAAAGAAGATAAAAAACTAAAGGAGAAGATAGAAAAGGAAGTTAGAGCTATAATGAAATAATGAAGATAACTAAACTCACTACACAGGAGAGGAATGTAGAGAGAGTAAATATGTTTCTAGATAATGTATTCGCTTGTGGACTATCTTTGAACACTGTTGCTAAGTTTAATCTCTATGTAGGTAAGGATATAGATGAACAGGAATATGCTGAGATTCTTCATCATGATCTAACAGAGAGGGTCTTTAACAGGGCAGTTACATATCTAACTAGATCTGTTAAAAGTGAAAAACAGATTAGGACATATCTTTCCTCATTACTTTTTAAAAAGAAAGGGGATTGGTTTAAGGAATTAAGTAAAGAAGCACAGAGAGAAATAGTTGAAGATACAATTGAGAAGCTAAAAAACTATTCATATATTAATGATGAAGAGTTTGCAGAACAATTCATACTTTCTAGATTAAAAAGCAAACCTAGGGGGAAATATATATTACTTTCTGAATTGATATCAAAAGGAATATCAAAAGAGATTGCAGAGAAGAAATTAGAAGAATTAGTTGAAGATGAATATGATATTCTCAAAAGAGTATATGAGAAGAAATATGGAGAGAGTAAAATTACAAAGGAAGATAGAAAGAAGATAGATTTTTTACTTAGAAAAGGATTTAATTGGGATTTAATTGAAAGATTGATAAATAATGAGTCTGAAGAGTAAGGGAGAATGGAATTTCCCAGAAGAGAAAATTAATGATGATATTATCAAATTCCTCTTAGAGAAAAGGGAGATAGAGGATATTGATGGGTATTTACAACCATCGCTAAAAGATATTCCTGATTCAGGTAAGCTGTACGATAGTAAAAGAGCAGCTAAGGAGATATTAGAGTCTGTAGAGAACAGTGAGAAGATAGTAATACATGGAGATTTTGATTCTGATGGAATATGTGCAAGTGCACTGCTCTGGGAGTTCTTGTATAGAGATTTAGCAAAGCATTTAGATAAGAAGGTAGATGTTCTTCCATATATTCCAAGTAGAATTGATCAAGGATATGGGTTAACTGAAGATTCTCTAAATGATGTTTTAGAATTAGGAGGACAGTTACTTATCTCTGTTGACTGTGGTGTTAGGGATGAGAAGTTAATTAAAAAATATATGAAAGGTTCTAAGGATAGGAAACCTCTTAAAGTAGTTATCACAGATCATCATCAACCACCAGAAGATCTATCTGAGAAGTTGCCATATCCATTAGTACATCAGATGTATCCTAAACATGAATACCCATATACGCAGATATGTGGTGCAGCAGTTGTTTTTCTTCTAATTCAAGAAATTAAAAAACAGGTAGGTATGGATTGTGAACTAACAGAAGATACAAAAGGTTTAGATTTAGTTGCTCTTGCAACAGTTACAGACCTAATGCCTTTAGTAGGGATAAATAGGGTATTTGTTTCGTTTGGATTAAAACAGATAGCAAAGGGTACAAGAAAAGGTTTGAGATATCTCTGTCTAAGAGCAGGTATTAATTTCAAAGATATTAATTCATATCATCTAGGCTATCTAATTGGTCCTAGAATAAATGCAGCAGGAAGAATAGGTTCTCCAATTGATGGAGTTAAGTTACTTGTTAGTAATGATGATAAGTTGTGTCAGGATATCGCTGAACAGTTAGATTCTCTTAATTTTGATAGGCAGAAAATAACCATAGAGACAAAAGAAGAAGCAATAGAAATAATAGGTGATGTAAAAGATAAAGCCATTTTTGTTGTAGGCCAGGATTGGCACGAGGGGGTTATTGGCTTGGTTGCTGGAAAACTTCTTGAAGAATTCCATAGACCAGTAATTGTTGCTACACATAATGGAGATGTAGTAAAAGGTTCAGCAAGGAGTATTAAAGGTTTTAATATTACTGAGACACTGGGTAAATTCGATAAATATTTAGAAAGATATGGAGGACATGAATTAGCAGCAGGGTTTAGTGCAAAGGTTAATACTATTGATGAATTTGTTGAAGAGTTCATTAAGTATGCTAATGAAAAGATTACTGATGATATGTTAGTTAGTAAGTTAAATATTGATTTGGTGTTAGATACTGATAGTGTGGATAAAGTCTTAATAGAAGATTTAGGTAAGTTAGAACCTTTTGGATATGGTAATCCTAAACCAGTTCTCTGTTTAAGAAATGTTGTAGTATTTAGAAAAACTGTAATGGGACAGGAAGAGAATCATATGAAATTGTTAGTTAAGGGAAGTGGATATGACATGTTAACTTTAGTACTATTTGGAGCAGGAGAGGATAAGGAAGAGATAGAGAAAGATTCAGTTGTTGATGTTGTAGGATATCCAGATTTGAATATATGGAATGGTTATGAAAATATCCAGTTTATAGTAAAAGAGTGGAGATTCACTAAATCCTAACTCTTTTTATCTTCTTTTTGAATTTTTGCTAATAATTTCCCCAATCTATTAGGTGTATTTGGTAAATATGTTGCTTCAAGTACAGAATGTAAATCAAGTAGTTTCATTAATACTCTCTCTGTTCCCAAGCCAAAACCACCATGTGGAGGACAACCGTATCTAAAGTAGTCAAAATATTCTTCAAGCTCTTCTAAATGTATATTTCTCTCTTTAGCATTTTCTATAATTACCTCATATCTATGTTCTCTCTGTGCTCCTGTTGTAATTTCTAATCCTTTCCAAAGTAGATCATAACCTAAAGCCAATGTCGGATTATCAGGATTTTTCATATGGTAAAAAGCTCTCTGTCTATGTGGATAGTCAATCATGAAGAGAAACTCACTACCTGTTTCCTTCTCCATAATTTCACCAATAGCTCTCTCTTCTTCTGGTGAGAAATCCCCCTCATCTTTACTTGGGATACCAGCTTCCTTTAATTTCTTTTTTGCTTCTTCTACAGTTAAATGTGGAAAATCTTCCTCAGGTACAATAACATCTACTCCAAAGACCTCTTTTATCTCATCTCCATATTTTTCTTTTACTTTTTTAAGCATATGTATAATCATCTCTTGTTCAAATTGACAAACATCTTTATATGAATCAATGTATGAAAGTTCAACATCAAAACTAGCATATTCGGTTAAATGTCTTGTTGTAAATGATTTTTCTGCTCTAAATACTGGACCAACACTAAATACTCTCTCAATGTCTGCTGCCATAGCCATCTGTTTATGAAACTGTGGAGATTGTGCCAAGTATGCCTTCCTATCAAAATATTTAACTTCAAAAACATTTGCTCCACCTTCACTAGCTGCACTAATCATCTTTGGGGGTAATATCTCTGCACAACCATTCTTAATACAAAACTCTCTCATAGCCTCCATTATAACTGTAGAAACTTCTATCATTAGATGATTCTTTTTAGACCTAAGGTCTATCCATCTGTAATCTAATCGCTTATCTAATGCTGTAAGATTATTTGAATGTTCTTCCTCTATTACGATTGGTAGGGGAGTTTGTGCTAAAGAATCAATTTTAATATCTTTGATTTCTAATTCATATCCCACAGCAACTTGTTTTGCCTCATTTACATTGCCTCTAATGTCAACAATAGATTCGTGAGTTAGACTCTTTACTGTTTTAAACAGTTCTTCTCCATTTCCAATCCATGAGACTGCCTGGACACTTCCGCTTCTATCACGGATTATCAAAAAGATAATTTTCCCCTGATCTCTGATAGTGTCAACACGACCCCTTACTCTTACTTCTTTACCTATATTTTCTTTAAGATCTGCGACTAAAATTCTTTTCATAAAGGGAAATTATATATCAAAAGTTATTTAGAGAAAAGAGTTACTTTGTTTCTCAACAGGTTTCTGTTTCTGTATAACCTTATCCTTAATGTTGTTGTAATCTATAGCAGGGTAATATATATCAAAAACCCCTGTTGTGTCATCATTAAAGACAGCTTCACCTGAAATAAGGTAGATAGGGACTAAGAATTCTTGTTCTGTAGGTTCTTCGTAATAAAGAATTCTTATATTTTTATTAATTCTAAACTTTTTAACATTTTTCTCTGTATATCCAGTAACATAGTCCCCATCTTTTTCATAAAGATATGTAATACTGCCATTACCCTTCGTTATTTCATTTACAGCAGAAGAGGTTGGGATTAAAGGATATGTGCCACAAGCATCAAGAGATATTGGCCAATATGTAAAATCAATTTTATATGTAGATTTTAATCCACCCGACAATTTACTTTCTTTATCTTCCACTCCTATGTAAACGGATATATTAGAATCTTGTGATTTTGGTAGTACAACTCTTGTATCGAATGTATATAATTCCACACTTTTATCATTAATAACCCTTTTAATAGTGTTAGGTTCAACCCCTGTAGATGCGACAAGTTCTTTTACATTTTTTTCTGCTCCAACTAACTCAGAAGAGAATGTAATGAAAGATTTCTCTCTTGCAAAATCTATTCGTATAAGTTCAGCCTCGGAGGCGGAAAGGGCTCTACTAAATGTTCCATCAGGATTTAGGTTAATGTATGTAACTGTTGTAATTTTAGATGAGTATCCAGAGTCACTATCCATTAAACCAGTCATATTTAAAACACTTTGAGCAGTTGTTTTCGCAGCTTGTTCAGTGGGTAGAGTGCCTTCGTTAGCGATAGATCGTATCTTTGCAATGTCTGTTTCTAATGTAAAGTTGAGATTCTTTGCATCAACAATAAGAGTCCTAGCATTAACAGAATCTCTCCATTTATATGTTTGTGTGTCCTCAATTATTATCTTCTCCTTATCAAATCCAAGTTTACCTGCAAGTATTTTTGCATTTGTTTGTGACGACCAAGATTGTGTTGGATTCTCAAATTTATACACATTTACAACAGAGGGTAATTCATTTATCTTCCCCGTACTAGTCAGAACTTCAAAGTTAGCTTCGGAGTTAGGATCAATGTTTAGTGAAGGTATTTCAATCTTTGCTTTTTCTAGAAATTCTTCTGCTTTTTCTGTACAACCGTAATTAGGATATAGATATTCAACAGGACCAACGGAAGGTTTCTGTAATACTATGATAAGGACGATAATAGTAACAACTGTAAGAGCTCCAGCTGCTATAACGCCAAATCTTTTTGTCCAGAATGATGCTTCAGTTAATGTCATGATATAATATTATCATATGAGAACAAAAGATGAAAATATACAGATAGCTGAGTTACTTTTTCCTGATGTAAAGGAAACAGTAGGTGATATATTTAAGAAGTATCCTAAGAGAAATATCAAAGAGGGGGAGATGGTTTTAAGATTTGCTCCAAGTCCTACAGGTTTTTTGCATACAGGGTCGGTATATACCAGTATGGTTGGAGTAAAATTGGCAAGACAGAGCAATGGAATTGCAATTTTAAGAATAGAGGACACGGATAAGAAGAGGGAGGTAGAGGGAGGAATCTCTTTAATAGTTAACGGACTTAAGGGTTTTGGTATTGAATTTGATGAAGGTCCAATTAATGAAACAGAACAGGTTGGTGAATATGGGCCGTATATCCAAAGTCAAAGGTTAGATATCTACAAAGTCTTTGCGAAGGACATGGTAGAGAGGGGCACTGCATATCCCTGTTTTATCACAGATGAAGAGTTAGAACAGATTAGAAAAGAACAGGAGAAATTAGGAGTTAGAACAGGCTACTATGGTGATTGGGCTAAGTGGAGAAATGCAACCGTTGAGGATATTGAAAAGGAGTTAAAAGAAGGAAAACCTTTTGTAATTAGGTTGTATTCAACTGGTGATATTGATAAGTCATTTGAGATGACAGATAGGATTAAGGGTAGGTTTACACTTAGAGAGAATGATATGGATATTGTTTTACTTAAATCTGATGGTTTTCCTACATATCATTTTGCTCATCCAATTGATGATACTTTAATGGGTATAACCTTAGTTATTAGAACAGAGGAGTGGTTTGCGTCTGTTCCAATTCACTATGAACTTTTTAAGAAGTTAGGATTTAAACAGATAGAGTATGCACATCCATCACCTTTGATGAAGTTAGATAATGAGGGAAAGAGTAAGAGAAAACTTAGTAAGAGGAAAGATCCAGAAGCAGATGTACAATATTACATAGAAAATGGTTATCCAAATGAAGCCATTATTGAATATTTCCTTACACTAGCAAACTCAAACTTCTATGATTGGAGGATTCAGAATCCCAATATAGATATTAGTGAATTCCAATTGAAGCTAGAGAAGTTTAATAAAGCAGGGGCACTGTTTGATATTGTTAAGCTTGAAGATATTTGCAAAGACTACATAGCAACTCTTTCAGCAGAAGAAATATATGAAAGGTCTCTTAATTGGGCAAGGGAATATGATGAGGAAGAAGCTAAGCTTTTAGAAGAGAACAAAGAATATTGTATTAATATCTTTAATATTGAGAGAAGTGGACAGAAGATTAGAAAGGATATTGTTAAGTTTAAGGATAGTAAGGAACAATTAAGAATATTTTTTGATACATTCTTTGATGAGGATAGCTATGAGGATATATCAAGTAGGGTAGATAAAGATGTTCAGAAGGAGATAGTGGAGAAGTATATTGATATATACAATCCTGATGATGATAGTACTGTTTGGTTTGATAATGTTAAGAAGTTAGGTGAAGAATTAGGTTTTTGTTCAGATAGGAAGGAGTATGAAGCTAACAGAGAGAAGTACAAAGGTACTGTAGGTGATGTAGCTATGGTTCTTAGAGTAGCTATTACTAAGAAGACACAGAGTCCTGATTTGTATCAGGTTATGAATGTTCTAGGTAAAGAGAAAGTGGTTCAGAGATTGGAAAAGTATGCTTTGGAAATGGTATAATTAAGTATAGATAATGCCGGATCGTCTAATGGTAGGACGACGGTCTCTGGAACCGTTAATTCTAGTTCGAATCTAGGTCCGGCAAGATTATTTTAATAACTATACAAATGTCAGAAACACAACCAAGTTTTGATGAATTTCTAGGAAGTGGAGGATATAGTGGACCTCCAGAAGAACAAAGAGATCCCTTTGTAGCTCAACTTAATATTTCAAGACCTCCTGCTGTAATTAAAGCTATTGAAGAGTTTGGAGGTTTTGATAATGTAAAAGACCAGGAAGGGATAGTAGAGAACATACAGAATCAATGCCGAGCTGTGGTAAATGCTGAGAAAGATCTCTGTCCAGATGGTGAGTACTATCAAAGATTTGTTCCTGTTGGTGCTGTAAAAGATAAAAAGTATGGCACAATTGTTCTTCATCGTTCACTAAATCAAGATGACGATGAAGAGATTTTTGGAAATGTTGCATACTTAACTAGAGTTGAAGATGGGAAAAAGGCTGTAGGTATAGCAAGATTCAACATTGCTGTAGGGGAAGGAGAAGCAGTAGTAATAGATACATATAAAAGTAAGAGCAATCCATTTAAAAGAGAACCTGTAAGATACAGAGGCTCTAGAGAGATGTTATCTTTCTTAGATAAATTCCTTAAGAATCCTAAAGTTACAGACCATTTAACTTCTGCATATATATGTCTTCTTAGGACAAGACCTTTGAGATAGAATTTCTCTTTTGTGATATAATCAACCAACACATTGATCCAGCTATCACTGGTGAGTGAGGAAAGAAAGATATATTTTATTAAAATATATTTAGTAGAATCCTAAACCTAACAGTAGGTTCTAAGAGAATATTAGAAATAATATTCTAAAATAGGGTGGTACCGCGATAGATTCGCCCCTTGTAGATATTAAAAGATATACAACTCTAAAACATATTGTATAACTCTTTTAGTAAATACAAGGGGTTTTTTTGTTAATATATATTTTAGAAATAATAAAGAAATAAATTAAATAAAAGATTGTATGAGTAAAAACCTAAAACCAGTAAAACCAAACCAAGACTTTGTACAGATGGAAAAAGATATTATGAAGTTCTGGGAAGATAATGATATTGAAAAGAAGTATGTTGAAAGAAATAGAGGAGCCCAGAAACATTTCTCTTTCGTAGATGGACCAATTACTGCAAACAATCCAATGGGAGTACATCATGCATGGGGTAGAACATACAAAGATATTGTACAAAGGTTTAAGAATATGCAAGGATTTGAACAAAGGTTCCAAAATGGTTTTGATTGCCAAGGACTCTGGGTGGAGGTAGGTGTAGAAAGAGAATTAGGTTTTAACAGCAAGAAGGATATTCAGGATTACGGTCTAGACAACTTCACAAACCAATGTATGGCTAGGGTGAATAAATATGCTGGTGTTCAGACAGAACAATCTAAGAGATTAGGAATGTTCATGGATTGGGAGAATAGCTACTATACAATGTCTAAGACTAATAACTTGTATATTTGGAAATTCCTTCAACTTTGTCATGAGAAAGGACTTTTGTACAAAGATAGATCAGCAACAACATGGTGTCCAAGATGTGAGACAGGACTTTCTCAACATGAACAAGCAGATGGATATAAAGAGATAGCAGATAAATCGGTGTATGTATTCTTCAAATTGAAGAATAATGATAAAAAGGGAGAATATGTTCTAGCATGGACAACAACACC
>CAYPAR010000009.1:4270-5466 GCA_964408765.1 uncultured Candidatus Saccharibacteria bacterium | reverse complement strand
ACAGGATCAGGTGTTGTACATATTGCACCAGGTTGTGGTCAGGAAGACTTTGAGCTAGGTCAGCAGTTAGGTGCAGATATAATCTCACCTCTTGATTCCACAGGTCATTTTACAGAAGGATTTGGATTCTTAGATGGTAAGTACGCACATGATGTAGCAGATGAGGTAATTGAAGATCTAAAGAAACAGGGACTTTTGTACAAAACAGAAGATTTTACTCATAGCTATCCTCACTGTTGGAGATGTAATACAAAATGTTTGTTTAAGTTAGAAGATAACTGGTTTATTGATGTGCTAAAGATTAAAGATGAACTTAAGGAAGCAGCAAAAGATGTTAAATGGTTACCAGACTATGCAGGCAAGAGAATGCAAGGTTGGTTAGATAGCATGGGAAATTGGATGATTAGTAGAAAAAGGTTCTACGGTTTAGCTTTACCTTTCTATGAATGCGAGAAGTGTGGGCATCTTCATGTTGTAGGTAGTTTGGAGGAATTGAAGGAGTTAGCAGTAAAACCAGAGTTGGTAGACAAACTTCATGATGTTCATAGACCATGGATTGATGAAATTGAGATTAAATGTTCTAAGTGTGGTGAGAGTGTAAAGAGAATAACAGATGTAGGAGACTGTTGGCTGGATGCAGGAGTAGTACCTTTTTCAACACTTGCATATCTTGAGGACAAAAAATATTGGGAGAAATGGTTTCCTGCAGAGTTAATAATTGAGATGATAGAGCAGATTAGGTTGTGGTTCTACTCAATGCTTGTATTTGGTGTTGTTTTTAAAAAGAAAGCACCATACAAAGAAGTTATGTGTTTTGCAGAGGTCAGAGATGAGAAGAATGAGAGAATGAGTAAGACTAAACCTAACTATGTAAAGTTTGATGATGCTGCAGACAAGATGGGTTCTGACATTCTCAGATGGAACTATTCAACAGCATCCATCGGTTCAAATATGAGATTTGGATGGGGAACTCTTGAGGATGTAAGGAGAAGATTCTACATTCAGCTTTGGAATTCATACAACTACTTTGTTACATATGCTAAGTTACATTATTGGGATTGGAAGAAGTATGATGTAAAGAAACTAACACATTTGATGGATAAATGGATGGTAGCAAAGACAAATGACCTAGTCTTTAAGGTTAACAAATCTCTAGAAGAGTACAATATGGCTACTGCATCAAGAGATATTGAGGA
>CAYPAR010000009.1:0-4170 GCA_964408765.1 uncultured Candidatus Saccharibacteria bacterium | reverse complement strand
GTTAGAGATATTGCATCAAATGGTTTGAAGGTTAGAGAAAATGTGAGATTGAATCTAAGACAACCTCTTGCAAAAGCTTTTGTGAATATTAAAGATGAGGAGTTAAGAGAGATTGTTAGAGAAGAGATTAATGTTAAGGAGATATTCTTCTCAGAGAAGGCTGAGAAAGGAGAAGGTATGAATACAGAAGGTGAGGGTAGTGATTTTGTTACAATTGATTGTAATTTAACAGATGAATTAAAGAATGAAGCTTTCGTTAATGAATTTATGAGAAGATACAAAGATTTAAGAAAGAAGAAAGGTTTAAAGGTTGATGATATGGTAACTCTTCATATTAAGATAGAGGAGAAGGACATAAAGTATGTAATACAGAAATATGTAGATGAAAACCTTACAGAGTTCCATGCTAAGAGCGTAGAAATGGATAATGTAACAACAGATGAAGAGATAGAGGTGATGGGTGTAAGGATAGGGGTAGGGATTAGTTAAACCTATCCCTTACTGATATTCACATCTATACCAGTAATATCACTAAAATTCCTAGATGCTGTTTTTAATGAAGTACCGCTAGAAACAGCTAATTCACCGACAATATTTCTAATTGCACTCTCTAATTGTTTCTCAATACTAACGGGAATTAACCTCCCTTCTTTTTCTCTATTCTTTTTAACGAAATTACAATATTGAATAATCTTTATAGAATCATCAATACTAGCACTTTCCTCTAGCTCTTTAAAAGTATTAAGCATAATATTAAAATCTTTCACTTTAGGGTTTATTGCAGGAGATTTCTTTAACAAAGCTATCTTTTTCTTAATATCTTTCGGTGCACATACAGGTCTTATACCTAAATTCTCTATATTATCTACAGGTGTTGAGATACTTAAAAGATTGGTAATTAATTCAAATTCAAAATATTTTTTCTTCTCACCATCAAACTCAATCTCTTTCTCTGCTTTAATCCAGCCAGCTCCGTGTAATGGATAGAAAACTCTTGAACCAATCTTAAAATTCATATTTAAGCTATTATATTTTAATATTTGATTATACCATAAAAATGCTATACTTATCCTATGAATATTCTTTTAATTGGCGGAGGCACAGGAAGTACAGTTGTATTAGAAGGTTTAAAAAAGCATAAAGATCTCAATTTATCTGTTATTGTTGGAATGATGGATGATGGTGGTAGTAATGCTGTTGTACGAGATGAATTTGGTCTTCTTCCTCTTAGCGATATTAGAAAATCTATACTAGCTTTGTATGATAGTGGGAATAATGAGGTTCTAAGGAAATTGTTTCTATACAGATTTTCAATAGGGGAAGGAATAAAAGGACATACTCTTGGTAATCTTCTAATGATAGCTATGACAGATATATTGGGAAGTGAGATAGAGGCAATCGAGATGTTTAAAACAATATTTGGAATAACTGGGGATGTAATACCAGTTACATTAGATAAGTCAAAATTAGTAGCAGAATATGATAATGGAGAAATTATAGAAGGGGAACATTTAATTGATGAACCAGAGTGTGATAAAAATATAACTAAAATTTATCTCAAACCTTCTGCAAAAGCTACAGAGAATGCACTAAAAGCCATTAGAAAGGCAGATTACATCATACTTGGTCCTGGCGATCTATATACAACAACTCTTGCAAACTTTGTTGTAAAAGGTATTAAAGAAGAGTTAAAGAAATGTAATGCAAAAATCATATGTATTGGGAATCTAATGAGTAAAAAAGGTCAAACTAGAAATATGACTCAGAGAGAATATTTGGATATTGTAGAAAAATATATTGGTAAAAAGGTTGATTATTTTCTAATTAATAACGGGAAGATTCCACGAGGAGCATACAAAAGGTATATAGAAAAGGGTGAGCATATTATTGAGGATGATATTACAGAAAAGAATTTTAAAGGGAAAGTCATTAGAACTGATTTAGTAGCATCAGGATTGATAAAGAGAGAGAAAGGTGATGAATTAGAGAGAAGTCTTGTTAGACATGATAGTGAGAAGATAAAAAGGGAGTTAAGAAAAATATTCTCATCTTCTCAAACAGTTGTTGAAAGATTATTAGGTAAGTTTTTTTCCTACTATAAGGATTAATCTTTGTCCATTTTTAGTCAACTATTACACTTATAGACTGGTTATTATGTATTCTTTCAATAGCCTGAGCTATAAGATCCCCTATTGTTAATACTTTTATTTTACTTCCAAGTTTTGTTTTAGGGTGATAAATAGTGTCAGTTATTATAAATTCTTTAATAACTGACTCTTTAATCCTTTCAACTGCATTATCACTAAGCACTCCATGTGTAGCAGTACCGTACACTTTTTTTGCACCTCGCTTTACTAAAACTTCTGCTGCCTTACAAATAGTACCACCTGTATCTATCATATCGTCTACGATTATTACATTTTTCCCTTCTATTTCACCAATCACATTCATAACTTCGTTCTCATTAGGTTTAGGTCTAACCTTCTCTATTATTGCAATAGGTAGTTTAAGAAAGTCAGCAAATTTTCTAGCTCTTGCTACTCCACCTAGATCAGGGGATACTACTACAAAATCAGGGTCTGCTTTTACATACTTTTCAAAATGCTCTGCTAACCTCTTTAACGCAGTCAGGTGATCAACTGGGATGTTAAAATAGCCTTGAATCTGTCCTGCATGTAAATCCATAGTAACAACTCTGTCAGCGCCAGCAACTGTTATCAAATCAGCAACGAGTTTAGCAGTGATTGGCTCTCTAGGCTTGGTTTTTCTGTCTTGCCTAGCATAACCGTAGTATGGAATGACTGCATTTACTCTTCCTACTGAGGCTCTTCTTAAAGCATCTATAAGAACAAGTAATTCCATCAGATTGTCATTTACAGGAGTATTTGTAGGCTGTATTACAAATACATCTGCACCTCTAGCAGAATCTACAATATTTAGATTAATCTCTCCATCTTTAAAATGTTTTACTTCTGCAACACTTAATTTAACACCTAAATGTTTACATATACTCTTTGCTAAGGGAATATTTGAATTGCCAGTTATAATTCTTAATTTGCCGTATCCGACATTTTTCATGATGACACCCTCCTCTTTATTTTATGAAGATCTTTTAACCCCAACAAAAACATTATAATGATAATATCTGGTTTGAGCAACCACCTATTAGATTCCTCATTCTGAAGGATTTTCTGATTTCTAATTTGTTGAGAATCTAAAGAGTTTTACTGTCCGATGACATTCATAACACCCTGTACTTTACTTGCCCATACATCAGCATTAGGAGGACAGTATGAGTAACTAATAAGTCTTGGAGTTGTCAGACCTTTTGAATAGTATCTACCGATTCCAGCAGAAACAGCCCAAATACCCTCCGTCCAGTTTGTGAAACCGTTTTTACCCCATCCCCATGCATTGTAAGGTCTAAAATTTTTCTTACCACCGCCAGATTCAATGATAGAGATAGCAACAACAATTCTGTAGTCAATACCATATTCATCTGCAGCTTTAACAAACTCTTTTGCATATTCTGCAAGTGGAGAATTTCTATTTTCAAGATATGTTCTAATTTTTACAACCTTAACTTCATCAGGTATATTATTTTGAGGTATTTGGATAAATGCAGTTGGTTCTGTATTTCCAATAATATTCTCTACTTGTGTAGCTGCAGCAGTAGAAGTAATTTCTCCTGTCATCTCTGCTCTTACATTGAATACTGGAATCTTTTGAGAAAGAGTTTGTAGTATTACACCAACAAAAAGCAGACCACTTAACATGGTTACTGTCTTTTTACTTTTTAATATCAATTTATTCATCCTTATATTTATTAAATAATTTAGGCTGAACATATATATTATACCACAAAACATCCTATAGTATCAACCTGGGTGGAAGAGATCCTTTTTTATGGTAATATTGCAATATGATTAATATTGATATGACTGCACCAAGGCAGAAACCAAGAGAAACAGTTGTAAGAAGACCTACTATTTCTAGAAATCGTTCTGTAGAAAGGCAAAAAGGTAGAATAAATGTTTTAGGATTAATTCTCCTTTCTTTCATTTTTTCAACAATATTCCTATTTTTTGAGAATAAAAATCATTTTATTCATGCAGTAGGGTATATGTTTAATATGGGTAGAAGTGTAGTTATATACGATACATATACAAT
>CAYPAR010000008.1:2810-20772 GCA_964408765.1 uncultured Candidatus Saccharibacteria bacterium | reverse complement strand
ATTATTAATACACATAAATACAGAGTTGATAGAGTGTTAGAAAACAGTGAGTTCAATGATATTACAACAGCATTAGGAGTAGGTATTGGAGATACCTTTGATATCTCAAAATTAAGATACCACAAAATTATTATCATGAGTGATGCTGATGTTGATGGACTACATATCACAACCTTAGTCTTAACTCTTTTCTTTAGATTCTTTAGACCATTAATAGAGCAAGGTTATGTCTATGTTGCGCAACCACCTTTACACAAAGTAGAGATTGGGAAAAAGAAATATTACTTCCTAAATGATGAGGAGAAAAACGAATTTGTTACAAAAGCTAAAGCAGAAGGGAAAGTCCCTGTATCTAATAGATTTAAGGGATTAGGAGAGATGAACCCAGAGCAATTAAGAGAAACAACTATGGATGCAGAAAAAAGAGTTTTAAAGAAAGTACATATTGAAGATGCAGAAGAGGCAGAAAAAACATTTGAAATGTTAATGGGAAATGAGGTCCCTCCAAGAAGAAGATTCATACAAACCCATGCCAGAAAAGCAACTTTAGATATTTAAATTATATAAAAACCATATATGACAGAAGGATTAATAGAAAAAGACACTTTACCAAAAGAAATTACCTATATTGATATATACAATATGCTCCTACCGCATAAAGTAATTGGAAATATAGACCCAGACTATATAAAAGAAAGAGCTGTAAAAAACCTAACTGAATACGGTTTTGGCAAAAGGCTTCAAGAAATACTTAGAAATTCACTAGAGGGGAAGAAACTAGAAGAAATTTTTAGCAGCAGAGAAGAAGTTTATGATATTCCAGCCTTTCCAAGAACAATTTCAAGAGGTAAGAACAGGGACTTTACTAATAATAAATCTCTGTTAGTACCTACTGAAGAAGGTTTAGGAATTATAATAATCTCTGACAGCAAAGATAATCCTCTTAAAATCCATCCAGACATACTACAAATTAGCAGAGGGACAGCAACAAAATACGAAGATGAGTTAGGGGAGATTTTAGAAGGAGAAATCCATAACCTAGAAATGAGAACAACATATCTTGATAACAATATGAAAATTTAAAGAACAACACATGGAAGATACAAAAACAACACAAGAGAATACAGATGAGTTAGAGCAGGGGTTATCATTCCACCCTGGAGAAGTTTCCCCTAGATCAATTGTTGATGAGATGAAGAGTAACTACCTTGATTACTCCATGTCCGTAATTGTTTCAAGGGCACTGCCTGAAGTAAAAGATGGTCTTAAGCCATCACAGAGAAGAATCCTTGTTGCAATAAATGATTTAGGTTTAACTCCTTCTTCTCACTATAGAAAATGTGCAAAGATTGCTGGTGATACTTCTGGTAACTACCACCCACACGGTGAAGCTGTAGTATATCCAACACTAGTAAAAATGGCTCAAGATTTCTCAATGAGATATCCATTAGTAGATGGGCAAGGTAACTTCGGTTCCATTGATGGAGATGAAGCAGCAGCAATGAGATACACAGAGGCAAGAATGGGAAAGATTACTCCAGAATTAATCTCTGAGCTAAACAAAGGTACTGTTACTTTTGTACCAAACTATGATGGGACTAGACTAGAACCTACTGTACTACCTGCAGGTTTTCCCAATATTCTCGCAAATGGTGGAGATGGTATTGCTGTTGGAATGGCAACAAAAATCCCTCCTTTTAATCTAACAGAACTAATTGATGCTTTACAAAAAATGATTTCCATGGGTAACACATGGATGGGTAATGCTGTATACAACGAACTTAGAAAAGCAAAGGAAGCAAAAGAAATTATTCCACAAACTTTAAACCCACAACCAGCTGACTATTTAGAAAACTATGTAAATACCTCAGATATTAACTATCCTCAAGAGATTGAAAAAATCAAGATGGATATAAAAGAGAAGGAAGCTGTACTGTATCCAGAATTTAAATGTGAAATTACTCCAGAACAATTAATTGAAATAATTCCAGGACCTGATTTTCCAACAGGAGCAACAATATATGACCAACAAGAGATTTTAAATGTATATGCGACAGGAAGAGGAAGAATCATCCAAAGAGCAAAAGCATCAATTATTGAAGGGAAACAAGGAAAATATCAAATTGTAATTTCAGAGATTCCTTTCCAAGTTAATAAGGCTCACATGATTGAGAAGATTGCAGATCTTGTTAAAGAGAAAAAGGTCAAAGGTATTGCAGATATTATAGATGAATCAAATATTGAAGGAATGAGAGTTGTTGTATATCTAAAAAGAGATGCACAACCAAAAGCAGTATTAAACAAACTCTACAAATATACAGAGATGCAGAAGGTATTTAATGCCAATATGATTTCTCTAGTAGAACAAGAACCTAAAACTTTACCAATTAAACGAGTATTAGAACTCTTTCTCTCATTTAGATTAACAGTAACAATTAGAAGATTTGAATTTGATCTTGCAGCATCAAGATACAGAGCACATATTTTAGAAGGATTACTCAGAGCAATAGATATGCTTGATGAGGTAATTTCTACAATTAGAAATTCAAAGACTCAAGAAACAGCAAAAACAAACTTAATGGATAAGTTTGATTTTACAGAGGTACAGGCACAAGCAATTTTAGATATGCAACTACGAAGGCTTGCTGCTCTTGAAAGAATGAAATTAGAAAATGAAAATAAGGAGTTAAAAGAGAAGATAAAGGAATTAAATACAATGCTTGAAGATCCTACAAAGGTCCTAGAAGTAGTAAATAGTGACTTACAAATTATTAAAGAGAAGTATGGAGACGAAAGAAGAACTAAAGTTATTAAAGGAAAGATAAATGAGATTTCAGAAGAAGATATGGTAGCATCGGAGGATACATTTGTAACAATTACACAGTCAGGATATGTAAAAAGAGTAAACCCAGATACATACAAAGCACAGAATAGGGGAGGGAAAGGAGTTTCTGGTGGAGAAACAAAAGAAGGAGACTTTGTAGAACATGCATTCTTGTGTAATACTCATGATGAACTATTACTTTTCACAAACAAAGGTAAGGTATATACACTGCGAATATTTGAGATTCCAGATTTAGGCAGAACTGCAAAAGGATTACCTCTTGTTAATCTTGTACAACTAGACCCTGAGGAACTTGTAACTTCTGTATTAACTAGAGATCCAAAAGGAAAGATTGCTGAAGGAAAGAGTACAGAGGAAGCTAAGAAGAAGGAAACAGCAAGAGAGTACAAGTATCTTTTGATGGCAACAGAGAACGGTGTTGTAAAGAAAACGGCACTCCCTGAATTTAAGAAGATTAGAGCTAATGGGTTAACAGCAATTAAGTTAGACCAAGGAGATCAATTGATAGGAGTTAAGGCTACTACTGGTGATGACCAAGCAATTATCCTAACAAGAGAAGGTAAGTCTGTGAGATTTAAAGAAACAGATGTTAGACCAATGGGTAGAAGTACAAGAGGTGTCACAGGTATTAAGTTTAGAAGTAAAGAGGATAGGGTAGTAGGTATTGGAATTGTAGAGAGTGATAAGCAACAGCTTCTTACTCTTTCAGAGTACGGTTTTGGGAAGATGACAGCACTCAAAGAATATGCAACTCAAAAAAGAGGTGGTACAGGTATCTTTACATTTAGAGTAACACCAAAGACAGGTAATGTGGCTTGTGCAAGAATTCTAAAAGAAGAAGATGAAGAGATTGTTGTAATATCAGAGAAATCTAAGGTTATAAGGGCAGATCTTAAGGATGTACCAAAGTTAAAAAGACAGACTTCAGGTGTAAAGATGATGAATATCGCAAGTGGTGATAGGGTAGCAACTGTTGCTATACTGTAAATCTCCTATAGTAAGATTAAAAAACCTTAAAAACGATATGTTTGTTCTTTCATGACAAGGAGAAATTAACAGACCAGGTCTGCTTGACAATCTTCCACTTTTAGGACATAATATGTCCCATATCTAAAAGACATAAATATGAAAAAAAGCATCCTTAAAGACAATCTAAAAACCCTTTTCTTAACAAAAGACATGCTTCGCTTACTCTCTGATGAAAATGAAGAAGCTATTAACAAAAGTATTACCAGATGGATAAAGAGTGGGGATTTAGTCAAACTAAAAAACGGTCTTTACATTTCAAAGACGAATGTGGATAGCTATTCTGCAACAGAAGGATTTACAGAATTAATTGCAAATAAATTAAGAACACCATCGTATGTTTCTTTAGAATATGCACTTGCAAAATATGGTATTCTAACTGAAGTAATATATGCAGTAACTTCACTAACATTAAAAACAGGTAGAAAGTATAGTAATCCAACTGGAGAATATATATACAAAAGTATTAGAAAAGAACTTTTTACTGGATATACAGCAATGAGATTTCTTAACTATACATACTACATAGCTACAAAAGAAAAAGCCCTTTTTGATTACATTTACTTCTCCATAGATACACTTCCAGAAGATTTAGAAAATATTAACCTTGTTGAGGAATTAAGATTAAATATGAAATCTTTCAAAAAGAAAGAATTTACTGAACTTCAGAGATATGCAAAGATATCAAAAAACAAGAAAGTTATTAAAATAATTGAGAATATTGTTAAAAATGCATCCAATTAAATATCAACTACAAACAATTGTTCAAGAGGCAAAGAGTAAGAACAAAAGTAATGCTTTGATTAGAAACAAGCTTAAGGAATACTTGCAGGATATTATCTTGTATATAATATATAGCAACAAGAAATACAAAGATCTCATTTTCTACGGAGGAACACTACTAAGAAAGGTATATGGATTAAACAGGCTTTCTGAAGATTTAGATTTTGAGAGTACTACTAGGATTGATATAGATGAGGTGGCTTCTGTGATAAGGAAATATTTTAAAGAGGAGCATTTTAATGGAGTAGAGGTAACAACACAGAGAAGTGAGAATATAATGAGGTGTTTGGTTAAGTTTGAACTGTTGCATGATTTAGGATTATCAGAGAATGAAAACGAGAAATTACATGTTAAGGTAGAGATAAATGAGAGAGTAGGGAGTAAGTATTCAACAGAATATACACCATATACAAAAGATATATACAGCATGGTTATTAAACATTACTCATTACCAATTCTAATGGCTAGTAAGATGATTGCTTGTATAGAAAGGATATACAGAAGAGGAAAAAGTAATGTTAGTATTAAGGGACGAGATTTCTACGATTTAATTTGGTATATGGAGAAAGGTATAGAGCCTGATAAAACCTTTCTTAAAGATAGTAAATATACAGTAAATGAAGCATGGAAGAGTATTGATAAGGTTGTAGATAGGATTTCAAAAAAAGACCTCTTAGTTGATTTAGAACCTCTTTTTGAAAATAGTACATATATCAATGAGTGGTGTAGTAACTTTCATTCTTTCTACAAAAGATTGAGATAGACATATCAAAATCCATTCATTCTACTAATATTAAAATCTCTGTAATATTCATCTCCTGAGAGTTCTACAATATTTTTAGAAAGTTCCTCATAACTCATCCAACTATCATCTACTTTTCTTCTTTTAGTAAGCTTTTTAATTAACTTCTCAACATTTGTAAATCTTTTATCGTATTCGGACATGTTTCTTTTTACGATGTCCGAAATAATTGTAATATCTTCGTATGTTAATCTCATATTTTCCCTTACTAAATTTAATATCTAATTTTACATTGACTAAAAATATACTTCCTCACCTAGAGAATGCTAACTCTGTCTTGTATAATAGATACTATTTAGAAAGAGATATATGTTGTAAAATAGGGATATGGAAAAATTACTTACAAAAATAATTATATTTCTAATGGGTATTACTCTCTCTACAACTTCATTTAACTTTACAGATAATAATGAGGTAGAAAAGAAAAGGAGTACTCCAAATATTATAGTAGAGGAGAAAATACAGAATGACAATCATCAGATAAGGCGTAGTGGTATAGTACAAAAAGAGAGTATAACGAGTACTACTGGGTGGTGGAGCTATCCTACAGATATTAAACTAACAAAGAGAAATGGTGATGATTTACTTGTTTTAGTTAACAAGGAGTATAGGTTAAGTGAGAGTTATGTACCAAGTGGTTTGGTATCTGCCAGCTTATCAGGTATTAGAAGAGGAGGTAGTTATCTACTAAGAAATATCGTTATAGATGACCTAAGAAATTTAGTTAATCAAGCAACAAGTGATGGAGTGGACCTTAGTATTAGATCAGGATACAGATCGTATCAAGATCAATTAAGTACATATAACTATTGGTTGAGGTATAACGGAAATAATGCTGATTATGCTGATAGGGTGTCGGCTAGGGCAGGACATAGTCAACATCAACTTGGTACAGCTATAGACTTTAGTACTTCAGAAATTCAAGATGGTATAGGAGGACAGTTTGCACCAACAAAAGCAGCTAAGTGGTTAGAGGAGAATGCACACAAATATGGTTTTGTAATATCTTTTCCAAGAGGTTATGAAAGTGTAACAGGATATAACTATGAGAGTTGGCATTATAGATATATAGGTAAAGCTAATGCACAGGAGATGGTAAATAGTGGTAAGATTCTTGAGATATATCTGAGAGAGAAGAATTAAAAAGTCATTAACTATACAAATATGTCCCTCCCGTTTTTTATTTTTCACATACATACTTTTTTAATCTTAAGAAGTCTATATATTCTTCTAATTAATAAGTATTGCAATTTTATATAACCTATAGTATAATATAGTAGTATCTTTAAATAAGATACTAACTGCTCATTAAAAATTTTCCATTAATACATATATAGACTTATGTCTTGTATTAAGTTGGAATAAATAGCGTGTGGCAAAATTTTCTCCTTACCTTTGTGAGATGCATATTTTATCTAAACTTGTTTGGATATTGTATGCATCTTACAAGGTGTAATATTTTAAAAAATTATTTAAGGAGAAAAAATGAAAAAGTTTGTATATTTGTTTTCTTGTGTTGTTATATTGTTAACGGTTGGTGCATGCCAACCAAAAAAGGCTGAGGCCAGACTCCCTGAGTGTATCGGGAAAACTCCTCAAGAGTCACCGATTATAATTGAAACTGCTGTCTGCAAGGGAGATGTATGCAGAACAGCAACTATGACCAACCCTGTAGTATGCACTACCAAGGGATGGGGGTATAAACCTGGGGTATCCATTCCCAGTACAGACCTTAAAATCGGGGGCAAAGCTTCGTTCACTGTCCCAGTGGACTGTGAAATTTACTTTAACAGAACATTCCTCTACGGAGTACCAAAAGAGGGGGAGAATCAAGGGGAATTTTACCCCGATTTCATAAGCGTGGAAGTAAACGACGAGAAATGGTCAATTACAAAAACTGGATTATTAGCCTCACCAAATGGTGAGAATCTGATCCCTAATGGATCAGAAATAACAATAACAAATGTGGAAGGTGTAGACCATATTGTAGATCTGGCACAGCCATGGATCTACAGTTTACTGACTTTGATTGAAGCTGTGGCAATAGTGCCATAGTTTCTTCAAAACAACCAAAACGGACTTCTAGTGTAGATAGTATAAACTATCTAATGAAAATCATTTTCTTGCCACACGCTAGAGTCCTTGTAATATAAATATAAAGAAGAATTTGTAGTAAAGAGATATATCTTGTACAAGTTCTTCTTTTTTTTATCCAAAGTATGATAAACTTAACCTAATAATGAAAAAGAAAACTTTCTTTCAAAAAATAAACAGTATATATGTAGGAATAGGATTCTTCTTCTTGACAATTGCATTAATAGTACTCTTCATACCCATATGGCCATACATATGGTATAGAATAAATCCTCAAGAAACAGGTAAAGAGGTAGAGAAGATTGTAAAAGAGATAATACCTCAGGAAACAGAAATGGAGGAAAAAGAAGATGAAGAAGTGATATCCAATATCCCACCATTTAATCCTTCATTACCAGAGGGATTGTTTGTGATAATTCCAAAGATAGGGGTAGAATCTCCAATATCAACAAGTAAGGATTACAATGATGGGTTGGAAAAAGGTTCATGGATTGTTTCTAATTACGGAACACCAGAAAAAACAGAATTACCAATAATATTAGCTGCACATAGATTTGGATATTCATATTGGGGAGTAGAGAAGAGAAACAAGATATCTTTCTACAATCTTCCTAAAACAACAGAAGGAGATGAAATAATTATATATTGGAATCAGAGAGCATATAAGTATAGGATATATAAGTCAGAAGAGTCCACCTACATTAGCGATTATAGCGCTGACCTCATACTATATACATGTAAATTCTTTAATTCCCCAATACGTATATTTAGATACGCGGAGCGTATCTAATAAGTTTCTTACTGAACGGACCTCGCCCTATAGTATTGTATATTCGGATATTTTATGATATAATTTCCTTGCATTTAAATTAACTAGCCCTTTAAATATGAGGAAGTTATTTTCAGCAATTTTAACTATTGCAATGATTTCCTTCTTTAGTGTTGCTCCTGTACTAGCTAGTGGTAATCCATACGGTCCATATAATCCATATGAACCACATAAGCCATTACCAACTGGTTTTGGTGATACAGATACCTTCTATCTAGTTGCATTAGTAGCATTTACAGTAGGTATGGTCATTTTAGCAATAGCTAAAAACCTTAAGGGCAAGCAGTCTGCTGCTTAATTGGTGGACTGCTCCCTTGGGGAGCTAAATGCAATTTTATTTCAATATTTTAATAACTATTTATAAAAATGAAACTATCTTTGGTAATACCAACATACAAAAAACAAAGAGAAGTATTGGATCAGTTAGAAAGACTCTATGGTTTTCTTTCTAGAAAAAATCCAAATTTTGAACTCATCTTCGTAATTGATGGGTATGTTGATAATACTAAGGATATTTTAGAGAAGTATGTTAAAGAGAATAGATTAAAAAAGATCTCTATCATTGGTTACAAAGAAAATAGAGGAAAAGGATATGCTGTTAGATATGGTATGAAAAGAGCAAAAGGAGATATTATTGGTTTTGTTGATGCAGATACAGATATTCAGATTAGAACATTAGGATATGCTCTTAAAGCAATTAAGAGAGATTCTGTAATGGCTGTAATACCTTCTAAACTTCATAAAGATTCTAATGTTGAGATGAAATTAGGAAGAAAGATTCTCTCCTATGGTTTGATACTTGCAAACAGGATATTTTTAAATCTTCCAAAGAATGTTAATGATGTAGGATGTGGATTAAAACTCTTTAGAAAAGAATTAGTAGAAAGGATTCTTCCAAGATTAAAAGTTAATGGATTTGCTATTGACTCTGATATATTAAATGAGATTGGTAGAGTAGGTTACAATATTGCTATTACACCTTTCTTCTTAAACAAGAATAGAAGTGAGAGTACATCTGCAAATATTAAAGAAACTTCAAAAATGTTAAAGGATATATTTAGTATTGCTGTAAGTAATAGGGTGTTGGTTAATAGGAATAAGGAATTGTTAGGATTAGAGAAGTAGCTTCAAGTTAATGATTCTACAAAATTTTCTCTTGCTATTAATGTGATAACAAAGTATACTTGTATCAATAGGATTCGGGAGGGCCCTTACGAAAGTTTTGACCCTCCCATTTTATTTCTCAATAAAACTCTTTATTCTTGAAAACTCTTTGTATTCTCTAGAATATTTTTCTTTAATAATTCTAGCAGTCTTTTCTTTATGTGAAAGAACTGCAAACCTTGTTCCCTTCTCTCTTGCATATCGAAGTAGTATCTCGAAATCTCCATCTCCAGAAAGGAGAATAAATGAATCGTACTCTGGTTCTAATCGAAGCATATCATAGGTTAAGTCAACATCACAGTTAGCTTTTAACTTTAATCCACTTTCTGTTCTAATATGTTTAATTGGTTTTAGTCTTAAAACATAACCAAACTCTTCTAACTTCTTGAAGAACTGTACCTTCTTAATACTTTTGTGAATCTTCTGACTGTTCTTTCCAGTCCTCTGTTTAGGTAATTTGGTCAAATACTCAAGGAGGTTCTTAATGGGATATGAGGCAGTTGATTTGATATTTGCTTCATATCCACAAGTGTCAACTCCTGAGTAATAGAAAAACTTTTTAACTTTGTATTTACTTTTGAGGTATTCCATCAGCTTCTTAAAATCGACCCTCCAATCTTGGTCATTTGGTGTTCCATAAAACATATTTGAAGCATCGATAAAGACATAACAGTTTTTAGTCATATATAGATATTACAAAACAATTATGAAATCTAGATTAACTTCATATATAAGCAATTAAGATTTCCTTGTTATCAACTCAACAAACAAGTATACTTACAACAATAGGATTCGGGATGGCCACTCATTTTGACTGACCATCCCTTTTTTCTTAATTGTACTTCTCAATAAAATATTGCAATATATTTCCATAACATACGGAAAAGCGTATGTTACAGAAATGAAATAAATAGAAAATGGAATTAGTTAAATCCTTGTTTTAACCCTTTTAAAAACTTCTCATAATCTCTTAAAACATTACCTGTAGGATTAGTTTCAACTATTAAACCTGGAATCTTTTGTCCTCTAATCCCTCGGAATACCAAGTATTCACCTAGTTTTCTGTTAAACTCTACATCATCACCCAATGGTAGATGTGTTCTTACTGTACCTTCTGTGTAGTCTTTACCACTCAATGAAAGATATATTGGAAAGTAATCACCATGCATACTATCCATAATATTCAAAACATTACCATACTCCTCCTTAGGTAAACCACCCATATCTAAATCAATACCAAACTTCAAATTACTATTTTTAGGATCATTCTTAATATTTTCATAGATATTCATAAAATCAGTAAATGTACCATCTCCAATCTTTTTGTTTGGTTCAATAACCCAAGTAATACTCTTACCACCATCTTTTAATATTCTGTTAATCTCCCTTATCTTTCTAATTTCATCTTCAATACTTACAGTCTCAATACATGTTCTAATCTTTACCATATCTTCCATTACATTTGCTACTCTAAGAGTACTATCTATCTGTTCCTCATCTGAATGAGATTGTAGAAGACCATATGCATACTCTTGAGCTACAGCTATACCTAATCCTAAACCAGTATATCCTTCTTCTTTACCTTTCTTTACTTTTTCTTTAAGAAAATCTGTATTTAATTTTACTAAGTAAGGATAATCAATAGAGGATATATATCCTTTCATCTTTTCAGGATTAACTACAGATGCTAATACAGAAATACCAAAGTTAGCATTTGGAAATATTTCCTTTGTTATATCCTGAGCTTCTGTAGCCCTCTCAGCTATTGTCTTTGTATACAAATCTTCAGAACAAATAGCCTGTACAAAACCCTCTACAGCTCCAAATTTACCACCTTCTTGGCTTGTATTACCAAGTGTAGTTGAACTTATTTCAACATTTAATTCTTTACCTTCCATATTGATATTATATCAGACTTATAGTATAATATAAATGGTTAAGGAATCTGCTCTTTATAACATTGTAAATATCAATCAAAGGAGAGTATCTATTGATATTTTCTAATACCTATAGTATAATACACATATCTAAAATAACCTGCTCATTAAATATATAGTTTTCAAATAAAAATTCATAGAAAAGGTATTTACCTTGTATGAGTTTTTATTTATCTAAAAACTCGAAGATCTTTAAAAATTTCTAAGTATATACATTGATTTCTATCAGTATATGTTTAGATAAAATAGTGTGTGATGAAATAGAGTAGATATAGGGTTATACCTCCTTATAATATATTTTGTTTTTGCATATTCAATTGGGATGCATAGTGTATCTAATATTAATTTATATTTTATTTATATATTAATTATATTGGGTATGGTATGCATTCCATTTGGAATAGCAATAAATATAAAAATTTACTAAAAAGGAGTATAATTAAAATGAAGAAGTTTTGGAAAATCGTATTATGTATTATTGGGGGGATTGTAATTGTTACCCTGGTAGCACCAGGGGTAATTAAGTTGGCCAAGCTGTCCTGGGGATGGGCTTTGGGACCAGCACAACAGGAACAGGTTGTTCAACAACCTGAACAACAGCAACAACAACCTGTCTACCAACCGTATTTGGGTATCAACCCTTCGGATACAAATACCGACACGAGTTTTCTTGGAGCAAATGTCAAACCGGGGCCGGTAACCATCACGGTGACCAGTCCTGATGGGAAGGTCAATTTTGGCTCGTACATGGCCAAATACAACCGTAACACCCAAATGTGGGACATTGCTTTGGACTCAGACTACCTCATAGGAGGAGAGCCAGACAAAAATTTGGCAGACCTCAAACGTGAAGGAGGAATTGTCCAATTCATAATGCCCTATGACGGATGGATAAACAACTCGGCAGGCAACTATCTGCTAGTCAATGGTGCCAATTGGCACTTAGGAAACTACGCAGAAGCTGACGGCATGAAGTCTGAAGACATCATCCCAAAGGGTGCTTTGGTGGAAATTAGTTATCAGTTTAACAATCCATCCGCGGGCTTTTTTTTACGATTTCTCAATCACTAACCTCTCTGCTCCTCCCCGAAAGGGTGGGTGTTTAGTGCTTATGCACACCCCACCCTCAATGGGAGAACCATCACACACTAGAGTCTTCTAAGACTAATAGTCTTACTGATGAGTCCATATATATAAATAATATATTGAGGACGAAAAGATAATATAAAGAAAATATTGTTAAAAGAGAGGATATACATCCTCTCTTTTTTGTTTTAATACCTTTCTAGATATCACAAACCATTCAATACTTCTGTAAAAACTATAACACTATATTGGTAAACTCAGATATATTACAAATATATTTAGGATACAAGAGCTTCTAAACGATAAGAGCATTGTAATTCCTCTTGTTATAGGGTATAATCAAACATATTAATTAAATTAATATACATATAAATATGTCAGAAATATCCAATAGTGAAAAAGCAGGAAGAGTAGGGACAGCAGTAGTAGCAGGCGTAGGCACATTACTAGGTGCTAATGCTTGTGTCTACGAACCGGAAACAACCCCAACACCAATAGTTCAACAAGTAAATGAGGATGATGACCTATTCAAAAAAGAAGCAGATCCATCATACAAACTACTAGAAGAAGAACAAACACCTGAAAACTTTACAATCGATTTAGGAAAATACGGTACACTCAAATCAGAATATAATCCAAGCACAGGAATGTACCATATGGCATTTAGTACTGAAGCTATGGAAAAGCTAAAAGCAGAAGGAGGAGAAATAGATTTCACATTACCATTCCAGACAATAGTAAATATGAGTGGTGGAAACCTCTTTGTACAAAATGAGAATGGTGAATACGAAGAGTGGAACTTAGGAAATCCAGCAGAGAAAAAAGATGGAGAGTTTGTAATAGAAGAAGGAAGATCATTCAAAGGAACATGGGAAGCAGGAAATGATAGTGCAGCATTAGAAATTATACTCTCGCCAACTGGAAGCTTCGATGATTTTGAATATTCTCCAATAGTAGAACATGACAATCAAACAGAAGCAGAAAAAGCAGGACTAGCACCTCTAGACCTACAAGAGCTAGGAACATACCTTTGGAGAGAAGTATATGATGAAGATGGAGAATTAGTAGAATATATATTAGAAATTGCAGAAAAGAATCAAATAGAGGAAGGAACTAAGAATTTAGCAGATCTTAAGAGAGATGGTGGTTTAGCAAAGTTCTCTATACCATTTGAGATAAAAGCACTTAATAGTATTACTGGTACAATCTTTTACATTAATCCGGAAACAGGAGATGTAACATTCTTAAATACAGGAAATCCTGTAACTGACCACAATGGTAAAAGTGAGATTGAAGCAGATTCTATGGTATTTATTTACTATCTACCAGGGAATAATAACGGATTCTCATTACATGTCTCAGCTGATGAAGTAAATGTAGAATAAAGATATTACTTTAATATCTTTCTAGAAAGCTCAAATGCTTTCATAAAGAGAGTAGGGGGAAGAATACCAAGTATTCGAACTCCTACTTTTTGTATATTCCATATTACATATTCCCTAACAGTAGGCTTAATATCTAAATTCTGTATAGCCCACTTCCTCATATCATCTGTCAATTTAAAATGTTCAACCATCTTAGACTGACTCTCTGTTTGAAAAGTCATTCTGTATTTAAGTACAGTATCAGGTAGGTTAGCAAACTCTCCCTTTGTACTTAGTATTAGGAACAGTTTAACATCTTCTACTTTCCACATATCTTCAGGATAAAGACCTATCTCTTCTAATGTAGATCTTCTTAACGTAACAGCTGGATGTGCAAAAGGTTGGAAAAGGAATCTATTCTTCTTTAAATCTTTATCTTTTTGTGCATACTCCCTATGCCCAGTAACCTCTGATTCTTCATTAATGATATCTATCTGACCACCTACAGCAACACAATTAGGATTATTTTCTAGATACTCAATCTGTTTTAATATTCTATCTGGGTACATAATATCATCTGCATCCATCCTAGCAATATATTTACCCTTAGATGCTCTAATACCAATGTTAATGACATTACCTAAACCATTCTGTTTCTCTACTGGAATAACTATTATCTTCTCTCCATATCCTTTAAGAATTTCTAATGTATTATCCGTACTCTTATCATCTACAACTATTATCTCAATATTCCCATATGTTTGGATAAAGCAACTATCTATTGATTCTTTAATATATCTCTCTCCATTATGTACTGGTATTACAATGGAAACTAGTGGACTATCTTGCATATTTATTTCCTCTAAAAAGATTAATTAAGAAATACATGAATAAAAAGGTAATTAAAATGTAACCTAGATATGATAGTATATTTGGCCAGTAAAAAACAAATATGGAAGAGTAGGGTACATTCTCAGTATCCCAACCTTGTTTCCAACCATCTAAATGAACAGATTGTTCTCTGTTAAATATCTTCATCCCCTCATCCCCAAAACCAATAGCTAACCAATATTTTGATTTTGCTTGAGGAATACTTACTATAGTATTCCTTTCCAACTTCTCATCCACCTCTAATTTATACCCCTTCATATGTTTCCCAACAGGTGTTAACTCTACCTCTTTATATTTATTAACAATAGAAGGAGAATACGAAAGCTTCTCCCATACCTCTGGTATCTTCATTAAGATTAAATTATTCAATCTATTCTCACTCTCATTTGAGAAACTAATACTACTAAAAGAGATATCTAACTTTTTTGGATTCTTCTGACTTGGTAAAAACACTCTACTAGCAGACCTTAATTCATTAGAATAGAAAGAATCATCTATCCAACACCTATCACTACCCTGATATGTTAGACATAGACTGGCAGGAATATTTTTAATATTCTCTCCTTGCCAATACAGTAAATATTTATTATTTGGCTTTGTAGTTAAAGCTGTATCGTATTGATTAATTGATTGTCTTTGAACTCGTTGTTTCATTCCATTCTCATATGACGCTTGGAAAGGCAAAGAACCATCCTCTGCTTTGTTGATTTTCCATATAGATTCACTACCTGTTTTATTTGAATATATATAACTATCATCCCCATCAACTATTGGAATTTGAAGTAGAAGTTCTTTACTGCTCTGATCCAAGTTAAGTATCTTATCACTACTATCTATATATTCTTTTGACAAAGAGGTTTCTTTTATCACAGACGAGATATTAATCTCAACATCTTTTACTACCACATTAACTTTCTTACCAAGAGGATTTTGAATATAGAGAGTTAAGGATAGATTATCTCCTACTTCTATAACTTTAGGAATTGTAATATTTTTCTGTCCGAATCCACTACTTGTGTAAAAATATTTCTCCCTGTTTATACAACCACCATATTTCTCAGAATTAAGACAATAACCGAAAATTAACTCTTCATCACTCTCCCAATTAAGAGAGAGTGTAGCAACATATGAGAATCTTCTATCCACCATTATATTTGTATAAGCACATGGTAATTCTGTAAAACCTTGAATTTTAAAACCAGAAGAGAGAGTCTCTTTCTCTGTCTTTGGCAAAACAGTATACATTCCTCCTGAACAATCACCAGATTTATTTTCAGCAAGAATATTAGTAAAGTTCATTTTTACAAAATTCTTTTCCATTACATAACCCAGATATTCAATATCGCCATATGGTACATCTAAGAATATTCCTTCATTTAAAGTTTTCTTATCAATAACATAGGAGTCTAAAATATAGACAGAAGCATCTTCTACAAACTCAAACTCTTTAAAAGAGGTATTCCTCTGATTGTTCAGCGAGGGAAGAGCTGGAGTAACTTTTATCCTATCCCCATATTTACGAATATATACTGGAGCTTTTTCTAAATCCTGAAGTGAAATATTAAGATAAAGAGCTGATGGGTTTCCAGAATATTCTACTTTTTTAATCAAAGAACCATTTACTATCTCAAGACCTGAAAGATTTAAATCTGTAAGAGAAATTATCGGATCCTTCTTTACTTCTCTTGTAAATGTTCCATAGTCATATGAATTCCCACTTTCTATAGATTCTACATATTTAGTATCAACCTTTGGTGTTTTATACAATTCAAGGAAATTCTTCTGCCATACCAATTCTAATTTAGGTAAATAATTATCAAGAATTGTCCAATCAAGTTCATGACCATAACGACCCTTTACAAGACTCCTATCTACCAGTAGATAAGTAACATCATATTTCTCTAATACACTATTAAACTTCTCTACATCATTTGAATCATAAATATTTCTAATCTCATTCATTGCCTTTTCCCCAACATCTGAACCTATCGCTAAAGACATATCCATAACAGGGTTGGGGACAAGGTAAGAAATGAACTGCGACCCAACAAAACCCCATTCATATTCTCTAAAATAACCGTTATTTGATGGTGGTGCGTAATATATTCGCGAAGTAGGATCCTTCCTAATTTTACCTGCAAATTCATAATACTCTTCTGGTAGTACAACAGTTGCTCTCTCTGTAAATAGATCTCCTTGGAATATATATTCCATATAAAATAGCAATGGCACGGTTACTAAAGCTAAACTAAAAAGAATAAAGATATATCTAGGTATTTTCTTAAGGAATGAGGAGAGGAAATTAAGGAGAAGAAGGAAACCTATTGTAGCAGTCATAGTTAAAAGTACAAGATACTGTTGCCCAACCTTAGAAGAAACCCATCTGAAAACTTGTTTGAAAATATTAAAATTCTCCTGTAACCATATGTAAATTTCTCCAAACGGAGGATTTTGATTTTTAAGTAAAAATAGAAATCCAAATAAAACAATCCATAAGGGAATAAGTTTAAATTCTTTCTTAAGAAGAGTAAAAACTAAGCCTAAAAGAGCAAAGAATATAGGAAGAAGACCAAAAACTCTGTAAAAATCATAATTCATATATTCCTCTGACATAGGAAATATAAATGTTTTCTGTTCCGAATCATCTACCGTACCAAGTAATCTTGTGTATAACCTTGCAGCATTAGGTAAATCTAACATCTGTTTTTCTAAATCAATAGTATTTGCCGTTATTGCTCTATTAGTAGGAGAGTCTATGATATCTTGACTTACAGACTTAGTGTAAATAACAAAGGGTAATATCCAAAATAGTTGTACTACTAAAAACAAGGAAAAATATTTAAGTATTCCTTTGATTTTAACTCTATGTAAATAACCGAAATATATAAAAACAAAAAGAATTAATACTATGTTAACAAAAAACAAAGTACCAATAACTGATGTTGATACAAAGAGAATGGAAGAGATAAAAAGGAAGAAGAACCTAGGATAAGTAAAATCTTTCATCAGTAAATATATAGATAGAAGTAACAGTGGTAGAAATCCATACTGAGCTATATACGGCATCATATTAAAATTAAAGACCCATGCAGTCCAAAGAGATGAAAGATATATTAGTCCTGAGATAAAGAAGACATAACC
>CAYPAR010000008.1:0-2710 GCA_964408765.1 uncultured Candidatus Saccharibacteria bacterium | reverse complement strand
CCTAGTCAAAATGAAGTAGATCTTAGTCAATATGAAGAGGTATTTGTCGTAGACCCTGAAGAGGCCGCAAAAAGATATATGGAAACAGGACAGACATCTCCATTGGTCACAGTTCGTAAAAAGCAAGAGACAGCCACCGGAACTCCTCAACAAGGAGCTGATGCAATACCACAACAAGAGACAGCTACAGAAACATCTCAACAGGTAGCTGATGCAATACCACAACCACAGACAACGCAAGAAACACCTACATCACAAGAAAACGAAGATGACATTAGATATAGAAAGGCTCTAAATAGTGTACAAAACGGAGATAGAACTCGAATAGCAGAAGATAAAAAACGAACTGAAAAAGGAGACAGCGTAACTACAATCATGGAAGATGATGAGGCAAAAAGGTTAGAAGCTACTCTGCAGGACATTGAGCCAAGAAACCAACAACCTCGTTTAACCAAATTAGAGCAATCATTACAGAGAGACAAAGCAGAGAGGCAACAGAGAGAAGCAGAAAGGCAGCAGAAAGAAGCTGAAGAGACGGCAGAAAAGGAAAGAAAACATCAAGAAGCTTTAGACCAAAATACACAACGAAATGAAGGGTTTAAACCTGGTCCAGCATCTGATGGGTTGCGCGATGGGTTACGAAGAATGGAAGAAGGTGCTGCCAGAGCCATTGAAGAGAGACAACAATTAGAGAAACAGATTGCAGGCATATCTAATAGACTCAGGCAGACAGACCCAGGACTTTCACACGATATTACCTATGCATTAGAAGACAAAGATGTACAGGCTGCTATGGCAAAAGTAATAGAAGACAGGAACAGAAGACATCAGGCAGAACTGAGACGACATGACAAATTAAATGAAGGATTTAAGCCTGGTCCAGCATCTGATGGATTGCGCGATGGATTACGAAGAATGGAAGAAGATGCTGCTAAGGCCATTAGAGAGAATGAAGAATTTGAAAAGAATTTCACATATATAAATGAGGCAAATAAACGAGTAGAAATCCCTCTACCTATAAGAGAAGAAATGACATTAATGTTTGGTGATGGAACTCAAGTTCTCGATCCAAAAACTGCAGAGAGATTTGGAGTTATGGAGAATGATTTATACAATCAAAGATATAATGAAAAGGTAGAAGAATTAAGAAATCGAGGCTTTGATGATGCAACTATAGATGCCTATATGAAAATCGCTCAGTACGAGATTAAGACCGACATACAAGAAGATGTAAGAACTATGGTTACAAATGAATTGCATCAAAAAGTCATTGATAGAATAGAACAAGATCCAGAAAAATACAAAGACTTTATAGATCCAACAACAGGGCAAGTAAAAGAGTCTTTAAGAGGTGACATTAGTCTCATACTAGAGCAGAAGATATTCTCCCAGTGGATGCAGGGAGAACAACAAAATAGAGGAGAAGAAACACCTACACCCGAAGTCATTGATGATACAACACCTGAAGTCATTGATGATACAACACCAGAAGCTGTTGATGATACAACACCAGAAGCTGTTGATACACCTCCAGAAGAAGTAACTGAAGAGACCACAACAACTCATGAAGATTCTACATCTGAAGATACACCTTCAGAAGAAGAACCTACACGACCAGATACTCCAGAAGAAAGACTTACTAGATTAAATAACAGAATAGATGAGTTAACAAATAAAACAAGGGATAATACATTAACACCAGAAGAAGCAATGGAGCTTGCACAGTTAATAGCCGAAAGAGATGATCTTCAAAAGACTTTAGCTGAGAAAGAAGATGCAGAAGCAGAAAAGAGAAAAAAGAAAAATAGATGGATTAAGATTATTGCAGGAGTTGCTGGAGCAGGAATTGCTTTAGCTACACAACCAGTAGGTATTGCTGCATTTGTGGCTATTACTTTAGGAGGAAAATACATAGGAAAGGGATTGAATAAGTGGGGAGAACACCTAAGAAGCAAAGCAAGAGATATACAATATCAGATTAAAGATGGAATGACACCAGAACAGATAGAAGAACTAGAGAAGAAACAAGGAAGAAACAAATGGTGGGGTGAAAGACTATCAGAGATATCTTCAGTTCTAATTGGAGGAACAACAGGATACGGTATTGGTAAAGCTCTGCAAAATATTATAGAGATAGCCAAAGCAGCTAAAGGCCAAATTCCTACAACAGCAGAACAACCTTCAGTAGATAATGCAGGAGATTTGGGAGGTAATATTAATCAATCATCTGGAATTGGTAGAGGAGAGTCATCAACTGATACCATAAATAATATTATGGAAGGTACTGTAACTGATAATACAAATTGGTTCAATGAAGGTCAACAGTGGTGGGATACTTCTAAATATGGTTGGAATCCAGTGAAATATGGTTGGAATAGTTCAAATGTAGCTTTAGAAGGAAGTAAATATGGTGACTTACAAGGTTCCCTTCTACAATCACTTAGTAGTAAAGTTCCTGAGTCAGTATTTTACAAACCAGGTGCACAAGATCTTGTACATAGAGCTCTTGCAACCCTTTATGAACAAGGTGTTGGTAGTGTTAACGCAATATCAGATACTCTTGCTCAAGGGTTACAAGCTCTACCATAAAATTAAATAAACTATTAAATAAAAAAATGAACCAAGATATTTTACAAAAGATCAAAGATTTAGGTATTCCTGAAGAACAGACTGAAGAGTTCTATGAATTACTCTCTGGACAAGTATTAGA
>CAYPAR010000007.1:5355-22041 GCA_964408765.1 uncultured Candidatus Saccharibacteria bacterium | reverse complement strand
GGAGGACCAAAGATCTATTTAAAAAGAGAAGATTTAAATCACACAGGTGCACATAAGATTAATAATGCAATTGGACAAGGTCTTGTTGCAAAACATATGGGGAAAAAGAAGTTAATTGCAGAAACAGGTGCTGGTCAACATGGAGTTGCTACTGCAACCATTGCAGCTTACCTAGGGATGAAGTGTGATGTTTACATGGGAGCTCGAGATGTTGAAGCACAGAAACCCAATGTTTATAGAATGAAGATATTAGGTGCAAATGTTATTCCTGTTAGACAAGGTCAGGGAACATTAAAAGATGCTGTGGATGTTGCTCTAGAAAGTTTTCTCAAAGATTGTAAAAACAGTTACTATTTACTTGGATCAGCTGTTGGACCACATCCATACCCTACAATGGTTAGAGATTTTCAAAAAATCATTGGAGAAGAAATCCGTCAGCAAATGTTAGTGCTTGAAGGACATTTACCAAAAGCTGTAATAGCATGTGTTGGAGGTGGTAGTAATGCAATTGGTGCAATATATGACTTTATAGAGGATAAGGAAGTTGAACTTGTAGCTGTTGAGGCTGGTGGTAAGGGGAAGCTGACTGGTAAGCATGGTCTTGCACTACAAACAGGTAAACCAAGAGTACTGCATGGTTTTAAAACTTTAGTTTTAGTTGATGAAAAAGATAATGCAAAAGAATCATATAGTATTGCTTCTGGTCTGGATTATCCAGGCGTTGGACCTGAACTTTCTATGCTTAAAGAACAAGGTAGATTGTCTTTAGGAGAAGCTACTGACAAGGAAGCTCTAGAAGCCTTTCTTTATCTTTCTAAAGTTGAGGGTATTATTCCTGCATTAGAATCAGCTCATGCAATTGCATATATTCTTAGAGAGTCTTCAAGATACGATAAGGATGATATTGTTGTCATTAATCTATCAGGAAGAGGAGATAAGGATGTTGAGAATGTATATGAGAGATTCCTAAAAACATAAAAATCTAATCTAAGACCCCACTTAATGAGGAGTGGGGTCTTTTCATACCTTCTTGCAATATTGTTTTCATTCTATATATAATTAAATATATAAATTAATGGTCGTGGACCAGATACAGAAGGTTAATCTTCATAATTTATAGATTCTAAAGAGTTTAAAAGATGCAATCTTGGGTGTTGCTAGAGGTTGATTTTTCTGCTATACTCCTACACATTATGGAAACAATCAAATTACTCGAAAGAGATATAAATGGGAAAAAGAATAAAGTTTTGTTAAGTGAAGGATTCATCCCTGCAGTTGTTTACAATGCAAAAACAGAATCCAAAAATATCATGTTAGATCTTGCCACTGCAAAACAGATTGCAAGAGAAGCAACATCAACAACTATTTTAGATTTAGAGTTAGAAGGTAAAACTTTTAAAGCAGTTGTTAAAGAGATTGATGTAAATCCAATAACCGAAGATTTAAGACATATTGCATTTTTTGAAATTGATGAAACTAAAGACATGGTATTCTCTATTCCGTTTGAAATTGTTGGTATTTCACCTGCAGTTAAGAATAATCTTGGTGTTATGGTTGAAGTTATGGATTCTATTGAAGTTAGATGTAAAGTAAATGACCTTATTCCCTCCATTGAAGTTGATATTTCAAAACTTGAGCATCCAGGTCAATCTATTGCTGTTAAAGACCTAAATATTCCTGAAACAATCTCCCTTATTAACGATGAGTTAAAAAATGCTACTGTAGTCACAATTACAGAAATGCAAGAAGAAATTATTGAGACTGTTGAACCAGAAGAAGGAGAAGAAGGAGAAGTTGAAGGAGAAACGCCAGAAGAAGGAGAAACACCAACTGAAGCTACCCCTGAAGAAGAAAAGGTTACTGAATAATTATATATTAAATATATAATATGATAAGTGTAATAATTGCATCATTCAAAGAACCGAAAACCATCGGTAGATGTATATCTTCAATTGTAAATAGAAAATATTCTGGTATTCCAACTAGTTTTGAAATAATTCAAGTATCTCCTGATGAAGAGACTTTGAATGCTGGAAAGAAAGAAGCAAAAAAATACAGACTTGGTAAGAAATATATCCAGATAAAGGACCCTAAAAAGGGTAAACCATATGCCCTGAGAATGGCTTTTAAGCAAGCAAAAGGAGATATATTTATACTTACAGATGGTGATACATATTTTGAAAAGGATGCAATTAAAAAACTTTTAGAACCATTTGAGGATAAGAAAGTTGGAGGAGTTAGTGGTAGACCTGTTTCTCAAGACAAAAGAGATAATATGTTTGGATATTGGGGACATCTGTTATCTGATTCTGCACATGATAAAAGATCAAATAGTATGGAGAAAATTAAAGGTAAGGATTACTATATAAGTAGAGAAACATTTTTTCCTATGAGTGGATATATCATGGCAGTTAGAAATTTAAATATTAAACTACCTAGTAATGTACTTTCAGATGATGCATATATATCATATTACATTAGGTACAAGAATCTAGAGATAGCATATACACCAAAAGCTATGTGCTGTGTTAAGTATCCTACTAACTTTAAAGATTATATGAAGCAAAAAGTTAGATCTCTAGGAGGATATACACAACTACAACAGATGGGTATTTTCAAAAAAGATAAACAATCTAGAAGTTTTTGGATTGAATTGCAATATACTGGGTTTGTTCTTAAATATGCAAAAAACTTTAAAGAATTCATATGGTCACTACTACTCTTCCCTACAAGATTAATTACATGGATAAAGATATTTTGGGAAAGAACTATTCTTAGAAAAGATATGCCTAAGAGTGGGTGGGAGAGAATTGAGAGTACGAAGTAATAATTACTATTTCTGTTTAACGCTTTACCAAGTAAGACTCCTTTTTTTACATTAGTTTCTCAATCACTTTAAATCTGCTAATATATTCTTATGCAAAGTGGTTGGAATATTAATACAGAAGATGAGAATAAAGTAAGAAGAACTAGAAAGATAATTTCTGTTATCCTAGCTTTTGTTGGAGTAGGAATCATTGCAAGCCAAGTAATTCCACTAACAACCTCATATATTGATGGAGTTATCGCACAAAAAAGAGTAGATATGAAAATAGAGCCGGTACCAGAATCATACAAAAAATATATTGAGGATGAATTCGCCTACTACGATCCAGGTATTAGCTATTTCGCAAATCTCTCCGAGAAATTAGGAGTTCTTGGAGCATCAACAACTTACAATCCTACAACAAAAACTCAAAAACCAATTAAAGTGGATACTACATATAACAGAGATATGTATATTACAATTAACAGTATTGGGATAAAGAGGATAAAAATAACCCCTAATGTTGAGAGTGTTAATGAGAATGTATATAACAAGTTCCTAAAAAACGGTGTTGCTCACTTCAAGGGAACACCAATTCCTGGAGATGGTGGCAATTCCTTCATATACGGTCACAGTGCTGTAGAATCTTTTTTCAGAAGACACCAAGATTATCCAGAAACTATTTTCTCAAGATTGGATGGTGTTGATATTGGACAAGAAATTGAAATAGATAGAGAAGGAACAATATTGAGATATGTGGTGAGGAGTAAAAAAATTGTAGATCCAGATGATTTTAGTATACTACAACCGATAAGAGATAAAGAGAATGTTACATTAATGACATGTTGGCCTCTAGGTATTGGTACACAGAGATTAATTGTTACAGCAGAGAGAAGAAATTAAATTTTACACTCAATTAAAAATATGGATATACAAAATACACTTCAAGATAAAAAGAAATTACCCCTCATAATTGTAGGGATAGTCATTATTCTAGTAATTCTGCTTGCTCTTTTCCTACTACTTTTTAGTAAAAAGAAAAATACCGTACCTACACAGGAAAGTGGAACAACCGGAACCAAAGTTTCTGGAGAAATTGTATATTGGGGATTGTGGGAATCACCACAAGTAATGGAATCCTTGATAACAGAGTTTGAAAGCAAAAACCCTGGAGTTAAAATTAAATATTCTCAACAAACATTTTCAGGATACGAAAACAGACTATATACAAGACTACAACAAACAGCTACAACATCTGAACCAGCTCCCGATGTGTTCAGAATTCATAATACATGGCTTCCCAAATACACATCCCTACTCGACCCTATGCCAACTAGTGTCATGACTAGAGATGAATATTCTCAAAAGTTCTACCCTACAGCACTTGCAGACTTCACGAGTAAAGACGGTGTGTCAATATATGCTATTCCACTAGAGATTGATGGGCTAATGGTCTTCTACAACAAACAAATTTTAACTGAACAAAATGTAAAGGAGCCACCAAGAGATTGGGATGCCTTTATATCCCTAGCAAGAAAACTAACAAAAAAAGATAGTAGTAGAAGAATTACACAATCAGGGTTGGCACTCGGGACATCACGTAACATTCAGCATTCATCTGAGATATTGTTGTTCCTACTTCTACAAGAAGGAGTAGATTTAATGGACTCTTCTAGAACCAAAATTTCACTGAACAACTCTAAAACTATTGGAATATTTCAAACATATATTGATTTTGCGACAGGAAGTAATGCTGTATGGTCACCTTCTTTAAGTAATGACTTAAACATGTTCTACTCGGGTAAACTAGCAATGATGATTGCTCCAAGTTGGAGAGCTTTTGATATAATAAAATCTTCATCTGCAATAGAATTTAGCACAGCACCATTGCCACAATTAGAAGCAAATAAAAATGAGGTATATTACTCAACATATTGGGGAGAAGCTGTAAACAAGAAATCTACAAACAAAGAATTAGCATGGAAATTTGTAAAGTTCCTTGCTGAAAAAGAGCAACAACTCAAGATGTATTCTAATTCTTCAACGATTGGAGAGAGAGCTTTTGGTGAACCATACTCCCTAGTTGAATTAAATTCGGAAATGAAGGGCAAGGCCTATGTAGATGCAATAGCCACTATGGCACCATATATGAAATCATGGCAACTAGGGGATGAGAACTTTGTTAGATCTGCAATAGAGGAAGCAGTCACACAGATTGCTGAGAACGGGAAGGATGTGACAACGATTTTGAGAGAAACTGAAAATACAATAAATACAAGACTTGCACAAACAAACAAATAAACAGTATTATATAGATAATGCCTAAAAGATATAGTACAAAAAAGTCTAAAAAGAGTTTTTTTCTAATTATAAGTTTAGTTTTTTTTCTTGCTCTACCGTTAGTAGCATATACCTTACTGGAAACTACTTTAGATACTAGAAGTAAAGCATTCGATAGGATAGAACTCAGTGATCAAAATCCCTGTATTATCTCTCTACCCAATGTAAATCCATACTCTTTAGAGATTGGCAAAAGTATAAGAATTCAAGTAGATGCGAAGTTTACGAATGCAGGAATTCAAAAATTAAATATTATAGATTCCTCAGGAAATTCTATATATTCAGAAGACTTTCCTGATGCTCCTCTACAGATAGGGACTAATTTTGTATTTACACCAGATAAAACAGGAACTGTTGATTTACTTGGTTCTATTGAAAAAACTGGAGGTTCTAGTGTTGCATGTAAAATCAGTAGCCCATATGATATTAAAGGTATAAGAGCAGTTGAGAATAACTCCTCACCAGAATTTACCTCACAACCGAAATCATCAAAACCTGGACAAGATATAAAAACAGGTGTTCAGTACGAATATATTTTAACTGCAGAAGATAAAGATAGTGATAGAATTAACTATTTCTACTCCTTTACACCAAGAGCTGACTGGTTAAAAGCAATAGTTATTGAAGATGGATCAAGTGGTAAGTTAACTGTTACATTTAGAGGTACAACCGATAAACCTGCAAGTTACTTGGCACATGTAGTGATTCATGATGGATACAGTATGCATGTAAGAACACAATCTTGGGTTATTAGTGTAAATCCAGAACAGAATGACATACCAATTGTAACAATTATAGATCCTCTTACTGCTCTTAGAATAGATTCTGGCTCTAGTTTTGATGTTTCTTGGGCTGTTTCAGATTTAAATCATATTCCCAAATTCCAATTATACATGGCTAAAAACCCTACAGATGAAAAGAGCTGGGTTAAAGTTGGAAATGATTTAGCTTATGATATAAATAAGACAACAGTACCTACAACTGGTCTCCCTTCTGGAACATACAAATTGATTGTTAAAGCCACTGATAATCAAAATCCTCCCAAATCAGGAATTGGTGTATCACCAGAGATTGTAATATCAAGACTTTCGGATAAAGATCCAATTACAGATGATATTATTCTTCTTCCAGAACCACAAGTAATAAATATGTCTCCAACATCTTCGGATAACATCTCTAATAGACGAGTAACAATTAAGGGAACCATCATTGCTAGTGAAGGGGCAAAGATAAATGAGTCTTCAATTGTATTTAAGCTAGATGACAAACCTGTTACATCAGATATTAAGATTAATAAAATAACAGATGCTGAATATACATTGATATATCAACCAACGGAGGATCTTGCTGATGGTACCCATAAGGCAGAAATATCCTTCTCTGATACTAGCAATAAAGAAGATTCTAAATCCTGGGAATTTACAATTAACCCTGGAGCAGATGATTATTCTGAAGTTTACAAAATTTTTGGCAAAGAAGTCAGTAAACGAACATTATTAATAATTGGTTTTGGGCTTTTCATTATAATTTTAGCAATATGTATTCCCGTACTTATCTCCTTAATTTGGGGCAGAGGTAAGAAGGATGAAACAATCTCTACATATACTAGTAGAAATATTCCTAACTCTAAAGAGTATGAGAATCAAGTATATATTCCACCAAGTGTTGATATAGACATTAAAGAGAAAGTTGATACAGTATCAGCAGAAGATAAGAGGAAAAAGGTTGAAGTATATGCAGCACCATCCATAGATACTATAGAAAAAGAAACAGAACAAATAATAAAGCCTGAAAGCAAAACAGAAACATCTAATTTAGAAGAACCTGTTATTAAAAAAGATGAAGAGATAAAAGTTCAAGACGATATTAAATTTGAACCAAAAGTATTTAAACCTGAAGTCAATGTTACAAAGAAAGAACCTGTTATCAAAAAAGATGAAGACATAAAAGCACAAGAAGATATTGAATCTGAACAAAAGGTGTTTGAGCCAGAGAGTAATGTTACAACAGCGGAACCTGTTATCAAAGTTGAGGAGCCAATAATAAAACAGGAAGAAGTAAGAACACAAGAAGAAATTAAATTTGAACCAAAAGTATTTAAGCCAGAGATTAATGTTACAACAGAGAAACCTGTTATTGAAGAGCCTAGAACCAAAGAAGACGGAACACCTCCAACTACAGAAGTTCAAAACCAAGATCAACCAATAATAGAAGAACCAGAAGCTCCAGATCCATCCATATTCCAAACAATAGCAAACCAAATAGAAGAACAAACATCCTCTAATAGTGAAACAAACTAGAACTTGGTATAATAACCAATTATGAAGAATCTCTCTTACAAACAAATATATGAAGCATATCTAGATTTTTTTCAAAGAAATGGACATACGGTAATACCTAGTGCCCCACTAGTCCCAGAAAATGACCCATCTGTATTGTTTGTTAATGCTGGAATGTTTCCCCTAGTTCCATTTCTCAAAGGACAAGAACATCCTAAAGGTAAAAGATTAGTAAATATACAGAGATGTATTAGAACTGGAGATATAGAAGAAGTTGGAAATAGATATCACTGTACAGCATTCATAATGCTAGGTAACTGGTCACTAAATGACTACTTCAAAAAAGAAGCTATTAATATGACTGTAGAGTTCTTTACCAAAGAATTAGGTTTAGATATTAACAATATATATGCATCAGTATTTAAAGGTGACCAAGACGCTCCTCAAGATACAGAGTCAATAGAAGTATGGAAAGAAATATTTTCTAAACATGATATTGATGCAAAAGTTGGAGATGGAGAAAGAATTCAACCACTTGGCAAAAAAGAAAATTGGTGGGGATTAGAATCTGGTGGACCGTGTGGACCAGACTCTGAAATCTTCTATGACACTGGAAAAGAAAAATGTGGAAATAATTGTAATGTTAGTTGCAACTGTGGGAAGTATGTTGAGATTGGTAATAATGTTTTCATGGCATATCAAAAGGATGGAGATAAGATAACTCCTCTTGGCAGACACAATGTAGATTTTGGTGGAGGATTAGAAAGATTAACCGCCCTACTTCAAAATGTCGATAGTGTATACGACACAGACATATACAAACCGATAATGAATAAAGTTAAAGAACTCTCGCAAATAGAAGATATTAAATCTCAAAGAGTAATAGTTGATCATATAAAAGCAGCAACATGGATAATTATGGATGGAGTAACCCCATCAAGAACACAACAAGGATATATATTAAGAAGATTAATCAGAAGAGCTGTAAGACATGGGAAGAAGTTAGGTATAGAAAATTCTTTCTGCAAAGAAATAGCAAATATTGCAATAGGACAATTTAAAGGTATATGGGAAGGATTAGAAACAGAAAAAGAAAATATTCTCAAAGTAATTGAAGAGGAAGAAGAAAAATTTAATAGAACACTAGAAAAAGGATTAAGAGAACTAGATAAAATGGTTCAAAGAAAAGACATTATTGATGGTAAAGATGCATTTCTACTCTACGAAACATATGGGTTGCCTCTTGAAGTAACAGAAGAAATACTTCAAGAAAAAAATATTAGTCTTGAAAACAGAGAACTTTTCCAAGAAGCAGAAGAAACACATCAAGAAAAGTCTAGAACAGCAGCAAAAGGATTCTTCAAAGGAGGACTAGCTGATACTTCTGAAATGTCAATAAAATATCACACAGCAAGCCATTTACTCCTTGAAGCTTTAAGAAGAATCTTGGGAGAACATGTATATCAGAAGGGAAGTAATATTACTCCTGAAAGATTACGAATGGACTTCCCAAATGAAACAAAACTTACACCAGAGCAAGTAAAAGAGGTTGAAGACATAGTGAATGAACAAATTCAAAAAGGTTTAGATGTGACATTTGTTGAAAAAGAAAAAGAAGAAGCATTAAAATTAGTGCCTTTTGCAGCATTCTCTGAAAAATATGCAGATAAAGTGAAAGTTTACTACATCGGTCCTACTGACAATCCTTTCTCAGTTGAGATCTGTAATGGTCCTCATGTAGATAATATTAAAGAACTTGGGAAATTCAAAATAACAAAACAAGAAAATGTTGGTGCTGGAGTTAAAAGAATTAAAGCTATTTTAGAATAACTATGGAAGTAACCTACCCTATACTAGCAATAGACTATGGAGATAAACACTTTGGTTTAGCTGTCTCTGATACAAAAGGCATCTTGGCACAGCCATTAGACACAGTATCAATATCACAAAACAGAGATATTAATGATGTAATAAAAGACATCCTCGATGTAGCTGAAGAACAAAAAGCAAAAACAATATTAGTTGGAATGCCACAAGAATTTAGAGACCAACATAAAAAAACTACTGATAAAATTAAAAATTTTATTAATAGACTTAAAGACTATACAAAAATCCCCATCATTACATACGATGAAAGTTTCTCTACAACTTGGGCACAGAATATGTTAATATCTTCAGGACAAACTACTAAAAAAAGTAGAGAAAAGATAGATAGTATTGCAGCAACAGTCTTTCTACAAGAATTTTTAAATTCAAATCATAGATAAAATGGAAAAAGATAAAAAGTCTTCTTTTGGTAAATACATACTAATCCTTACAATTATAGTTTTACTAACTGGTGTATTGGTTTACAGTGGATATAACAAAGCTTTACAAAACCCTAATTCTGATAATTCTGAAACTGTCTCTTTTGAAATCAAAGAGGGAACACCAGTTAATACAATTTTAGATAATCTAATAAGCGCAAATCTTTTAAGAAAAAACTACCTTTATTTCATGAAAGCATACCTAAAAATTAACGACCTAGGCGGGAAAATACAGGCAGGAACATACCATATCCCACAAAACTTAAATATTATAGAACTAATACAGACCCTACAAAGTGGGAAAGAACAAGATATTTGGGTAACAATACCTGAAGGTATGAGAAAAGATGAGATTGCAAGTGTTTTAGAGAAAGAGTTTACAAAATATCCAAGTGTTAAATTCTCTAAAGAAAATTTCCTTAATCTAACAGAAGATGTTGAGTTTATAACTCAACTCCAATTACCAATTGAAACAACAGATTTGGAAGGTTTCCTTTTCCCAGATAAATATGCATTTTCCCCTAATAGTACAACAGAAACTGTAGTCACAAAACTAGTAGAAACATTCAAGGAGAAAGTTAAAGAAAATATCACATACGATGATTTAATAATGGCAAGTATTGTAGAAAGAGAAGGTTTTAACTCTACGGATAGACCGATAATTGCTGGTATTCTATTAAAAAGAATAAAAGAAGGATGGTTAATGCAAGCAGATGCCACTCTTCTTTACCAAAAGAAAGACTGGAAACATGTAATAACACACCTAGATTTAAAAGAAGACAATCCATACAATACCTATGTAAAGGCAGGACTTCCACCTACCCCAATATGTAATCCAGGTCTTCAAGCTATCAATGCAACTCTTTCTCCAGAGGAATCGCCTTACTACTTCTATATTCATGACAAAGAAGGTGTTGCGAGATATGCAGTAACAAATGATCAACATGAGAGTAATAAAGCTAAATATTTAAGATAAACATGCCCTAAATATGGTCCTAGACTTAGATTTAAATGATAGTGACTTAGAAAAAAGTGTCCCTCAAGAGTCAAAAACTACAGTCATTAAACAGGAAGTGATAGATAAAAAAACTAAAAAGAAAAGTATTTGGTGGAAAATAATAATTTTTATTCTTCTCTTACTAACTATTGCTGGTGGTGGATATTTCCTCTGGAAAACAGGAAAAATATCTAAAGATATAGGTTTCAAGTTTAACCCAGGAGAGATAATAAGTACAAAAAAACCAGAGCTTAAAAAAGATATAAATGGAAAACTTACTAATGTTCTACTTATAGGTGTTGATAGTAGAAAAAGCAACTATATTTCTAATACTGATACTATAATTGTTGCCTCATACAACCATGAAACTAAAAATGTCGTAATGATTTCTGTTCCAAGAGACTTTCATGTAGAGATAGAACCTGAAACAAATTGGTATAACAGAATAAATTCTGTATACGCATCTGCAGAATCTAAAAAAGAAGGAGAGGGATTTAACAGATTAACAAAGGTAGTAGAAGAAGTAACGGGTCTACAGATACAATACTATGCAATGGTAGATTTTAAGGCATTTGTTGAAATTATTGACCTTCTTGGTGGTATCAGTGTTAATGTTGAAAACAGTTTTGTAGATTACAGATATCCAAGCGGATTAAAGTACAAAACTGTAAAATTCACAGCTGGTCCACAAACTATGGATGGTGAAACTGCACTAGAATATTCAAGATCTAGACACTCAATGCAAAATAATGAAGGAACTGATTATGCAAGAGCAAGAAGACAACAGAAAGTAATAGCTGCAATTCAAGAAAAAGTAATGCAAAGTGAAACTCTAAAGGATCCAAAAGCAATAATGGGAATATTCTCCTCACTTGTTAATAATATAAAAATATCCGAATTTACAATCACTGATATTCAAGCAGCACTCTTACTGTTGGAAGAATACAAAGATACAAACGCTAACTCATACTCTTTTGTATTAGAACCATATACTGGAGATAGAACATTAGTAGAAACAAAAAATACACCTAATGGAGCATTTGCATTAGGACCAGTTGAAGGATTAGGTAAATACACAAAAATACATGAATATATAGAATTAGCTATAAAAAATCCAAAATTATACTCCGAAAATCCAATAATATTTGTATATGATATAGGTTTAGGAGCAACAGAAATTAAAACAACTATCTCTGAAATGAGAGAAGAATATCCATATATCAATATTATACAATCATACACTTTGTTTAGAGATAAAGAAGGTGTATATGTATACTCTAATGAAGAGAAGTATTCTGAAACAATATCTGTATTTTCAAAATACTTAAAGACAGAGAATAATACAAAGCCTGAATTTATAAAATCAAAATTAGCACCTGCAGGAGTAATTATTCTTATGGGTAAACCGGTTCAATTAGAACAATCAGAAGGAAGTGGAGTATAGGCTATACCATGGACAATCAGAATACCTATCATTACAATCTGCTCATAAAGATATTGATAGGAAGAAATCAAACACCAATATACAGGTCTTAGTTCTCAATGCAGATACATTAACCCCACAACAGATTCTAGATACAGTATCATCACAAGATCTCTTCTCCTCAGAAAGAATAATTCTTCTTAAAAGAGTATATAGAAACAAGAACAAAGATGATTTCTTAACTGAGATAACAACAATCCTCAAGACTAGCTCTTCTAGCGACTATATCATCTTCTGGGAAGACCAAAAGATAAAAGCTAATACAAAATATTACAAATTCTTCAAAGAAAATGATGCAATTACTGAAAGTAATAAATTAGATAAAAGGACATTTTTTACATGGTTAAAGGAAGAATTAAAAGAACAAGGATTAAAAATACAGAATACTGCCACTAGACTATTAGCTGAAAGAACAAATTATGACCCGGAAAGATGTTCTAATGAGCTTAAAAAATTAAAACTCGTTATAAAAGATAATGAGATTACTAGAACTGATGTAGATAGTTTAATCTCTGATACACTAGAAAAAGATATATGGAATTTAATAGATGCAATAAATACCAAAGATACAGAAGAGAGCACTAAAATACTTGAAAAACTCATATCTCAAAATATAGATACAAATTATATAATCTCTATGCTTACTAGAAATTTAAGGTTAATAACTCTAACAAAATACCTACTAGAAGATAGTTGCTCTACTGGTAATATTGCAAAAACACTTAAAGTACCTCCATTCACAGTACCATCTCTAATGAATTCTTCAAAAAAGTACTCTAATAAAAAAATAAAGATGCTGTATACAAAAATGTCTAATTTAGACTACCAAATTAAAAAGGGTTTAATAGAACCAAATTTAGGAATCACCCTACTCTCTTCAATACTATGAAAATTATTGACACAAGAACTTTATTAACATAAACTCTATTTAGGTAATGTTCATAACCATTGCCTGTTCTGAAATATGGGAGAGGTACAAAGAGTTACAACAACAAAACAATCAAATAAGCTTGTAAATACACTGTTAATAATTGCTGGAATATTAGGACTTGCACTCATTGGAGTTGCAGTCTATTTTTACATGATAAAACCCAAGACTCCTTCAACAACAACAGGAGTAACTCAAACAAAAACATGTATTTGTTACTATGTAGATCCTGCAAATACAACTGAATGCGGAGATCCAAGAAAAGGTTTCTTATTCAAACAGGTAAACACACAAGGAAGTAGCTCATGTCAAAGTTCATGTCCCACAAGTGATTTGGTTATGAACTCACTAGAAAGTACTACAAAACAGGAACTAATCCTATCCTGCTCCTTACAAAATGTCCAAGATACCAGATGTGCTGAAATGACTATAAAAAATAGTGATGGGAAAATAATAACGGGAGATATTGATAAAGACGCAGAGATTACAATAGAGGCTAAATTCGATAAAGATTATCCAAATCCAAAGTTTAGAATTAATAATACAATTGTTGAACCAGATACAACTTCTGATGATGGTATGAGAATAAAGAAGACACTATCATCTTTTACAACAACTTCTGTAGATATTGTAGCAACAGCAGATGGAGAAACAGGTGAAGAGATAAACTCCCCTCTATGCAAACGATTAATTGAAGTAAAACAAACAGGAGAATCGAGAGTCGTTGGACTACTACTATCTAGAAGAAATACTGAAACAACAACAAAGATATCTCAAGCAATATTAAGAATAGCAAATATCACTAGTACTGATGGTTTAACAATTAGTTTCTCTTTTGATAATAAAAAATTCTCTAAAATAGATATGACAAAAGGTTTTACTTTCAATACAGACAAAGGAGAATTCTCAATAATAGAACAAGACCTTTACAACACAGAAAACTTTACTCAAGGGGTAAGTTTTACACAATTAGATGAATTTGTAGGAACATTAGAAATCAAAGCAGAAATTTTTAAGGACAGCGTTTCATTAGGAAATGTTACGAATAAAATTGTCTTTGATGATATGACAAAACCTGAACCAGATGAACCAACAATAGATGAACCAGAACCAGAAGCGCCCACACAATCTAATTTTTCATTAACGACTACAACTAACCTAACCTGTGTAGAGAGAGTTGCACCAAATAATTCCGTTATATTCACTACTAACATAAAGAATGACGCTGAAGCTCCCCAAAGCATCTTATCTATAAAGGATAAACTACCATTAGGTTTTGTATACACTCCAGGTTCATCCAAAATCAATAATCTTCCTGTTGCTGATAGTACATATCTAAAAACAAACCAAATAGGAAATACAACTGAGCTAATCTGGTCCATATCTACAGGTTGGTTAGTAGGTACTAATCAGTCATTAACACTTGTCTTTGAGGCAATTGCAGGAGATAATGCACTCACAGGTAATAATCAAAACGAAGTTGTAATAGAACCAGCACAGGTACCTTTAGACCCAGCAAAATTAAGAACCTCATCCGTTATAAAGGTAGAACAAAGTTGTAGCCCAACAGCAGCTGAACCAGAAGCTGTACCAGAAACAGGAATCTTTGATAATACAATAGTACAGATATTAACTGGTCTCTTTATCTTAACACTAGGCTGGTATATATATACAAAACCATTTGGACAGGTAATTGTAAAGAAACTACTCAATTCCACACCATATAAAGAAGCAGAAATGACATCTTGGAAATTCTTTAAACCAAAGAAATATTTTGAAGAAATCACAATCAAGAGAATGAAAAAGATGTAGTTTTACTAGAGATTCTCAAGAATAAATTCCAGTGCTCTCCCATTATTTCCGAATCCGACATTATCGGAATTGATTAAAAAGTAATATCTCTCTTTTGTTAAAAGTTTTTCTAAGACAACCTCATGTCTTTGATTCCTATATCCATAAACAGTATCTATACCAACTTTATCCAAACTATTCCTATTCACCCCATATTGTACAAAACCTAAACATTTCCCCTCTGTTTCCCAAACAATTTTTACACTAAAATCATCATCTCCCTTCGTAACAAAAAGATTATACGGAGTACAACTATTCTGAGGAACAAAGAAGTCATCAAAACTAACAACATTCTTCTTTAAAAACAAAACCACTGAAATAGAAACAACTATCACAGTCAAACCTATTATAACTCCAAATAATTTCTTACTCATCTCTTTCTTGTACTAAAATATAACTTTTCTGCTGAAATGAATTATACCCATCAGACACCTTTAATACAAAAGAATATGTATTAGCAAATTCAGGAGCAACACCCATAACTACACCATTATCTAAATATAACCAATCAGGAGCATCTATAAGCTCTAGTGATAGATCAGAAATATCAGTATCAATATCAACAAGTCTTGGAACATATTCATAAATATCTCCTACATAAACAGATATGGGAGCTTGAGATACAACATACGGAATACCATCACCAACATTCTTTTCCTCCTCTTCCTCTTCAAATTGACTATCTTGTACTCCTAAAATTCTTTTCTCTGTACTGTTTTTCAAAACCATATAGATAACTCCAAAACTAAAGATAAATAATACTATCAATGAACTCAAAAATATCTTAAATTTCCTACTCTTCTCCATATTAAAAGAATACCACAAATACAAATGTTTACAAAACAAAAGAATACAGCTATAATACCTCAAATAACAATAATTCTATAACATAACAGAAATGCCAAATTTAAAAACATCTATAAAAGAACTAAGAAAAAGTAAAAGAAAAGAAAAAATAAATGATAGGCTCAGAAATAGAGTAAAGAAAGCTACAAAAAAGCAAGCTAAACTACTCAAAGATGGAAATCTAGAAGAGAGCAAAAAGAATATAAAGAATGTTTACAAAGTCTTAGACAAAGCAGCTAAAAAGAATGTTATCAAAAAAGGTAAGGCTAATAGATTAAAATCAAAACTTACCAAAAATTTAAACAAACTTGCCCAAGATAATGTCAAAACTGCTAAGAAGAATTCTTAAAATTTCAGTATGGCCTGCAGTCTTAATGATTGCAGGAAAGCTGTTTGGAATAATTATTGCAAATATTGTATATAAGCTGGACTTTTTTATTGACAACCAGATACAAGGAATCTTTTCAATCCAACTTTACTATACAGATAGTAATACCACTATCTTAGTAAATTCTATCTCTAACCTGTTCATGATCATCGTTCTTGCAATACCTACTATCTATTTCATAATAAAGACATCAATATATCAAACAACATTTCAAAATCCAAGAACTATTGTAAAGATTACTAAATTAAATATTATGAATTGGATTACAAAAGATGATACTTCCTTCTTACTCATCTTCATTTGGTGTTCATTCTTACTAGTCACTTCACTGATTGTTATCGCACAAACAATTCAAGGAATTAACTATTCATGGATTGGAATCTTGGCTGGAGCATTGGCAATCTTTTCAATTTGGGGTACTATAAAGACATATGAGTTAGAAATTGATAAGATATATCCAAG
>CAYPAR010000007.1:2085-5255 GCA_964408765.1 uncultured Candidatus Saccharibacteria bacterium | reverse complement strand
AAGAAAGCATATTCCAAACCAATTATTACCATTAAAAATACAGGAACAACTAAAAGCACACTATCCTTCTATGGCTATACTGATAGTACAACAAAGTCATCACACACTCTTAAAATTGATAAGGATAGTTATAACCTAACAGACACTAGTAAGATACAACTCAAACCAGGGGAAGAGAAAGTAATCTATCTCTATACAGAAAGTCAAAGTAGTATCCTTTTTAACGAGAAATTAAACATAATAATATATTTATAAATCCTTCCAAAATAGAAAACCTTTGGCATTCACAAAACTTTTTACATGATTCTAAGTTCGTAGAATCTTTGGTTTCAATGACGGATATTGATAAAGATGATACTGTTTTAGAGATAGGACCTGGTAAAGGAATAATAACCGAGGTATTGGGGGAAAAAGCAAAGAATGTAATTGCAATAGAATTAGATCATAACCTTGCACAAAATTTAAAAAACAATTTTTCAACCTCTTCAAATGTTGAAATAGTAGAGGCTGATTTTCTTAAGTTTGAAACCCCTAAATATCCATACAAAGTTTTCTCCAACATACCCTTTGAATTTACAAGTAGAATAATTGATAAATTACTACTATCCACTAATCCTCCACAAAACACATATCTAATCATGCAGGATTTGGCTGCTAAACGATATATTGGTTCTTCTACAGGTGAGAACACTCAAGTTTCAATACTTCTTCAACCTTTTTATAAAATGGATATACTAAAACACATAGATAGGAGAGAATATGAACCTATACCTAATGTTGATACTGTGTTAGTAGAATTCAAAAAAAGAGAAAAGCCTTTAATAGAACAGAAATTCGCACAAGAATACAGAGATTTTGTAATATACGGATATAATCAATGGAAACCAACTATATTACAATCATTTGATAAAGTATTTTCATATAAACAACAGAAGATTATTGAAAAGAATTTGCATATTAGGAATAAAAAACCTTCTGAATTAAATATTGATGAATGGGTTTTTTTGTTTAAAACATATATGCAATATGTTTCGGTAGAGAAAAAGAATTTAGTAAGAGGAAGCGAAAGAGTATTACAACAAAAACAGAAGAATTTGGAGAAAAGATATAAAACAAGAAAAAAACCATCTTAGATCTGTCCCAGATCTGTCCCCTGTTTTCCACACCCTTTTGCCTGTCTACCAAGGTTTGTTGCTTTGGGTACTTCTGATTTTGGCTTACAAAACTCATCCAAAATACAACATTGTAAACTGGAAAATGGCTGTACAACAAGAAAACCTTAGCAAAAAGAGGGTCTGATCTGGGACAGACCCTTGTACCTTCTACTACAAAAAAACCTTTTCTTTAGATATAATCCATTGTATGTCTAACTCAAAACCATTAGAAAAAATTAGGAACTTCTCAATCATAGCTCATATAGATCATGGGAAGTCTACTTTGGCAGATAGGATGTTAGAAGCAACACAGAATAGTAGTATTACTAGAAAGAAGAGTAACAGAGTTTTAGATAAGCTAGATCTAGAACAAGAGAAGGGTATTACAATCAAGCTACAAGCTTGTAAGATGACATGGAAAGGACATGAATTGAATCTCATTGATACTCCAGGACATGTAGATTTCTCTTACGAAGTATCTAGATCACTTGCTGCTTGTGAAGCTGCCCTACTCCTTGTAGATGCTAGTCAAGGGATACAAGCACAAACCATATCAAACACTAGAAAGGCTTTAGATTTAGGGCTTACCTTAATTCCAGTATTAAACAAAATTGATCTACCTGATGTAAATATTGAAGAAAGAGAAAAAGAGATAGAAGCATTGTTAGGATTTAAGAAAGAAGAGATCATCAAAGTATCTGGAAAGACAGGACAGGGTGTAGAAGAGCTGTTAGATAGGATAATTGAGAAGTCTCCTGCCCCAACTGGTGATGTTAGTGCACCACTTAAAGCATTAGTCTTTGACTCCTTCTATGACGAACATAGAGGTGTTGTAATTGCAATTAGGATATTCGATGGTTCATATAAATATGAACCAGGCAAAGCAAAAACCTTACATATGATACAGAGAAAACAATCATTCAAACCAACAGAGATTGGTATTTTTAATCCAGATTTAGAAGAGATAGATAAATTAGAGGCTGGAGAAGTTGGATATATTGCAACAGGAATGAAAGATATTAGTTTCTTTACAGTTGGAGATACTATCTCAGACAGAGAAGATACTACTCCACTTCCTGGATACCAGATACCTAAACCAAATATGTTTGCTACATTCTTCCCTACAGATACCGAGGATTACGAAGACCTTAAAACTGCATTAATTAAACTTTCGTTAAATGATGCCTCTTTAGTATTTACAGATCAAAGATCAAACTTACTTGGTTCTGGATTTAGATGTGGATTCTTAGGATTACTACATATGGAAATTGTCCAAGAGAGATTAGAGAGAGAATATGATATTGATTTGATTGTTACTGCTCCTACTGTTGAGTATCAGGTTACAAAAACAGATGGTGAGGAACTAGTAATACAAGCACCTCATGAGCTTCCAGACCCTGCTACTATTAAAGAGATTAGAGAACCTTGGGTGAGAGCTGAAATTATGACTCCAGAGAAATATTTAGGTGACTTAATGAGTTTGTGCCAATCTAAGAGAGGACAATATGTTAATACAAAGTATCTACATGCAAACAGTAGTGATATTCAACTTAAAGATCAATATATTGTTCTAGAATATGATATGCCTCTTGTATCTCTCATTTCTAACTTCTTTGACCAGATGAAAAATATTTCTAGTGGGTACGCTTCTATGGAATATGAATTCATTGATTATTTTCCTGCTGATATTGTAAAAGTTTCTATACTAGTAAATCATGAGGAAGTTTCTGTATTAGATTTCCTTGAAGTAAGGGATGATGCTAGAGCAAAGGCTGTAAAGCTCCTAGAGGTCATGAAGACGGTTATACCTAGACAACAGTTCTCTATTCCTCTTCAAGCAGCTATCGGTTCTCAAATCATTGCTAGAGAGGATGTAAAGGCATTTAGAAAAGATGTTACAGCTAAGTTGTATGGTGGTGACTATTCTAGAAAGAAAAAGTTATTAGAAAAGCAAAAGAAAGGTAAAAAGAGATTAAAACAGATTGGGCAGGTACATATTCCACAGGATGCATTTCT
>CAYPAR010000007.1:0-1985 GCA_964408765.1 uncultured Candidatus Saccharibacteria bacterium | reverse complement strand
ATCAAGCTAACAAACTTCAGAAAATTCAAAAACTTAGAATTAGATATTGATAAAGATATTGTAGTATTACATGGTGATAATGCTGTTGGTAAAAGTACAATACTAGAAGCAATATCTCTAATTACAAATGGTAAATCTCCTTGGGCTAGTGCAGATGAATATATCTCTACCGAACAAGAAGAGGAAACACCATTTTGTAGGATTGAGATTACAATGAAAGAGGAAGCGGAGGAGAAAGTATATTCATATTACAAAACAAATTTAAGAAGAGTATTAAAAATTAATGATAAAAATACGCCTATAAAGAAGTTTTTTGAAGAAACAGCATCTACAATATTTAATCCAGAAAAGATTGAGATACTAATGATTTCACCTAGTAAAAGAAGAGAGTTTCTAGATGAAATAATATCCACTTTAGATTATGAGTATGTAGAAACTCTAAAACAATTTAGGAAAGTGCTTAAACAGAGAAATGCATATTTAAAAAAGTTATCTAAACAATTCTATGACAAAGGTATTATCGCTAGAAATGATCCTCAATTAAATTTCTGGACAAAAGAGTTCTTAAAAGAAGCTACAAAAATACAAGAGATGAGAGAAAGATTGTCTAAAAGAATGAAAACTAAAGATTTAAAGATTGAATATATTAAATCAAATGGTGATATTACTTTGGAGGATGCCTTAGAGAATTCAAAGAAAAGAGATATTGCTACTGGATATACCAATGTAGGACCACATAGAGATGATTGGGAGTTAATTAACGGAATGAATATTAAGAAGTATGGATCTAGAGGTGAAAAAAGACTATCTATCGGCAAGCTAATCTTTGAAGTACAAAAGATTATGAAAAAAGAGCTTGGCTATTACCCTGTTCTTCTTCTAGATGATATTGCATCAGAACTAGATAAAAAGAATACAGGAGAGATATTTAAACCTGAGATATTAAACAAACAACAGACATTTATAACAATTATTGATTACAAGAATTTGCCAAAGGAGGTTGTGAAGAATGCTCAACTGATTGATCTGAATCATTTCTAGGTGATAGGATTTCATTAGCCCAAAAGGTCGCCTGTTCGCAATACCAAGTGTCACCTTCTCCTCTTGTACTAGTCGCCCAAGGTAATTCTGGAGCATGAATATAAGTTCCCACATTTTCTGGAAGCCTATCTAGTACTTTTCGTACATAACTTTTGTAAAGAATACCTCGGCATATGGGAGTTTTATCTAAATCCAAAGTAGCATCTAAAAAATCTATTGTCTCTATATATCCTAAGACCTCTTTTGCTCTATCTTCGAGATTAGATTTAGGTTGTCTTTCTAATTCAGGATTACACATATATGCATTATACACTATAGGGCAAATATGGGCAATATTCTTAAGAGAAAATTTCTTTGTAAGCATTAACTTTCCTCTCTCTAAATTTCTTAGGAAAAAATTCAATTCTACCCTTTTTTGAATTCTCTCGAATCCTTTGCAAATCAGGTCTATGTCTAGCTAATTGCATATATACTAACTGAAGGAAATAAAAGAAGTTGTTTAATATTTTAAGAAAAATATTTACCTCTTTTTGAGGTTTAACTTTTGTAATCATATTCTCTTCTTTCACTCCATATTCTGTTAACAACCATTCGTTTCGAGAATATATATAGTTAAGATATTTTTCATTGTATATCGGTATTAAATACATAAGTTCGTTAAAATTGAATATATCTGAATCAAATTTAAGACCCCCCTCCTCTGCAATTAGATTAAGACAAAGTTTATCTTTTACATCTTTTTCACCTTTAATCCTTATCTTTCTATAAAAAATGTTTTTTATCTGTACTAATGCTCTATATAACCACATAGTTCCATTTCTAGTTACAACAAAGATATCAATATCATCCTCTTCTTTAGCAAAACCACTTCCAACAGAACCAGATATACCTATGAATTTAACTAAGTTACCCACTAACAAAATAGGTATATTCTTTTTAGCAAT
>CAYPAR010000006.1:20097-22593 GCA_964408765.1 uncultured Candidatus Saccharibacteria bacterium | reverse complement strand
CTAAAGTTGAAACCTTTGTTTCAGGGTGAGTATCTACAGGGATACCTCTACCATTATCTTTTACTGTTAGAGAACCATCTTGATTTAATGTGACCCAGATATGGTCGCAATATCCTGCAATTGCCTCATCAACAGAGTTATCTAAAATCTCTGTGAAGATGTGGTGAAGACCGTGAATATCAGTAGATCCTATGTACATAGCTGGCCTTCTTCTAACAGCTTCTAGACCTTTTAACACTTGAATATTTGATGCTCCGTAATCTGAAATTTTGGCCATATTAATCTCTATATTTTTCTGTAAGTTAATCTGTTTTGAAGTTCTAAATCTCTATTTAATTATACCATTTTCAAACTTAAAATGCTAAGATTTTAGTTGTATTACCATTGCCTCTAAAGTTAATCTGCGATTACAATTTGCCGTTATCTTCTCTCTGCTTTTCTGTATCACCTTAAGGTCCTCTAGAATTTTTTTAGAACCATCCATATTACCATTTTTTATACTTATTTCAAATTTTGTTTTTATTACTGCTTCTAGTTCATTTATGAATTCTAGTGAGGAATCTCTATCCTCAGAAGCTTTCTCAACTATTTCAAATTGTGAAATTAAGTCCAGGTCAAAAAAGTCATCTAGACGATCTTCTTCCCCTTCCTGTTCAGTATGTATATATATAATTCTTGATCTTGAACGAATGGTAGGTAGTAAGTTTTTTTCATTGTTTACTGTAAGAATATATATTGTTTCTTTAGTACTTTCCTCTAATGCTTTTAGTAAAGAGTTTTGAGCCTCATGTGTAAGTTTTTGGGCATCATGAATTATTCCAAGTTGAGAACTTTCTTGGAATGGTTTGTAGATTAAATTCTTTTGGAAATCTTTTACATCCTCTATTCCAATACTTAGTTTGTCTGTAATTTCTAAATTATGTATATCAGGGTGGGAATATATCATGTCTAATGTAATATCTTCTTTAAGAATTTTTACTAGAAAATGTCGTAGTGCTGTCTTTTCTTCATCTTCTGTTTTGCGAACTAGGATATATGTCATATCTTTATTTTATCATATTTATACATTGACTAATTTCATTGAGTATCATAAACTGGTATAGGAATTAAATAATGAACTGTCCAGATGGCTGCCCAAACATCTATTCTAAAATATTTACAGCAGAATAATCTTATCGATGAGGAAGGTGTTAGAAAAATCCTTTTGGAGCGGTCTCGTAGTAACAAAAGTGAAGAGACATTAATTAGGGAGTTTAATCTTGCTAGTGATGTTGATATTGCAAAAGCAAAATCAGCAATTTTTGGTATTCCTTTTATTGATTTATCTACTATTTCAGTTCCCGAGAGTGTTATTGCAGAAATACCAATTGATAACTTGGCAAAGTATAGGGCTGTTCCTTTTGAAAGAACGGATACCCTAGTTAAGATTGCAATGGAAGATCCTTTTGATATTCAAGCGACACAAGCCCTTCAAAGTAGGTATCCAGGCAATGTGCGTATGCAAGTATATATATCTACTAAGGAAAGTATTAGTACAATACTAGATCGTAGAGTTGGGGATATGATGAGTTCTCAGGTTACTGAGGCCTTGGAAGATGTAGATATTCCTGTTACTGATATTACAGAAGATGATACTGGTAGTGCTTTGGGAGGTTTAAGTTCTTCTGATTTAGCAGCTGCTCCTGTTGCAAGAATTGTAAACTCAATACTTCAGTATGCAGTTAAAAGTAAATCTTCAGATATCCATATTGAAACATTGGAAGAAAGAGTTCGTGTCCGTTTTAGGATTAATGGTGTCATGACAGAGAGGCTTGTTTTACCAAAAAGCCTTTCTCCAGCTGTTGTTTCAAGGGTTAAGATTCTTTCCAACTTGAAGATTGATGAGAAACGTGTACCTCAGGATGGAAGGTTTCAAGTCAAAATGGGAACTAACAAGGTAGATATCAGAGTCTCCATTATGCCTATGATTTATGGTGAGAAGGTTGTAATGAGGTTGCTTGAATCAGATACGGAGCATATCACATTGGAGGATACGGGCCTTAGGGGTAATGCCTACAAAATATTTGTAGATGCACTTAGTGTTACGAATGGTATTGTTCTTGTTACTGGTCCTACAGGTAGTGGTAAAACTAGAACTTTAGCAACCTCTCTTATGAAAGTTAATGATCCAAAGGTAAATATTATCTCTCTGGAAAATCCAGTAGAGATTAGAGTTCCTGGTGTAACTCAGGTACAAATTAATGATGATGTTGGCTTGACATTTGCTAATGGTTTAAGAGCTGTTTTAAGACAAGACCCTGATATTGTTATGGTTGGTGAGATTAGGGATGGGGAGACTGCTCAACTTGCTGTACAGGCATCTTTGACTGGTCACTTAGTTCTCTCTACACTACATACTAATAGTGCTGCAGCAGCTATACCAAGATTAATGGATATGGGTATAGAGCCGTATCTTTTAGCTTCTACAATTAGAGTAGTTGCTGCACAGAGATTACC
>CAYPAR010000006.1:0-19997 GCA_964408765.1 uncultured Candidatus Saccharibacteria bacterium | reverse complement strand
GGAATTGAACAGGGGATGATAACAATGGTACAAGATGGTTACTTAAAGGCACTAGAAGGAATTACTACTCTTGAAGAAGTTCTAAGAGTATCAAAAGAATAATTTTTTTGGTATAAATAAATATATGGAAAATACTGCCCAAGTACAAAATACAAGTGGACCTCAGTTTAACTATCCAGACTTCTCGCAAACAACTAATCCTACTCAGCCGACTCCTCCACCACCTGCAGATGTAAATGCAACACCCCCTACCCCATCTGTTCCAACTCAGACAGTGCAAGTCGCTTCTCCTGCTTCTCAAGAGACAACAAATTATATTAATGAGGATAAACTGGAAGAGTTAAAGAAAGATATTAGTGTATTACTAGATACTCCTACTTCAGAGAAGGTAGAAGAGAAACGGGAAGTACCTGTTGTTGAAGAGAAAACAGAAGAACAGGTATATGTTCAACAACCAACAGAACTACCTAATTTAGGAGTTAAACCGACGGAGCAGAAGAACTGGAGTGATTCCTTAACAAGTATTATGCCAGAGATGCATCAGATAAAAGCTATGCAAAGAAATGAAAAGGAGAATAATCTATCAAAACCTCTAAACACCACACATTCTGCAAATTCTCCAATAGAAGATAACAAGATAACTATTAATACAGGGCCTAGTGGTAATGAACTCTCTATGAGTGTTCTCTTTGATGAAGTTGTTAGTAGGAATGCTTCAGATTTACATATTTCTGTTGGTTATCCACCTATCATTAGAATAGATGGAGAACTCATAGATGTTGGCGATCAATTATTGACTCCTGCGGATGCTGAGAAATTGATACTTTCCATAATACCTGATGACAAGAAGGAGCTACTTGAAGTTAATAGAGAAATTGATTTTGCATATTCTCATGAGGGTTCACAATCGGGAAGGTTCAGAATCAATGCATACTATACAATGAAGAATCTCGCAGCTGCATTTAGATTGATTCCTACCAGAGTTAAGACAATTGAAGAGCTATTACTTCCTCAAGTATATCATCAGATTACAAAATTAAAGCAGGGATTGGTTTTAGTAACAGGCCCTACTGGACACGGTAAGAGTACAACATTGGCAGCCATGCTTGAGGATATTAACAGGAATAGATTTGATCATATTATTACAATTGAGGATCCTATCGAGTATATCTTTGAGGGTAAAAAAGCATTAATAGACCAAAGAGAAATGAATGATGATACAAACTCTTGGGCTGTGGCTCTTAGAAGTGCAATGAGACAGGATCCTGATGTTATTCTGGTTGGTGAGATGAGAGATTATGAAACCATTGCAGCGGCAATTACTTTAGCTGAAACAGGACACTTAGTATTTGCAACACTGCACACAAATAATGCAGCACAAACTGTTGATAGAGTCATTGATGTATTTCCTGAGAATCAACAGCCACAGGTAAGATTGCAATTATCAAATATTCTTCAGGTAGTTATTGCTCAGAGACTTATTCCTCTGGATCAGGGTGGAAGAAGAGCTGTTTCTGAGATTATGTTTAATACTCCTGCTATTGCAAACCTAATTAGAGAGGCTAAGACTCATCAGATAGATAATATGATTAGGACAGGTGCTGATATGGGCATGGTATACCTAGAAAAATCTTTGGTGTCATTAGTTAGAGAAGGAGTAATTACTGCGCAGAAAGCACAAGAGTATGCAGTATATCCTGAAGAAGTTATAAGATTATTGAAAGGATAAAAATATGGCAAGATTTAAATATTCTGCGAGAGATAAAGATGGTAAAGAGGTAAAGTCTAATATAGAGGCAAGAGATAGTGCTGCTGTGGCAGATATTCTTCATGATAGAGGTTTAATAGTTGTTTCAATTAAAGAAGTTGGAGCTCTAGATTTTAGTAGACTACAAGAGATTAATATCGGTGGCGTACCAATGAAAGAGAAGGTGGTATTTATGAGACAGATGGCAACAATGATAGCTGCGGGTCTTCCTCTTAACAGAGCATTAGAAATCATGGTTGAGCAGGCAACAAATCCTAAATTTAAAAAAGTACTTAAAGATGTTTCAGATTCTGTTCAATCTGGTAAGTCACTATCTACTGCTTTTAAAGAACAAGAAGATGTTTTTGATAATATTACACTGAATTTGATAGAGGCAGGTGAGGAAAGTGGTAATTTGGAGATAATCTTAGGGAAACTAGCAACCGAGTTAGAAGAGAGAGATTCATTAAATAGGAAAATTAAATCTGCAATGATTTATCCAACAATTATATTAGTAGTTATTATTGGTGTTATCCTTATCATGATGCTCGTTCTTATCCCATCAATGTCAGATATTTATAGTGATTTTGATGCTGAACTCCCTTGGATAACTAAGATGCTTATGTCTATAAGTGATTTTGTAATAAAATATTGGTGGGTAATAATAGTAGTCATTCTTATTTTGTATTTAGGTTTTAGATATTATAGAAGTACCACAAAAGGAAGAAAAACAATAGATAAGATTGTTTTGAAAATACCGATTATTGGTAAGTTGGTTGCTAAAACACAGATTGCACAGTTTACAAGAATTTTGGCATTGTTACTAAGTAGTGGTTTGTCTATTATTAAAGCTTTAGAACTTACAGGACAATCTCTTAGTAATTCAGTATTTAGGGATGTTGTTATGGATGCGAAAGATGAGGTTGAAAAAGGTGGCCCTCTTGCAATACCAATTGCTAGAAGTGAGAATTTCCCCCTTCTTGTTAGTAGTATGATTTCAGTTGGTGAGGAGACAGGTGAAATTGATGCTGTTTTAGATAAAGTATCTCAGTATTATAAAGAAGAGGTAGATATGGCAGCTTCAAATCTTTCTACATTATTAGAACCCCTACTCCTTGTTATTATGGGTGTTGCTATTGGTTTTATAGCATTAGGTGTGTATATGCCTATGTTTGGCCTTTCACAGGTTATAAGTTAGGCATTGACAAAGGTTATTAAGTTGTGTAATTTATTATTAGTTAAATTAATTTATTGTATTAATTTATGGATAGAAAATCATATAAAGCATTTACATTGATTGAAATGCTTATAGTTATGGGTATTCTTATTATCCTTATGGTAGTAGGAGTAGCTGCAGGTAGATTTGCAATTAATAGGGCAAATGATATTGCACACCAGAATGGTGCGAACCAGATATATCAGGCTTTACAAGCGTATTATACAGATAATGGAGTATTCCCAGAAGCTGACAGCACTATCAGAGAAATGGTAGAGGGAGCTAATGTGTTGGGTAAATATTTAGATATGGGTGCATTTAAAGGAGGATCAGAGGCTTCCTATTTCTATTTTACTAATGCAAATAGACAAGCAGCATTAGTATGTGTAACATTAGGAGGAGAAACGGATACTACTAGAAAAGGGGTAGCATGTGTTGGTAATGGATTTAGTGATGCAGATATGGGTCCAGAAGAAATGGCTAATTTAACTGCTGATAAGATAGAAGTAAATAAGGATGGAGAGGTTACGAATCCTGACAATACTACAGATTTACAGAATACATATGACTGGTTAACGGGTGAAGGGCAAAGCTATGCCACTAGATCAACTTGGTATGGAAAGTCTTGGACACAAACTACTCCGTAGATAATTATAGTGAACCTAGAATTGGAAACCCCTCTCAGAGGGGTTTTCTTTACCTATCTATATTTGACACTTATTACTAATTTGTGTAATTTATAGATATATAAAATAATATATTTTAACTATGTTAAAGAAATCATATGAAGCATTTACATTAATAGAAATGCTTATTGTTTCTGGTATTCTTGTAATTCTAATGGTTTTAAGTGTTGCTACTGCAAGGTTTGCAACAGAAAAATCAAGAGAAGTTGAACATAGAGCTGCTGCTCAAGAGTTATTTAATGCTTTACAGTCATATGCAAGTGATCAAATTTTACGATTATATCCAAAAGCGGATGATAATACTTTGATTAGTATGTTAACAAAACCTGATGGTTTATTGGTCAGATATCTAGACCCTGATAATTTTAAAGGTGGTCAGGAGGCAACATATTACTACTTTACAAATGCCGATCAAAAGAAAGCATTGGTATGTGTAACACTAGGTGGTATTAATGATACAAAAAGTAAAGGTATACTCTGTGTAGGAGACGGTTTTAATGATAGTACAATGCCGATGGGTACTGTTATAGCAGAGAAATTAGAGTATGATTCTGTTGCAGACTCCTCCTATCAAAATCTTAAAAGTCTGACCCAATTTTCATCTGAATGGGATGGGACGAAATTAATTGCTGCTTCTACTCCAGAGAGACCTACTCCTGGTGATATTGTAACAGGGGAGGAAAATATAATAGAGGAACCAATTGGGGGTGAGATTATAGATCCAAACGACCCTTGTTCAAAACCTGGAGGCTGCTATTATATAGATCCAGTTACTCCTCCTATGGAGGAGATGTAAAGGATAGATATTATGGTACTAATCTATATTTGTATATTCTTCTTAGGTGCATCTATAGCTAGCTATATCAATGCTACCTTGTATAGAATTGAAAAAGGTATAAAATTATCTACTCTATTAACAGAGAGTTCTTACTGTGAAAATTGTAAGAAAAAATTAACATGGTATGAACTAATTCCAATACTAGGATATATATATATTAAAGGTAAATGTTCAAAGTGTAATACCAAAGTTAATATATACTACCCTCTCTCTGAAATGTTTTTAGGGGTATCTTTTCTTTTAACATATATATATTCTTTACCTTTTTATATTTTGATAGTATTAATCTTCCTTTTTATTCTCTCCTACTACGACATTCTCTATCGTGAAATTCCCAAAAACCTTGTACATATATTAATTGGAATATCAGTACTAATTTTTATTTTCTTTAATTTGAATCTTACTTCATTTCTTCTTACTTCTTTTATCATCCTCTTTATCTTTCTCCTAACTTTAATAATGAAGAAATCCTTTGGGTTAGGTGATATTCTAGTACTTTTCTCCTTAGGTTTAATTTCTAATTACAAAGAATACTTAATCCTATTCTGGCTAAGTATTTTTTTAGCACTACTTTACTCTCTTTGTTCTGCTGTAATTAAAAAGAGAAGTTTAAAAGGTCTTAAAATACCAATGATTCCATTCATTACTTTTGCCTTCCTTCTTTCATCTCTTTGGGGAGTTGTAATATTTGACTTTATTCTTAACAAAATCTATTTTTAATTTACCTTCTTGATTGAATGTTCTTTGTTAATATGGTAAATTAAAATTAGTAATTTGAATCTGCCTACTATGTATTGTAAAAGTTCAAAGTACTTAGGTTTTACTTTGATAGAAATGCTCATTGTTATGAGTATAATTGGTATTCTCATGGGAATGTCTTTTGCTGCATATCAGAATTTGCAAACGACAATCAGATTAAATGAGTATACTAATAATTTGGAACAGAGTATTAGGAAAGTCCAAAGGGATGCCATGTTACTTGAGAAAGAGCCATTGAGTAAATGGATTTACGGTTTGGGAATTGATTTAACAGAAATTGAAAAACCAGAAACTTTAGGGCAGTACAGGGCATTTAAATGGTGTTCTCATTTTAATGATTATGGAGATGTTAGGACGAGATCTATTGTCCCTAATTTTGATCCTAATGAAGACGTATATGAATTAAATGGGAATCTCCCAGTTCCTACTATTAATGGAGGAGGATGTCCTAATATTTATGATACGATTGATAGTGCCCCATCTCTTAGAAAATATATTTTATACGGCGATGGAGCTGTAGGAACAGGTGTTGACACTAAACCACCAAAGTCAACTATTGAATTAGGTAGTGTAACTTCTGGAATTTTTGGGGGAAGCGAAGGGAAAGCAGTTGTTCGGTATATCGTGTTTGAAGCTGTTACTGGAAGAGCTTTCTTTTATAATTCTGATGGATACTTGTTAAATACAAACCAGGATGGGACAGTAGATCCTGATTATAAGAATTTTGTAATAAGGATAAAACCTCTCAGAGGAGGTAAAGGTAAAAAAATAACAATATTTAATATCTCAGGAAGAGTATTAGTTGAAGCAAATGATGAATAATAAAAAAATGTATAAAGGTATGGGATTTGTAGAGTCTCTAGTGGCAATTATCCTTGTTGGGGTTGCCTCTGTTGTTCTTATGCGAATAGCTGCGAGTACTATGATAGAAGCTGTACGAAATGAAAGAATAGATAAAATGACACAATTTGCAATAGAAGGAGCTACTATGACGGAAACAATAATCTTGGAAATGGTAGAGGGCGAAAAATTTGATTCTAGATTAGCGAAGGTAAAGCAAAATCTTGGACTTCAATCAGGTACAAAATGTTTGATTCCTATTAAAATTGAAGAATCTGGTATAACATCCTTTGATTTTATGAGAGTTAGTCCAGAAGGACCATATAGGGGAGTTGAGGTGGTTGGAGAGAATCTGTCTCCTGAAAACAGACAGAATGAATATATTGGGATTAGTGAAAAAAGTGTCATTAATAGTGATACAGAGAGGATTGATTATTTCAGATATGTTTGTATCTCTGCACCTTTGAATATGAAACATTTAAATGCACAAGTAGTTGTTGGACATATACTAAGTAAAGGTGAGGTTACAGCTAAAAGGGATGTTAAAGATTATATATATTCAATAATAATACCCTTATGATGAAAATATATAGAAGAAAAAAGTATGAAGCGTTTAGTTTAGTTGAGATGTTAATAACAACGGTTCTTCTTGGATTTATTATGTTAATATCTGCACTTGTGCTTACCACACTAATAAAGGTGTCTACAACATCTACCAATAAAGCCAGAGTTAGGACAGACTCAGAGTATGTCCTAGAACTATTAAAAAGGACAATCCGAACAACTGATCCAAACTTTGTGAAAATATATAACAGTTCAGAAAGGAAATATGATGCAAACACGGGATTTGTATCATCTGGTGATTTTGAAGAAATAGATACAATAGGAGTAACTGGAAATGAAATACATATTAGACCAAATAACTCACAGAGATGGATTTGTCTTGCCTACTATAAAGGGGTGAATACAGATAAAGATAATGCAGGAAATATTAAAGGGTATATTTTGAAGACATCTATGATGGATATTGGGGATACCAAGGAGGATCATAGTAAATGTTTTGTTCCCTCGGAGAATCCTTCATATAATTATATGATTCTAAATTCTAGATTTGTTAATATAGAGGAGTTTAAGATACAACAAAAGCCTACTGTAGACTTTAATAAAATAATTCAGTTTGATCTTAAAGCATCTGCTATTAATTGGTATTTTGGAAATGGTTCTGTGCTATCTAGAAGCTTATATAGGCAAGCTATAGTTAAAACGGAATCAGTTATATGGTAATATTTAATTACAAACTGTTTAAATTCAAATAAAAAAATAGATGAATAAAAATAAAACTGTATTAATAGTAGAAGACGAAAAAGACTTGTTAGATTCATATAGGGAATTGGTAGAAACTGCTGGATTGATGGCTCTTACAGCATCCGATGGATATCAAGCACTAGACCTCTTAGCAAAGAATCTTGGTAAAATAGATATAATACTACTGGATTTAATGATGCCTGGAGTTGATGGTCTTGAGGTATTAAGAGCAATTAAAACTAACACTGGTAAATATGGAGATTGTCCAGTCATTATTCTTACAAATATGACAAGTGAATCAGTTATAAGAGAGTCATTTACATTAGGAGCATCTTCATACTTGGTAAAGACAGATTTAGATTATGAAGGACTTGTAAAAGAATTAAACAAATATATCGGTAGTTCAGAAGAATAGTTGAAACTATCTATTCTTTTGATATATTATAATAAAAGATAATTTAAAGAATATATAAACATGGCTAAACTGCCCGATCATGTTGGAATAGATTTTGGAACTCATTCTGTAAAAGCTGTTGAGCTTGCAGGTATCTCTTCTAGTAAACCTAGGCTTGTGAATCTTGGATCACAAACAACTCCCAAAGGGGTTATTAATAGCGAGGATGTTGCAGACCAAAAAAAACTTGCAGATGTTCTAAAGAGACTTTATGATTCTTCCAAGATAAAGAACAAACAAGTAGTAATGGCTCTTCCAGAGTTTTCTGTGTTTACAAGATTTTTTGAATTACCAGGTGTAAAAAATGAAGAACTAAAAGACGCAGTATATTATGAAGCTAAGCAGTATATCCCCCTACCCCTTAATGAAGTACAGCTAGATTATGTTCCAGTTGGATTTAATACAGAAAAAAATGCACCAAGAGTATTGGTTGTTGCTGCTGCCAAAAAGGTTGTAAATATTTATGTTAATATTGCTACTCAAGCTGGGTTAGACTTGCTTTCCATTGAGACTGAGTCTGTGGCAATGGGTAGAGCTATGTATAAGTCTATGGGGAAGAAAGCATTAGTAATGTTAGATTTTGGAGCAAATAGTACTGATATGAGCATTATCTCTGAAGGTTATCTTGTATTCTCTCAAAGTATTGCGATCGGATCTGATTCTTTAACACAAGCAATTGTTAACAAGTTTAATTTTGATAATCAGAGGGCAGAAGAATTTAAGAGAAATTATGGAGTTGTAGAAACAGTTTTAGAAGGAAAAATATATTCTGTACTTACCCCTATTATTGAATCAATTATGGTTGAGGTACGAAGAGGAGTAGAATTTTTTAAGAGTAAAACATTATCTATCGCTCCGACAGATTATGTTTTAAGTGGGGATGGTGCATTGCTCCCTGGCTTAAAGGAGTATGTTTCTAAGAGTTTAAATGCAAATGTAATGATTGCTATGCCTTGGAATAATATTATAATTGATAAAAAATTTGAAGATATTGCAATGAAAGGAGCGCCTTCATATTCTGTTGCAATAGGATTAGCATTGAAAGATGAATAAAGAAGAAGAAAATAAGACAAAGGTAGAAAATACAAATCCTCAAGTTATAGAGGAAGAAACATTTATTGCCGATAATGATAATGCTATTAATCTTATCCCAATAATGTCAAAGTCTGAAGTTGTCGCAGAAAAAAAGAAGGTCAAATTAAATATTACCGCGATTATAAGTATAATTACTTTTCTGTTTGTAACAATTGGAATTGTAGTATTTGCAGCTGTAGGTAGGTTTCAAGTAGAAGATGCACAATCAAAGTTGGCTAAACAGGAGCAGGAAGTAAAAGGTCTAAGTTCAAAAATCTTATCAAACAATGAGATATTAAGTAGAATCTACTTATATAAAGATATATCGTCCAATCAATATTCTCCAAAGAAAATATTTGAATATTTTACCAAAATAGCCTCTTTCGATAGTAGCATTCGGTTGAATCAATTTATGTTTAGATCAAATACAGCCTTGAGTTTTGAAGGAGAAGGAGAATCACTGGATACTGTGGCAAGATTTTGGTATCTCTTATCAGAAGACGAAAAAATAGAGAAGGTTGTTCTTGATTCTTTATCAAAATCAGATCAAAATGTACGGTTTTCTTTTATTATAGGAATGACCGATGATGCATTTAATACTAATAATTTAAAAGACTAAAGATGGTTCCTAAAACGACAAAGAAAAATTTAGATAGTATAAGTGATAGAATAAAAAATACGAAGCTAAGAGTTAAGGATTTAGTTATTCCTATTGTGATAGCAATAATCTTGGTATTAATAACGGTATTTTTACTTGTTCCTATGATTACAAAGGCAATTGAATATAGGAATCAGTTAAAAAGTATTAAGTCAAAGCAAGAACAGCTTATTTCTTTAAAAACTAATGTAGAGAAGTTATCAGAGGAACAGTTAACGAAAGATTTGATAGAAGTAAAGAGTGTAATACCTAGAACCTTAAAAGTTTCAAGTTTTATATTTTATATAGATGAACTTGCTAGAGAGAAAAATTTAACTGCAGATTCTATATCTGCTGGTGATGTTAACATTCGTACTAAAGAAGAAGAGGAAAAACAAGATGGAAAGTATAAAGGGGTAACTGGTCCATTAGCATATTATGGTTCCTTGGAAAATGTGTTATCTTTTTTGGATAGCTTCTATACCTCTTCTCCATATATTGTTTCTCCTCAAAATATTTCTTTAGCAAGAAGGGGAGATAAGTGGGAAGTTAAAGTTAATTTAACAGGATTTTACATTGTAGAAGAAGAATCTCCTTCTTTTAATATATATAGTCCTTTCAAAGCTTATACAGATTTTTCTGAAATCATGGGAATTCTTAAAGCAAAGGCCAAAAGGTTAAACTCAGAGGGACACTAGATACTAGATTTCATCTTCAAAGATGCTTTCATCAACATCTGTAGATTCTTTATTTCCCTTTTCTCTTTCTTCATGACCATCATCTTTGATTAAAACCTTGACTCTCCTGTTAGTTCTTATTGCATTAATTGTTATTAAGTCCCTTATTGCATTGATTGTTCTCCCTTTTCTTCCAATAACAACACCTTTGTCTTCTTCTGCAACATTTATTGTAAGAATAGTTAAACCAGGAAAATCAACACTCTCTTTTTCCTCTATCTCCACAGAATCAGGAGTATTTACAATAGACTTAACTATATACTCTAGTAATTCTTTCATTCTTGTATAGGTAATATATTATTTAAATAAATTATACTACTCTTCCGTCTTTTCTGCTTTCTTCTTTGTACTTGGTTTGGTAGAACCTCTTTTTAACTTCTTTAGAAGTCCTTCTTTTACAAAATACTGTGCAACAGTATCTGTTGGTTGAGCTCCATTCTTTAACCATTTTTCTGCCTTTTCTTTATCAATGTCAAATAGGTTTTTTCTAGGATCATAGAAACCAATCTCATCTTTGGTTTTACCACCTCTAGGTTGAGCAGACTCCATGACTACAATTCTGTAGCTAGGGTCTTTACTTCTACCAACTCTTTTTAATCTTATTTTTAACATAGTGCTGAATTGTATCAAAAGAACTTATTTAATTCAAGATTCTGCTTCATTTTCAAATATCTCAATTGCATTACTAGCTGCATCTTCTTCTGCTTTCTGTTTACTGTGCCCTACTCCTTCGACTATTTTTTTCTTTCCTTTCATGAGTGCTACTGTAAAAGATTTGTCATGGTCAGGTCCTTCCTCTTTAATAATTTCATATGTTGGAGTTATCTTAAACTTACTCTGCATAATTTCTTGTACTTTTGTTTTAGGATCTATGAATAGTTTCTCATTGATAATCTTTTTAATCTTTTTAAGAAGTGTTCTGTCTACAAAATTTCGGCACTCCTCATACCCAGCATCAAGATATATTGCTCCAAGTATTGCCTCATAAAGATTTGCCAGAAGATATGGTTTTTCTTCTCCTCCAGAATCTTTTTCTCCTTTGGACATTCTTAAGTATTTTCCAACGCCAAGTTTCTTGGTCTCTTCTGCTAGACTTTCTGTTCTTACAATAGCAGCTCTAATACTGGTAAGTTCACCTTCTGCTTTCTCAGAGTAATTATGATAGAGGTTAGAAGATATTATTAATTCTAGAACCGCATCTCCTAGAAATTCTAATCTCTCATTGTTTTCTAGATCCTCATCTTTGTTTTCATTTAGGTATGATCTATGAGTAAATGCAGTTTCAAGATATGTTTTATTCTTAAACGATATACCTATTTTTTCTTCAATTTCTTTAGTTTCTTTCATTTGCTGCCTCCTTTTTCATCTCTTCATATATTGCTCCTAAGACACCGTTGACAAATTTTCCACTACTTTCTCCACCGAAATCTTTTGCAATTTCGATAGCTTCATCTATTGATACTTTAGGTGGGGTAATTTCTTCAATGAAGCCTTCATAGATAGCTATTCTTAATATCTGTAAATCAACAAGCTTCATCTGTTTAATCGGCCATTGAGGAGCATACTTTGTAATCATCTTGTCTATCTCTTCAATATTCTTAACAACACCCTTGGTAATTTTTTCAAACAATTCAGTATTGTATTCCTCTATTTCATCTATCGTGAGTAACTCTGTAACAGGTATCATATCTGTTACAATGTCTTCTTGTGCAAAATACTTAGTAAAAAGACTTTGCAGTGCAAGTATTCTAGCAAGATGTCTTGGATCTGTAGATCTCTTCATTATTTCTTATATGTTCCACAATTAGGACAGACAAAGTGGCTTTTCTTTAAGCTTCCACACTTTGGACATTTTGAAACGCCTTCTAGTTTCAATGCATTATGTGCTCTTCTTCTCCCTTTTCTAGCTTTAGAAATTCTTCTTTTTGGTAGTGCACCCATTTTTATTTAAAGTATATATTAACTTGATGATTATATTTTATATATCAATATTTATCAAGACAGACCTGGTCTGTAGGTTTATCCTTTTCTGGTATATGTTTATCTTTACTTTTAATAAAATTTTAATCTTATTATGGGTTAATCTGAGTTAATTACAACTATTTTATCCAACTTTCTTTAATCTCAATCTCTTCTCCAGGCTTTATTGTCTGTTCAATTATTCCTTTTGCAATTTGCCCTTCTATATTATCTTGAATATACCTCTTCATTGGTCTTGCACCCATTCCAGGTTCATTTGATTTGTTTGCAATTAACATTGGAATTTGGTCTGACCACTTAATGGTTATTTCTTTTTCTGCAAGTCTTTTTGCTAATTGGGTTAGTTCTAATACTGCTATTTTAGAAAGATTACTTGTATCATGAGGTTGAAAAACAATGATGTCGTCAAATCTATTAAGTAGTTCTGGCTTCATTAATTGTCTTAGCTCTAAGAGAACTCTCTCTTTTGCCTCCTCCCACATAACATTAGGCTCATTGAGCGAATCTAGAAGTATTTTGCTCCCAATATTACTTGTACAGATAATAATGGCATGTGTAAAATCAACTGTTTCTCCCTGAGTGCTAGTGAGTCTTCCTTCATCAAAGATTTGTAAGAAAAGATTTAATATATCTGGATGTGCTTTTTCTATCTCATCGAAAAGAACTACTGTGTGGGCATTTCTCTTAATTCTATCTATTAATGAAATCTCTGTTGTTCCTAGTAAACTATCACCTTCAGATGTTCCTAGGAATTTATTGATACTTGAAACTTCCTGATATTCAGACATATCTAATCTTATGATTGTGTCTTGTGATCCAAAGTATTCTTCCCCTACAACTTTAGCTAGATATGTTTTACCTACACCTGTAGGACCAATGAAAAGGAAAGAACCTATTGGTTTGTTTGGATTCCTAATATCTGCTCTTGCTCTTCTTAATGCTTCGGATATTGCAGTTACAGCTTCATCCTGTCCTACCACCTTACTCTTTATATTTTCTTCTAACTTCATCAATTTATTACTTTCATCTTGGTCTATCTGTGCAATATTGATATTTCTCTGTATTGAGATTGCTTTTGATACATGTTCAGCTGTAATCTTGTTTATTCCATTTGCTTGCGCCCATGAACATGTTGCCTCTATGGTTTGCACTGCACTACTTGGTAATTTCCTATCTCTAATATATCTTTGAGCAACTTCTACTGCTGCAACAAGGGCTGGGAATGTGATAAAGCAATTAAAGTTATTCTCTAATGATGGAATTTTACTTTCTAGGATAGTTAGAGCATCTGCTGCAGAAATTTCTTTGGTCTCTATATTTGTAAAACTCTGTCTAAGAGACTCGTTTGCGTAGAAATATTTTTTGTAATCAGCATAGTTGATACTTCCAACTATTGGGAATTGACTGTTTAATATATATGGAAGCATCATTCCTGCAATACTGTGTCCACTTTCTGCTGCTTTTACAGGTATTATCTGTTGTATTTCATCTATGTAAAGAATTGTATTTCCAGCTTTTGCTAACTCAGTCATAGCTTTGATAACTAACTCTTCCATATTTCCTGTGTTTTGTGAGTGCGCGATTAAAGCATTGATATCCAACTCTATAATTCTTTTGTCTTTTAGTTGGATAGGCACATCCCCCCTATTAATTTTTTGTGCTAGTCCTAGAATGATACTGGATTTACCAACTCCTGGTTCTCCTATCAGCAGTGCATTTTTGTTGGTAACCTTACCTAGTGTTGAGATTAAACTTTCTACTTCTTCATCATGTCCTATTCCAAATATATCCCTCGATTCTGCGATTATCTTGTTAATTTCTTTGCTAAAGTGTCCAAGGATGAAAGTCCATCCATAAATCCAAGCTTTTCCTATGCCACCTTTTCGGTAGTATGGTACATCAGGATCTAATAATTTTGCTTTCCTGTTACTTAAAAAGTTATGATATTTGACAACTTCTCTAAGGACATCTGTATTTAGATTCTCTTTCTGTAATAATTTCTGTATAGAAGAATTGATTTTTGTAATTGCTAAGAATATATGTTGAGGTTCGATACATTTACTTTCGGTTAGTAGAGCTTCTTCTAAAGCATATATAAGTAAACCTCTAATTGATGTGAAGTCAAAATCTCTTACTTCCTCATTTGTGATACCTGCTTCTTTTAGTTTTTCTTCGTGTAATTCAAATCCACTTCTTCTAAGAATCTGTTGAATTTCAAAACTTTCTTTGATTAGGGTATTGTAACAGGTATAGGTTTTAAAGGTTCCGTTAATACAGAAATCAGACAGTAATTGTATCGTTTCGGAGGAAATGTAGTTGACAACATCTAAACTTGCATATCTACCAAATTTAAAACCAACAGTATTAATTTCATCTAAGTCTTTTTGAGGTATGTTCTTTATTTTAGGGAGATTAATTTGTTGGTTTCTATCTCCCCAGAAGTCATGCCAAAGGAGTAAGATTGAGAATATTGATATTCCGAATAGGATATTTACAATGGGTAGGTTTAGTATTTTTGTAATTTGTGGATAGTCTTGTAAGAGTGATGCAAATTTAAGGATATATGTTACTGCTATAAGGGCACCAGGTATTAGAAGAATATTAGTTACAATACTTTTAATATTTTCAAATTTTTCGTATTTTGGACTACTTGTTAATAGGTATTTAATTTGTGGTGTGGAAATGGAAAAAAAGTTATCCCTTGTGAGTAGAAATATTGATTGATCTTCATTGTCTGGGATTACAAACTCTTTTTTAGAGATAGAGAAGGAATTTTTATTCTTGTTATGTATTCCTATTATTGTTTTTTGTTTTGCTCCGAACTCTATTGCCATTTTTGGAATGTAGAAATAATTATAAATACAATGGTTGCGACTGGTAGGATTAGCCAGACTAAGATAAATAGTATGTAGATTAACATGATAGAAAGATATATTGCTAAAGCTATTGGAAGGTAAAGTAGTTTGATAAGTATCCCAAAGAAAAATCCAATTATTGTTCTATCTCTGTGCCAAGGTACAAAAAAGTTTTTAAAAAGTAGTGTGATAGAGAGGTTGTCGTCTACTATGACTGATAATCTTCCTAAAACTTTTAGATGTCTAATAGGCATTCTTACATACCACCAAGTAAGGAAATCTTGAATGTAGTATATAAGGATTTGTACATATGAATCAGTATCTCCTGTATTAATCAGTTGTTGACCTGTATTGTCTAATAGATTTTTTTGTTCCATTTGGGCAGTATTTCTTCTTCTTAACAGTTTATGTGAAAATCTCTTCTCTTGCAAGGTCTGGCCTAGGTCTGCCCCTGATTCATAACTTTTTAATCTGTCCAAATGGTCTCCTACTACTAAGTAATTACAATATTTAATGTCTCCCTAGACCAAAATTGTTACAAAATACAAGAGGTTTTTTCAAGAAAGGTTTCTGTAGAAAGGGTTGGAAGATGATTAAATCTAGATTAATGTGGGGCAGACCTAGGTCAGACCTGGTGGGTTAAATTTTCATTCCAACATCCCATGCTCTCCAGGTAACTGTTCTTAAGTTTCCAACTTCATGACAATCTCCTACTAGATGGATTTTGCGTTTTGTCTCAGGAATAGTTTTCGGATTATACCCAATTGACATAATGACAGTATCTGCCTCTATGAATATTTCCTCTCCATCTTTGTTCTTTATGGCAACCCCATCCTTTGTTATCTCCTGAACGGAAGCTTCTAGATGGACATCAACATTATTTAATGCAAAGAATTCTCTGAGATATGAACTGTTTGCCAAACAGACACCTCGAACAGCTATCAAATCATTCCTTGCTTCAACGATGATAGGTGTTTTACCTTTTTGATGTAGATCTAATGCAATTTCACATCCAGTTAAACCTCCACCAATTATTACAACTTTTTCACCAGCTTTGGAGTTGTCTTTCAAATAGTCACATGCTTCAATTGTATTCTCAATTCCTTTTATCTTTAATCTCTTTGGTGTTGCACCTATTGCTACAACAACCTCATCTGCATCTATTTGATCTAAATCAGTTACTTCTGTATTAAACTTAATTTCAATTTGTAAATCTTTCATCTCTTTCTCATACCAATCAAGCAAGGCTTTCTCTTTATCCTTGAATGCTGGGGTTGAAGCATATGTGAAAACTCCTCCTACCCTGTCGGTCTTTTCATAAATTGTTACCTTATGACCTCGTAGTGTTAAGAGTCTTGCAACTTCCATTCCACCTATTCCTGCTCCTATGATTGCAATATGTTTAGGATTTTTTGTTTTAACAATCTTGTATTTCTTGGACTGCATAGTTGTTGGATTTAGTGCACATCTTGCCATCCCTGCGTTATCTGAAATTGATTGGTCATTTCCTACTCCTTTGTAATGGGCCATGCTGAAACAAGCATTATGACAACAGATACATGGCTTTATACTTTCCTCATCACCATTTATAAGTTTTGTAATCCACTCTGGATCCGTAAGGAACTGTCTTGCAACTCCCATTGCATCTATCTTCTTTTCTTTTACTGATTCAGCTCCTGCTAATGGTGTCATCCTACCTGCACAAACTACAGGGATGTCAACAGATTTTCTAATTTCTTCAACATCTTCAAGATTACAGTTGTGAGGCATATACCCTGGAGGATGAGCCCAATACCAAGCATCATATGTTCCATTATCACAATTTAACATATCATACCCTGCATCTTGTAGATATTTTGCAGCTTGTCTTGACTCCTCCATATCTCTTCCTACTTCAGTGTATTCTTCACCTGGAAGTGCTCCTTGGCCGAAACCTTTTGTTTTAGAAACGACAGAGTATCTGAGTGACACAGGGAAATCTTTACCACACTCCTTTTTAATTGCCTGTACTATTTCAACTGGGAATCTATATCTATTTTCAAATGAACCTCCATACTTATCATCTCTAAAGTTTGTATATTTCATTGTAAATTGGTCAAGAAGATATCCTTCATGAACAGCGTGTACTTCAATACCGTCAACTCCAGCCTCTTGGCAGAGTTTAGCTGTTTTAGCAAAACCATCAATGATTTCCTGTATTTCTTTTTCTGTCATTGGCCTTGACATTACAGATTCAAGCCAACGGTTTGGTGTTGCACTTGCACTAGCTGTTAGGTAATCAACATCAATGACTGGCTTAAGAAGTGTTCCTAGCAATTTATTATGATACGCCTCTGCCATTAGGTGATTAATTGCTAAACTTCTCCCGAAACCTGCACCTAGTTGAATGAATAGTTTGGAACCTGTTTTATGAAATTCATCCATAAATTCTTTAAGTTCTTTGAATTTGCCTTTACCTTTGTAGAGCCATTTCCCCCAAAGAATATCACGTATTGGTGCAATACCAGGGAGTATTAATCCTACATTATTCTTTGCCCGTTCTAAGATGAAATTGGCTGCTTCTTTGTCAAAATGATTACCTAATGGTTCCATCCATCCAAAGAGTGAAGTACCTCCCATAGATGTCATAACGATCCTGTTTTTAATCTCAAGATTACCAATTTTCCATGGGGTAAATAGTGGTTTGTATTCTTCTTTCATAAACCTTCCTCCTTTAATTTAATATTAATTAAAAGATACTATTTGATACTAAATAGTACAGAGTTAAGTTGTGGATTGCAAGGATTTTGGGTAGGTTAATGAAAAAGAAAAGTGTGTGGTAGAATACATTTATGAATATATACAAACAGATACTTGAAAAGAAAGGTTATATATTGGCTCTTGCTCCTATGGAAGGTATTACAGATACTGTTTTTAGGCAGGTACTTTGTAAAATTGGGAAACCTGACTTGTTCTTCACAGAGTTTCTCAATGTTGAGGGTTTTTGTTCTAAAGGAAAGGAGAAGGTTGTACATAGGTTAATGTTTAAAGATATTGAAAGACCAGTTGTTGTACAGCTTTGGGGGAATGTTCCTGAATACTATGTAGAAACAATTGAATACCTTAAGCAGTTAAAACCTGATGGAATTGATATTAACATGGGTTGTTCTGTTAGGGATGTTCTCTCAGGAGGTAGAGGTTCTGCTTTGATTAATGATAAGGTTCTAGCTGGGGAGATTATAGAAGCAGTAAAACGGAGTGCTGGGAATATCCCTGTTAGTGTGAAGACTAGGATTGGTTTTGAGAAGATAGAAATAGAAGAGTGGATAGGATTTTTGCTTGAACAGGGGTTGGATATGATAACTGTGCATGGAAGGCTTTCTAGGGAGGGATATGCTACTCCATCTAGATGGGATGAGATAGCTAGGAGTGTAAAGTTAAGAGATAGTATTTCCCCAAAAACAGTAATCTTGGGAAATGGAGATGTTAAGAGTAAATCTCAAGCAGAGGAATATGTAGAAAAATATAATACAGATGGTGTTTTGATTGGGAGAGCAATATTGAATAATCCTTGGTTATTCTCAGAAGATTCAGAAAAACAGAATGGAAATATTAGCAAGGAAGAGAGAATAACTACCCTACTTCATCATTTAGATATATTTGAAAAAGAAAAAGGGAATATGGATATATTTAATAGTCAGAAAAAATATATTAAAGCATATATTAGTAATTTTGAAGGGGCTGTTGAATTACGAACTACCCTTATGGATTTAGATACAGTTGAAGATGTAAGAGAAGTGTTGTTACAACTTGTTGGTTAAGTGTTATACTTTAATATGGAACTCTGGAAAGTATTACTAATTTCGTTTTTTGTAATCTCAACATTTGGTACCCTACTCCATTTTACTCATGGTTGGTTTAAGAAAGGAATTCTTTTACATGTTTTTTCTGCTTTGAATGAAAGTACATGGGAGCATATGAAGTTACTTTTAGCTCCTACTATTTTAGTCATTGTATTTCAGTATTTTGCTTTTAAGGGTGTTTATTCTAACTTTTGGAATGCTACTCTAGCCCTTCTTTTTATGGAACTTATCGCAATGCCACTACTCTTTGAACCTTTAAGAGTAATTATGAAAAAAGTTCCTCTTTGGTTAACAATTGTAATATTTTTTCTTTCAATAGCAATTGGGTTGTTGGTAGAGTATAGGATATTAACTAAGGGAATTTTATTATTTGGTGAGTTTATTGCAACAGTATTTGTTGTGATAATAGGTGTACTTTTTGCAATTTTTTCTTACTTTCCTCCTAAGGCCTTTATCTTTAAAGATCCTATTAGTGGGAAGTATGGGGACTATGCTCATAAAGATTAGAATTCATATTTTTCTCAAGAATATATATTTATTGATTGTTTTTACTTAACCACTCCCCTACTTCATTCCATAACTCATTTTGTGGTACTCCTACTTCTCCATCATTAACACATTTTGCAACAGTCTTTTTATCATCTCTAAAAGTAATTACCTGATCAAGAGGTGTTAATTCTCCTGTTTCTTTCTCAACAAAAGATCCTTTTGTATCAGATGTAAAACTTTGTATTTGATTTTTATCTATGTAAGTAACACATTCTCTAAGTATAATTTCTTTATTCTCTTTATCTTTCATTAGATTAAGAAAATCTTGAGATGTTAACCATCTATTAACATATGCCATATATGGACCAGGAAAACCATTTAATGCAGGAATATACCAACCTCCATCACTTACTATTAATGGTTTTTGCACTTTCTCAAAAGCTTGTTTTGCTTTCATTTGTGATATCTCAATAATATCTTCTGATTGAGGTTCTATTATTCCCTCTACTTTTAATCCTTCAACCTTAATACCAAAAGG
>CAYPAR010000005.1:18923-22968 GCA_964408765.1 uncultured Candidatus Saccharibacteria bacterium | reverse complement strand
AAAGAGGAGCTATCAAAGAAATTTTCATAAAACACTCTCTCAACCAATCCTGCACTCCCATTTGGTGCATTAAATGATGAGTACTCATAATGACTAAAGGTTGGATCTCCTACAATTGCATTCCAATGTGCTGCTAAATGGCGTGAACTACTATATCCTCCACACTCTACAATTTTATTATCATCCACTGTTCTCCAATACAAGCCTGTTGGAACAGAAGGTGGAGTACTATCAATTGTGAATGTTTCTAATTCACTCCATGCACTTTCCAATCCCTGATTATTAACAGCTTTAACTTGCCAGTGATATACCCTGTCTGCAGTAACACCTGCTTGATATTCTGATGTGTTTCGTCTTAAACCATTTAGATTAGGAAACACAGAACAAGAATCTGGAATATTGGAAGAATCTTTACAATTGAAAAAGATTCTGTACATATAGTGGGAAATATCACCATTTGAATCTGCCCACTGCATCAATGGTGTATTATCATTTATTATTACACCATTTATCGGATACTCTAAAACAGGTACTGTAGGAGGAGGAACAACAGGAAGAACATTAAATCTTGTCCATGTAAATCTTTCATCTTTTTCTGCTCCAAATGATAATCTAATTTCTATATATTGGTTCGCATTGATTACTTTACTCTTCATATTATTCTTAACACATACATATGGATAAAGACCATCTGTTATTTCTGCGTTGTAATTCTTTCCATCATTCTCGGCTACTATTTGAGATACATCTCCATCTGTTCTGTACTCAAAACAAGAGAAGAAGTCTCTAGTACCTTTAAATTCAAAAGTAGTACTACCTGGTACTTTACTCTGTTCATTAACATATGCCCATCCATTTGTTTTATTTATCTCATTAGTACTAGGAAATACTGAATCTACAGCAAAAACACTTGCTGAAGCTACAAAATTCGGAATTAAAAGGAGAACTACTAAGGAAATATTTAAAAAGGCAGAGAATCTTTTTAAAAGTTTCTTTTTCATTAAAAGTTTGATAAAAACTTATATAGGGATTACTTACATCCCATACGCTTATTTTATCAAAAAGTGGATAATTAGTCAATGATTCTAGGGCTAGAAGATATTGGTATAGAGCCATTTTCAAGAAGTAAATAATTACCTCTTTATTAAGTCTCCCTTCTTGAAACAAATCTTTCGTGTATAATTCTAGTATGGATAACAAAGCTGGATTAGAAACAAAAGAAGAAGGAAACTATTTAGACCCTACTCTCATTAGAGAACATTTGGAAGAGGATAAAGATATATCTGAATTACCAGTAATTGATATCTTAGCAGAGCAGATTGATATGGGTAGAGAGAATCTTGTTAAAAAGAATCCAGACTTAACACATTATATACAAGCTAGAGTACTTGCAGAAGCTTTTTGTGACGAAGACCCTTATCGCTTAACTGTAAATGAACCTGAATGTCTACCACATGCTTTCGAAGAAATACCCAAACAGAAAGAAGTAAGGAAGACCATAAGAGATATTAATATTGCAAAAAGAAAGTTAGAGAAACAAAGGAAAGAACTAAGTTTTGCAACAGAGAATGGATGGTTATGGATTACTGGAGATATGAAGTTCAATACGAAGGAAAATGCAAATTACAACGACAAGATAAGGTACAGGATTTACCTATCCCCTGCCGCCGAAAATATTGGGAATATGCTTTATGCTATTGGAACTGCAATACCAAAAGATACTCAGTACTTAATGAAAACTTTTGACGATAGTGTTATTGCTAATGAAGTTCCTAGAATTGATAATACAACTATATATTGTACAGATGAAAATTTTGATGCCATTATCAAAGCAATATCAGAAGTAGAATCTAAGTATTCATATCTAGAAGATAGACCTGTACCAGGAGGAGGTACTTACTCCCCTATGTCTGGAATCTCTTTTGCAAAAGAGTTTCCAGGAGAAAGTGGTAGTATGAGAGTAGCAGAAGAACTAGAAAAAAGATTAGCAGAAACATCGTGGAGAGATTTATCTAAATATGTCTCATCCTTTGAGGATAAAAAGATATTACTAGATAGTAATGTCTGGAAACTTTGGAAAGAGATACAAGAAGACTCCAAAGAAACAATACTTTCTATTGCCAATAATTACCGTAGCTTCAAACAAATACTTGAAGAGCAAGACAATGAAAGTAGAGAAATTTTAGAAGATCTTTTCTTCGAAACTTTTGTAGCAAGATTAAATAATAAGGTTTCTCCAGCACTAGGTAAGAATGAACAACAAATTAATAATATCTTAGATAGTGAGGTGGTCATTAGAAAGTTTGGATATGAAACTACAGAAAGAATAAAGGCTATGGTTAATAATCCTAGCCAAGAAACACAAAAGGTTATGAACAAAATTGTTATGAAAACTGTTTTAACAATGAGAATTACAAATGCATTACAAGATGAAGAAAAGGCTAGTGTAGGGATAAGAAATGCGCTTAGGAAATAACTGTTTTATAATACAAAGATACTGATTGCTTACCATTAAATTACACTCTCCTAATTTGCTCTAATAGTTCTTCTTTGGTTGGTAAAAACAACCTATATTTACTAGCAAATACTTGAGTATTCTCTTCTGGCAATGTCATCTCAACCATAGAATTCTCCTTATCAGCACAAAGTAAAATCCCTATTGTACTATTCTCTCCTTCCACCTTTACCCTTCTATCATAGTAATTTACATACATCTGTAACTGTCCCAAATCTTGATGTTTCAATTCCCCTATTTTAATATCAAAAAGAACAAAACATTTTAATAATCGATTGTAGAATACAAGATCAATATAGTAATGTTGTTCACTAAAAGATATCCTTTGTTGTCTCGAAACAAAAGCAAAACCTTTTCCTAACTCTAATAAAAATTCTTGCAGATTATCTATCAACATACTCTCAATATCTTTCTCCTGATATTTTCGATTCTCTTTAATCCCTAAGAATTCAAATATGTATGGGTCTTTTATCAAATCTTTTGGTTTCTCAATTATTTGCCCCTCCTTACTAAGTCTTAATATCTCTTCTTTGTTTTTCCCTACTAACAATCTTTCATAAAGACCTGAGTTAAACTGCCTCTTTAGTTCCCTTAGCGACCAATTGTTTTGTTCGGATTCAATTTCATAGAAATTTCTCACTGGTTCATCTAACCTCATTAGAAAAACATAATGTGACCAAGATAAAGGGAATTCTTGATTTTTAGCAGATGTACTGACATTAGTGCTAGAAATCCTCGACACTGTTGAGGATTTTCTATACTTAAGAAAAAACATTCTCATTCTCTCCAAATTCTGTACAGAAAAACCCCTCCCAAACTCCTGAATTAATCTATCACTTAGATACTTCAAAGTCTTCTTACCGTACTCTGCAGCATGCTTACCTCCTTGCTCATACTCTACAATCTGCCTACCAATCTCAAAGTAAACATAGACAATTCTAGTATTCACATATCTATACACATCTTGCTTGGAAGCAACCAAAAGCTCTTTTATATTCCGAAGTAAATCCTGTTTCTCTAATTTGTTCATATCCCTATTTTACAGAAGGGATATGAACTAAAGATTAACTACTTCTTTTTCTTCTTTACATCCTCAAACTTTACCTTGTCTTTGTATATTTCCTTAGTAAGATTCTCTGTCTCTATTCTCATCTGTGGGAAGAATGTACCCTCTCTTGCAGTAACATCTTCCATAAACCAGAATATTCTTTCACTATGCCCATACCCACTAACAGGTGGCATACCATATTCCAACATCTCTACAAAATCTATATCCAACATATGTGCCTCATCATCTCCACTCTCTCTTAACTCTTGTTGCTCTAAGAACCTTTCTAACTGATCTTGAGGATCATTAATCTCAGAATATCCATTTCCTAATTCACTTCCTGCTATTATTACTTGGAATCTCTGTGTTAGTTCTTCATTATCCTCATGTGATTTAGCTAAAGGAGAAATGAATTTGGGTTGATTAACTAGAAATGCAGGACCTGATACTTTAGTTCTAATATCTTTCCAAAGTGTATCAAT
>CAYPAR010000005.1:13496-18823 GCA_964408765.1 uncultured Candidatus Saccharibacteria bacterium | reverse complement strand
CTAAGGTAGAAATCTTGATCTAACGCATTATGATGTGTAATGAATGGTTTAGCATCTGCCCCACCTGTAACTGGTTCCATAATTGGGACTTCAACTTCCATAAAGCCTTCTTTCTTTAAGAAGTCTCTTTGTACTTGCCAAAACTTAGCTTTTCTCTCAAACATTCTCATCTTTTCTGGATGAATAACTAAGTCTAAGTATCTTCTCCTAAACCTTTGATCTTTGTTTTCTAACTCTCTGGGGATTGGTCTTAGTGCTTTTGAGAGTAGTCGAATATTTTTAACCATAATGGTAATCTGTCCTGTCTTAGTTTTACCAATAGTTCCATATACCTCTATGAAATCTGCTAAATCTAAAAGTTCTAACTTATCCCAACCAAGATATCCTTTTTTCAAATCCTCAACTAAATCGTCTTTTCGTATCATAAATTGGATAGTACCAGACTGTTCCATTAGATCCCCAAAAACTAATTTCCCATGTTCTCTCCAAGCCATAACCCTACCAACCAATATTGTTTCATCCCCATCATACTTTTCAAAATCGTTAAGAATATCACCAATACTATCCTTTTTATACGACTTACCTGGATATGGACTAATTCCTAATTCTTTTAACTTTGCTAGTTTCTGAAGTCTAACTTCTCTTTGACCAATTAGATCACTTGTTACCTTTTCTTCCATACAAATATGATGATATTTAAATTCTCTTGATTATATCACAAAGAGATTACTACTCTCCTCTACTCGTGAATTAGAATGAGGTCACCTTTTTCAAATCTCTCATAAAGATACTTTGCATCTTCAAGAACCATTCTAATACATCCAGCACTCTGTCTAGTACCTATGTTAGATACTGGTTCAAACCATTTACTACCATCATCTCTATACTTCCATATTAAGCCGTGCAAACCATACCATGAATCTTGTTTCTTACTATAGTAAAATGCCATCCAGTAAGGCATATATTTACCCCCAGGTGCAATAGGTTCCCTTCCTTTATCAACAATTGGAAATACACCATATACCTGCCAACCATACACGGGACCAGAAAGTAGAATAACCTTTTCTACCTTTCCTCCATTCCAAACGTATAATCTTTGTTGTGAGTTATCTACCTCAATATATTTCTCAGCGTATTTCCCATCTGTTCCTGGAGATATTTTGTAATCCAAATCTATCTTTATATTCTTTACACCACTGATAAATGAACTGTTAATCTTATCGTAAATCGTTGAATATACTATTTCCACATCTTCCAACTTTGCAGGAAACTCTCCCTTACTATTCTTCACTATTGTTTTCTGTCCATACTTCTTTTCAAAGAATGGAATAATATGGGTATTTAGAAAATCATCAAATTTCTCTCTATCTAAACTCTTACCTGTAGAAAAAGTTTTGAAATCATCATTATCAAGGTACTGACAATACTCTTCATGACATATCGATACTGTGTATAAAGGAATACCAACAACTAACTCTCCTATAGCCTCTTTATTCTCTATTACCACAGTTGGAGTTAAGTTTAGTTTTTCTTCCTCGTGCTGAGTCTCTGTAATTACCATCTCTTGTTCTATTCCTAAAACTTCAGGTTTGGATTGAATAGTTTTACTATTGGTAAATACAAATATAACTAATGGAATTGCTAATATCCAAATACCAAAGACAGTAAAAAGCAACCATGATGGGATAATTATTTCTGGTTTTTCATTTTCATTAGGCATATATTAATATATCAGAATAATTTACAATATGGAATATAGGTATGAGAAGATATGATAAAAACTTCTAAAAACCTACTAATACCCAAATTCTAAATATTCATATATAATAAAGCATATGGAAAACAAAAATTTACTAGATTCTGTTGTTGCTCTCTGTAAAAGGAGAGGAATAATATTTCAAAATTCTGAGATATATGGAGGTATAGGGGGTTTCTATGACTATGGTCCTGTTGGTGTTGAGATGTTAAACAACCTGAAGAGGTACTGGTGGAAGAATATGGTAGATAAGAGGGAGAATGTTGTTGGAATTGATGGGACAATCATTACACATCCTAAGGTTTGGGAAGCGTCAGGTCATGTAGAAAATTTTGGTGAAGAGGTCGTTGAGTGTAAGGGCTGTCATCAGAGGTTTAGACCTGAGGATATTGAAGAGAAGTGTCCTAACTGTGGTAAGAAAGAATTTACAGAACCTAAATCATATAATCTTCTTTTTCAAACAGAAGTTGGTGTAATTGAAGGTTCTAAGGTAAAAGCATATCTAAGAGGTGAAGCATGTCAGAATATATATCTTGACTTTAAGAATATTATAGATAGTACAAGGCAACAGATTCCTTTTGGTATTGCACAGATTGGTAAAGCTTTTAGAAATGAAGTTACTCCTGGGAGATTCACCTTTAGATCTAGAGAATTTGAACAATGGGATTTACAGTTCTTCGTACATCCTGATGATATGGAGAAATATTTTGAATATTGGAAAGAAGAAAGAATGAAGTTCTACAAAGAGCTTTACAGAAAACATGATAATTTAAGATTCTATCAACATCCAAAAGACAAGTTAGTATTCTATGCTAAAGATGCATACGATATTGAGTATTTGACTCCTTGGGGTTGGGCAGAGAATGAAGGAGTACATTGGAGAGGAGATTATGATTTAACACAACATATGAAATTTTCTGGAACAGATTTAACATACACCGACCCAATTACAAATGAAAAATACATTCCTAATATTGTAGAAACTTCTGGAGGTGTTACTAGAACATTCCTCTTCTTACTTCTTGATGCATATGAAGAGGAAGATTTAGGAGAAGGAAATATTAGGACTGTACTAAAGATACATAAAGATATTGCTGCATACAAAGCTGCAATATTCCCACTTGTTGGAAACAAAGAAGAAATTGTTAACAGAGCTAGAGAAGTATTCGACCTACTCTCTGATTCTTACAAAGTCGTATGGGATGGAAGAGGGAATATTGGAAAAAGATATAGATATCAAGATGAAATTGGTACACCTTACTGTATTACAATTGATTATGAAACATTAGATAACGGTACCGTTACTGTACGAGATAGAGATACCATGCAACAGCAAAGAGTAAAGATTGAAGATTTAGATGAGATAATTAGTTAGGAGATATCTAAGATTTCATACTCAACCGTATTCTTTCCTACTTGAACTTTAACCTTAGAACCTTTTTTAGCTTTCATCAAAGCTTCACCTACTGGAGAGTTATCAGAGATTTTATTCTTTAATGGATCAGCTTCTACATCTGAAACAATAATATATGTAACTACCTTACCTTTAACTTTCACTTTTACCTCAGAACCTATCTGAACTTTATTCTTAGAAGATGTCTTCTTTAGAACCTCAGAATTTTCAATAGTCTGTCCTGTCTCTGCCATCTCTCTCTCTACATGCTGAAGTTCCCCTACTACTGCATTGATTGCATCAGTATCTTCACTTACATCACTTAATCTAGCTTGTTCCAAGTTCTTACTTAACTCTTTTCTCTTCTTTATTAAACTCTTAAATTTATCCTTTAACTCCTCAAGCTTACCTCTGGATATAATGATTTTATTATCAATTTTCATATTTTCTATATATTTAACTTATATATATATTTAGGAAATATATACCTTTGAGGTACCCATTTATATTATACCATTTTCAATCCTTTTTTTCTGAATTTTTCAATCTCCTTATGATTACCTGATAGAAGTACCTTTGGGACAGACCATCCGTTAAATATTTCAGGTTTAGTATATTGAGGATATTCTAAAAAATCTTCATTAAATGTTTCTTCTTCTAAAGAAGACTCATTGCCTAATACTCCTGAAATTAGTCTTGTAATACCGTCTACTAACACCAAAGCAGGAAGTTCTCCTCCAGAGAGAACATACTCCCCTACTGAAAATTCATAATCCACTAAGTAATCATGTATCCTTTGATCAAAACCTTCGTATCTACCACAGAGAATTATCATATGTAAATCTTTTTCTTTAGAGAATTCCACTAGTTTCTTCTGTTTTAATTGCTCTCCCTTTGGTGTTGTAATTGCAACTAGAGTATTTTCTTTTTTTAACTCCTTTATTGCTTTGTATATAGGTTCTATTTTCATTATCATTCCTGGACCACCTCCATATGGTGTATCATCTACTGTTTTGTGTTTATCAGTAGTCCATTTTCTTAGATCATGAACATTAATTTCAACAAGACCTTTTTCTCTTGCTATTCTTACTATTCCTGTATTTATATATTCCTCTATTGTTTTAGGAAATATTGTTATTATGTCGAATTTTGTCATTTTGAAATCTTTTTAACATGAAATATTAACCACTTCTCCCCCTCTCTATCTATTATACCTCCTTCTAAAACTTTGAAATTTGCTAGATTTAGTAAATCCTCAAATTCTTCTTTCTGGAAATATGAGTAGTGTCTTCCTGTTTTTTCATCCACTTCTTCACCTCTACCTTCTTTCAGGGTTATAAAGCCAATACCACTATCTCTAAGTACTAATGATATACATTTTAACGCATTGACCATTTCATCTTTAGGAATATGTAACAGTACAGCAGCAGCCCAGAATCCGTCAAATTTACTAAGAGTAGAATCAAGTTCTTGTAGTGATTTGTTAAGAAAAATAGCATTAGGATTTCTTTCCTTTGCTATTTTAAGAAGTTCTTTAGAAGCATCGGTTCCTACATAGTCATAGCCTAGATTAATCAGGGATTCTGCGTCCTTACCTGCTCCTGCTCCTATCTCTAAAACTCGACCTTTTGGGAGATATTTATGAAATATTTCCATTTGATCTTTCCACCAAGATTCTTTTTCATATCCTCCATGAGAAGATGCCCATTCTTGAGCATTTTTATCATAGTATGCAACTGTTTGAGCTTTGATATCCTGTTTTTTCATAGTACATTATACTATTTTTAGGTATAATTATATATTAAAATGTTATTACACCAACATGAAATCATATAGAGCTGGAGGGATAGTAATAAATAAAGAGAATAAAGTAGCATTAGCAAATGAACATCTATGGGGATTCCCAAGAGGAGGTGTTGAAGAAAGTGAAGATTATATCTCAGCAGCTAAAAGAGAGGTATTAGAAGAAACAGGTTTAAATCAATTTGAATCAATAGAGGAATTAGGAATATATGAAAGATATCCAAATGGTATTACCAAAGATACACCAGGTGCTTATCCTATGGAAATACACATGTTTCTTTTTAAAGTTAATACAGAACAGGAGTTAAAACCATTAGATAGCAATGTTAAAGAAGTAGGATGGTTTACATATGAAGAAGCATTAGAGAGATTAAC
>CAYPAR010000005.1:0-13396 GCA_964408765.1 uncultured Candidatus Saccharibacteria bacterium | reverse complement strand
GTTTATCGCTCCTACCTCTAATATCAATCTTAGGTGGTTTAATTTGAATCTTAGGTTTCTCTGGATATCCTTCAAAACGAAGTCCTTTATCTGAAAGAAAATTTTTCATAGAAGCAATTTGTTCTCTTGGATAATCTGTAGAAGTATTACCCCATGCTTTTAGGAAATAGTTTGAAGACCATCTATCCTTTTTTGCACCAGAAGTAAGACCTATTTCATATGTAGCATCTAATTTATACCAAACACCTCCTATATTCACCCTATTAAAAGCATGCGGTGGTCTTTCTTGTGACCGTATTTCAGCATTTACTTTCATAGATTTACACAGTAGATAAACAGCTTCGCTTATTCCTCTACATACAGATGACTGTGTTACTAATGCAGAATATGATGAAGCAGTTGAATGTCCACGACTTAGCACATCAAGAGGAGAAACATGGCCTGTCCTAGTAAATTCGACATCAGCATAACTTACTGTACTAAGAATATGATTATATATATATTACTTTTGCTAGTGCCAACTTATCAGCAGGGAAAATACTCCCCCTTATTAAATCGTTAAAACCTCTACGAACTTCATCTATCTTTTCCCTCAAGTTAGTCATCTGTCTTCTATCAAGATATGTATTCGCTGAAGTCTCACTATCATCAGGTACTCCTGTGAAGATATCTATACCAGGTTCCATCTCCCCAAGAATAGCATCCTCAACTGTCTGTGCAGGTCTCCGAGTTATATATCCTTCTGAAATCTCTCCTTCTGGCATAAAATAAAAAATATATTAATTTAACGATACACTCACATCTACCACAACTATATTATACACACAAAACTCTATTTTTATGAATTACTACACCCTACTAACAAACATATTATCTTTCAAATACCATCTCCAAGGTACATCTTTAAATTCTTCTGCATAATCAATACCTATTCTAGTTGTTTTAATAATATCTTTTTCCTTAACCTTAAAACCATCATCTATTAAAAATAATTCAGAATTATTATTACAAAGATCTATACCATTCAATGATTTAGTAATATTCATAGCTTGTGTAAACTTACCAGGACCATTTGTAAGAGACTTTAAATCTTCCATACCTCTTCTCTCTTTCATAATATCAACACCATACATTGGTTCTATTGCTCGTATTAAAATAGCTCCTGGTATACCTTTCTTACCAATAACAATATTTAAAAGATGGTGAGTATGAACAGTATAGATATATGCATGACCACCTATTCCAAATTGAACTTCTGTTCTAGGTGTCCTCTTGTTAAGATATGTATGGGACCCTTTATCTTCTCCTCCAGGATATGCCTCTACTTCTATGATTCTTCCTCCTGTAATAATATCTCCTTCTTGATGAATTAAAACTTTACCTAATGCATCTTTAAGTACAACAAATATATCTTGAAGAAAGACATCTCGTTGAAGAATATCTTTTCTAAAACTACCAACTTCCACTAGCACCACCTCCTCCAGAACTTCCACCACCAAAACTACCACTAGAGCTATCACTACCTCCTCCCCATCCACCAAATGAAGATGAAGAACTACTATCCGTATCCCATCCTTCCCAATTGGGATATTTCTTCTTTAAAATTATTACAGCTATAGCTACTCCTAAAATGAGAATAACTATGAAAACAAGTACAGTAAGTGGACTAATACTATCCTCCTCAGGTACTTCAAACTCCCCCTTAGTTATTGCAATTATCTTATCTACACTCTGATCAATACCTTCGTAATACTTATTCTCCTTAAAATTAGGAACCATTACATTCTTAATAATCCAACTAGCCTGAGCATCTGTAAGAGAACCTTCTAAACCATATCCTACTTCAATCCTCATCTGTCTCTCACTCATTGAAACAAGTATTAATACACCATTATCTTCTTTCTCTTTCCCAATCCCCCAGCTTTCAAAAAGTTTTACTGCAAAATTCTCAATGTAATCACCTTTCATACTATCAATGATTACAACAGCAATCTCATTTGTACTCTCCTGCTCAAATGTAGAAACCTTACTCTCTAATGCATCCTTCTGTTCATATGTAAGAGTATTAGTATAGTCATTAACATATCCTTCTGGAGAGCCCAAATCGTAGTAGGCTATAACAGGTGTTGCAAACAACAAAAGAAGTACAAAAGATATTACAATATTTTTAATTTTCATTTAAGATTGTTTAATTAGTTAAATCAACCTTAGGAGCAACTTCTGAACCTTCTACTGATTCAAAATATGCTTTCTCCTCAAATCCAAACATAGATGCAATCCATTTAGTTGGGATTGTTTTAACATCTGAGTTAAATTCTTTTACCTGATCATTGTATCTCTGTCTTTCAACAGCAATCCTATTCTCTGTACCTTCTAACTGAGACATCAATGTATCAACTGTTTCTAAAGACTTTAATTCTGGATAGTTCTCCATTACAACAAGAAGTCTAGCAAGAGCACCCTCTACCTCAGTAGCTGCTTCTGCTTTCTCACTACTCGTTTGTGCGGAAGAATATCTTGTTCTTGCTTCTGCTATTTTAGAAAAAACTTCCTCTTCTTGAGCCATAGCTCCTTTAACAGATTCAACCAAGTTAGGAATCAAGTCAAATCTTCTTTGATATTGACTCTCAACCTGTGCCCACTGGTTATCTACTTCTTCGTTGGCTTTTACAAGTCTGTTGTGAGTTGTAAGGAAGAATCCTCCTACAATGGCAATAACACCTAAAACAATTGCCCATACTGGTAATCCTTTTTTCATATTAATTTAAGGATAAAATAATATAAGAACCTATTAAGGTTAACATAAAAAAGACAATGTGACAATGTAGTAAACTGGTACCGCTACGGGGAATCGAACCCCGATTGTAGGATTGAGAATCCTATGTCCTAACCGTTAGACGATAGCGGCATCTCACTAAGTACTGATTTTACCATATTAACCCCTTTATTTGCTACCCTTGACATAAAAAAGGCTAATGTATATCATCTGGTCCGGTTATATAAAAATATGGGATTATGGATGAAAACAATCAATATTTAACAACTAAAGAAGGTTTAGAAAAACTTAAAGAAGAGTTAAAAGAAAGAGAAACTCGTTTAAGGGAAAAAATCGCAAATACTCTTAATGAAATGAGAAATCAAGGAGATTTGAGAGAAAACGATGGATATTCTATGGCTATTGAAGAGCAACATATCAATGAGGGTAGAATCGCAGAGATAAAAGAGAAGATTAAGAATGCAAAGATTGTAAAAGAAACAAAGAAGAACAAAGTCGGTGTTGGTGATACTGTTACATTGGAAGGAGAAAAGTGTTTGAAGTATCAAATTGTAAGTGAAGATGAGGCAAATCCACTAGAAGGTAAAATTTCACACCTTTCCCCTATTGGAAAGTCTGTCGTAGGAAAAAACATTGGAGATAGTGTAAAGATAGAGACACCTGCTGGGAAAGATAGTTACAAAATAACAAGGATCGATTAAGGATGTACTAGAGTACCATCTGCAAATACATCTCCTAAGCTTTCTTTATCATATAGATTTTTACCACCACAAACAAAGAAAGACATTCCCTTGCATCTACAAAACCTTGCACACTCTTTATCTATCGGAATATGACTGTTGGCTTGATGAGTATCGTCATCGGTTATAGAAAACAGTTCGAAGTAATCCTCCCAAGTCATATCTTTAATTGGTCTAGCATGAGGATAAATTTTAATATCTTTGTCATATATGTAATCAATATTTGAAACCTTGTAAATTCTTTTCTCATGAAGAATATCTGCAAATACAGCAGCATCCATATCTGTACTCCAACCTGCCTTCAAACCACCACTTACAATGGTCCTAGAGCCATCCTCTAGCATATATTGGTATGCATCCCTTATCTTCTTAGGTATATAGATATTATGATCCCCTAAAAACCCTGCTAGAAGCTCAGCACTTGTTTGAGTAACAGACATTGCAATTGTATGAAGAGCCTTTTCATTAGCAATATTCCCCTTCATTCTTTGTTGAAGATTTCTTGACATAGCACCACCTCCTGTAACCATTACAACTTTAACATATTGTTCCCTATTTCCTACATACCAACTCTTAATCTTTCCCATCAAATCAAAATTAATATCTTGATTATCTTGATACAGAATTGACCCACCTATTTTCAACACAATATCTCTGTTGTGCATCTCTTTACATTGTAAATATTAAAGCCATTGCAAATATGACATAAAGAACTGGTGCTAGGTAATCTGTGAATTTAACTTTACCAGAAAACCTAATATTCCAGAGTGAAATGATTAAGTAAAAAGTAAGTGCACCTACTGCAGGAATTATGAAGATATTTCTATTCCAAAAAGGAATCATAGATACTGATACAAATATTGAACTTGCAAAAGCTGTAAGTATTTCAACTAAACCAAGCCTGTCATGTAGCTTTAGTACAAATATATACAAAACTAAGGAAGAGAAAAATCCTAGTAACATATATTCTGTCATAGAAAACCCTATCCTTAAGAAGGCATTTAATAGGAGATAAAGAGTCGTTATACACATAAAATCAAATACTGCCTTAGTTGCAATATGTAATGTATAGTGTTTATTCATAGAACTTTTTACATTCAAGAAAAGGATAAGTAAGAGGAGCATACACATAGCTATTACGAAGTGGCCTAACAAATCATTTCTGTTAAAGAAGAGAAAAACTAAAAGGGAAGAGTAAAATATTGTTGGTAGTATGAAGTAAGAGAATAGTCTTTGTCGCAAAGATATTTTCATTAAGACATTACTGTACTTTGAAACTTTCTTTTTAGAATAGAGGTTGAATGTTCGAGTAAACCATATTAAAAGAAGAACTATTCCTACAATGCCAATTATTACTGTTGTAGAAAATTTAGCACTAAGGACAGAATCATTAAAGATTTCAGTAACAAGAAGTACTAGAAATAGATAAAGTAATTCATTTTTAATTTCTATTCTCTCTTGTCTCATAGGCAGTTACTCATGTTTATGTAATTACTCCAGAGAATCCATTAAATATTGCTACAGCTATAACAAGCCACCATACACCTACTGTAAAGATATCTCCTGTAGCTTCTTTTATTTTACCTCTCTTTAGATACCAAACTATCTGTACAAAGAGAAGTATAAATACAAACAATACCAACCCAATATTGATACCATCTTTAACACTCAGTCCCATTGTTGGAATTATCTTAAGAGTCGCTTTTTCTTCTTCCTTGAAATGTTCTGAGACATCCAGAGTTGATGAATTTCCTACACTGTCTGATACGATAATCTCTACCATGGTTGTATCTTTATCTTTAGGAATATTTATACTTACAGATTCCTTACCATCGAATCCTGTAATTGGTAATATATCCGATCCAACAACCACATCTGCTTTTGACCAATCTCCGTCAATATCAAAAGAAAGTTTATATTCATCAGTTAACCTATGAACATTCACACTTTCTTTAACAATAAGTGGTGGTTTAGAATCTACGATAAAAGAGCTTTCCTCTGACTTAACGTCACTCCCTTGTATGTTTGCAATGATTTTATGTTCTCCCTCACTCCAATCACTATTTTTGCTAAACTCCCAATTATTACCAGAAGTTGTAGTAGAACCAACTAGTTCATTATTTTCCAATATTCCTACGGTATATTCTCCTGATGTATTTGTTGTTTCTCCTTTGATATTGGTTGATGGATCTGTGACAGTTTCTCCCATTGTTGGAGATGTTATTCTAATACTTCTAATCTCACCTTGTTCTTTTGGTGTTATAACCCTCTGTTTCCCTGTTACTACTTTTGGAGATTGAGTTGGTGTTGTCGGTGCTGGTGGTGCTACACTCCCCTGTACAGATGTTGTCAAATTACCAAACATCTGTACTACTAAAATAGTCTGTTTCTCTAGAAGTACACCTTCTACAACCGCAACACCAATATCTCTGTAGTTTGGACTTAATATATTATCTCTATGTGTTGGACTTGCCATCCATGCTTCAACTAAACCCTCAGTTGTTCTAAAACCTTTTCCTAGATTCTCTCCTGCATACACATAATTATATCCTGCAGCTTTGATGAATTGCCAAGGTGTTTCTCCATTTGGGCCAAAGTGATCCCAATACTGTTTAGCAAACATATCATTGGCTTTGGCAAGTGCCGCTGATGCTAATTGTGCATTATTAGACAGAGCAGGTAATCCTACTGCTTGCCTTTCTTGATTAGTTAAAGCAATTACATTAGCAGGACTAATTGTACTAGCGTATGCTTGGTCTATACCTAAAATTCCACCAGCATAGTTTACAACAAGCAAAAGAACTGTATATACAACAATTGCGATTTTTCTTAATAGATAAGGTTTCTTTTTATTCTTATTTGTTGGAACAAAAAAATCTTTTAACATGGGCTTATATAGTTTAGAGCATTTTCAATCAATAGTAAACAGAAAAGGACCCGTACGGATCCTTTTCCCATTTCTTTATCTACAAAGAAATACCGGCAGTCTTACTTGACAACAGCTCTTAAAGCTTTTCCTGCTTTAAATGCAGGAACCTTTGTTGCTGGAAGTTTGATCTTTGCAAGAGTCTTAGGATTGATTCCTGTTCTTGCTGCTCTTGTTCTAACTTCGAATTTACCGAAGCCTGTCAAGAGTACTGGCTCTCCCTTCTTAAGAGAATCAGAGATTGCATCCAATACTGCCTCTAATGCTGCACCAGCCTGTTTCTTTGTAAGACCTGTTGCTGCAATTTTGTCGATTAAATCTTTCTTTAACATTGTTGTAACCTCCTTTCTTTTTTTGATATATACACAAATGGCTTTTATAAAAGATATTTGCGTATATCCACTTCTAAAATATGAAATTGTGAAGGTTTGGTCAAGTAACAAAGAACTATAGGACTATACGCATAGGTTTCAAGAAACCGTTTATTAATAAGTAAATTCATAGCCTCCTACTCTCTATTTTTATTAGAAACAAAATTTTTACTCATTAAGAACCACCGTGAAGTGCTTTTATATCAGTACTTTTTCATTATTTACATCAATTTACCTTTAAATTATTTAGTAAAATCGCGATTTTACTAAAAACAGGGGAGATTATATAATTTTCTTCTCCCCTATAGCATATCCTACTAGAAGACAATCGTTTTATGCCCTATTTTGCTACATCTGTTGCTCTTGTTTCTCTAATAACTGTCACTTCTACATTACCTGGATAACTTTGCTTTGATTCAATCTCCTTTGCAATATCCCTTGCCATAACAACTGCTTCATCATCTGAAACTAATTTTGGATTTACAATAATTCGAATTTCTCTTCCTGCCTTAATTGCAAAGACATCTTGAATTCTATCTCCACCTATTTCCTTTGCTGCAGTTTCAATTCCTTCTATCCTCTGAATATATTGCTCATAGCTATCCTTTCTTGCACCAGGTCTTGAACCAGAAATAGCATCTGCTAGATAAATAATAACTGCTTCTGGACTTTGAGGCTCAATATCTAAGTGATGAGCTTCAATTGCATTAACCAATTTTTCATCTAACATATATTTCCTAGCTATCTGTCCAGAAATCTGATGATGTGGACTATCTACTTTATGAGTTAGAACCTTACCGACATCATGTAGAAGTGCTGCTTTCTTTACTAAACCTACATCTGCCCCTATTTCAGTAGCCAAAACTTCTGCGAGCCTGATAACCTCAATAGTATGAGACATTAGAGATTGCCCATAACTACTTCTATATTTCATCTTACCAACTAATTTCATTAACCCTAAATCCATATCTGCCCAATCTGCCTCATCTGCTAATATCTGTCCATTTTTCTTTATCTCTACAGAAATTTCATTCTTTGCTTTTCTGACTGCCTCCTCTATCGAACCTGGATGAATCCTCCCATCAGCAATTAATTTTGTCATTGCAACATATGCTATTTCCCTTCTTAAAGGATCAAAGGAGGAAAGAGCTATAGCATTTGGAGACTCATCTACAATGACATCAACTCCAGTTAACTGTTCAAAAGCTCTAATATTTCTACCTTCTTTACCAATAACTCTACCTTTTACCTTTTCATCATCAACTTTTATAGTTTTTGTTGTAGTTTCTCCGACATAATCTGTAGCTACTTGCTGCATAGCTTCTACTAAAATTTTTTGAGCCTTCTCATCAGCAACCATTTCTATATTTTTCTCCGCTTGTCTAATCTTTTTTGCCTCGTACTCCTTCATATCCTGATTAACCTCTGCAATTAATTTCTCTCTAGCCTCTTCTTTTGATAATCCTGATATCTTTTCTAATTCCTTTTTAAGATCAGCTCTATCTATCTCTAATCTCTCAACACCATTCTTCAATTTAGTTTCTCTTGAATTCAAATCCTCACTCTTTTCATCCAAAATTCTAGACCTCTTGTTTAGTTTCTTCTCTCTTTCAATCAGAATTTCCTCATGCTCTGTACTCTCTTTCCTCATCTCTCTAATCCTCTTCTCTTCTCGAGATTTCATGTCTTCTATCTCCTGTTCAGCCTTACTCATTTTATCTCCCAACACTTTCTTCGCAGCTTTCTCAAGTTCAGCAACGGGAATATTATTAATATTTACCCACTTAAGAGCATATTTCAATACCAGAACAGTAATCACAACCACAAGCACTGTTACACTCAAAGTTATAGCTAAAATGACACCAATATTCATATCGGTATATACTTAAAATTTAATCATACCTTATTAATGGTAGATTCTAGGAAACAAAGACCGAAAGTGGGCCTCTAACAAAAAACAACGAATTTTCAAAAATTTCAAAAATCATAAAATTTCAAAAATGTTTTACTTTTATCAAAAATCTGTTTTCCTAAAATCCCTTTACCATAAGGATTACACAATAATACCATTTTTTTCTAATCACCTCAACAACCCTACTTCTTAGATCTGTCCCAGATCTGTCCCCAAATATCTCGTTCATCTGGATTTAACAAATATAAGATATCCTTAAAACATGCCAAGAACATCAAGAATATACAAACCACATTTTTACTACCACATATACAACCGTGGAAACAATAGAGACGCTGTTTTAAAACACGCAGAAGATAAACAACTTTTTATCAACCTTCTCTATAAAAATATCTATAAAACAGATCTTCGATTGATTGCTTTTTGTATTATGGACAATCATTTTCACCTTATTATTAAAACAGGAAAAAATCCTAGGATAATTTCAAAGTTTATGCAAAGTGTAACTATTAGCTATGCGATGCAGATAAATAAAAAATACAAAAGAGTTGGGCATGTATTTCAAGGACGTTATAATGCTAATATTTTAAGGTACAAAAAAGATTTAGAACAAGTAACAACATATATACGAAAAAACCCAGTTGTAGAAGGGTTAGTTAAACACCCAAAAGATTATCCATGGTGCAAATTCTAGGGACAGATCTGGGACAGACCCTAATGTGCTATCGGTTTAGAGTTTCGATTATCCTTTGGTAATACCGTAAATTATGGATCGTTGCTAAAACCAAACCTGTTATCTCATCTACCTTTATCAGATGATGAACATATGCTCTGCTGTGATGCTGACAGGTATAACAATCACAAGTAGAATCGATTGGGCTCTCATCTAATACATATTCTGCATTTTTAATCCTTAATACTCCATCTTTCATATCATCCGAATACAAAGTGCCATGTCTGGCATTCCTTGTTACCAACACAGTGTCAAAGACCTTGTAACCTAATTCAGATACAATTTTAATATCATTCGGTTTCCCTACCCCCATTGCATACTTAAACTTATCCTTAGGAGTATTCTCAACAACTGCTCTCATCTCTTCTAAAACCAATTCACCTTTTTCTGTTACAACAAAACCACCAAAATTATACCCATCAAACCCTATTTCACTTAACTCTTCTGCACATTTCTTTCTTAAATCTAAATAATTAGCTCCTTGTACAACACAACTTAATAACTTCCCTGTTTCTTTTGTTCCCCCATATGCTTCATCAAAATGCTTTCTACATCTCTTTGCCCAATCAATTGTCCTGCTAACTGATGTCTCTGCTTCATCCCTTCTTAATGTTGCTTGTCTACAATCATCCAAAGTGACTAAAATATCCGAATTAATAGCCATCTGTATATCTATAGATTTCTCTGGTGTTAATTCATATAGTTCACCAGTTGTTGGAGATTTGAAAGTTGCCCCATTTTCATGAACAGTCCCTTTCCACTTTTTAGAATGAATTAACGAGAAAACTTGAAACCCTCCAGAATCTGTTAATACAATTCCTTCCCAATTCATGAATTTTTTAATTCCTCCAAGCTTTTTAATATTCTCCTCCCCTGGATTCATCATCAAGTGTAGTGTGTTCGTAACAATCGCTTCAGTCCCAGTATTCTTAAGTTGCTCTGTAGTCAAAGACCTTACGGCACCCCTTGTTGCATCCGGCATAAATACAAAATTTTTACCAAAATCTTTTAATTCCATATGACATTACTGTTTAATAGCTTTACCGTTGAAATCGGCACAATATACTCCTAATTTCATATCATTCTTTAATCCATCTACTGTTAAAATGTCTGTATCTTTGTACGGTATATAATCAGATGTTTCAGATGTTCTTACAAGAAACCAAAGTTTATCTGTCACTAATCCAGTCATAATAGCCTTTGAAGATATTAAACTTTTAACATCCTGAGTTGAAAAGAAACTATATCGAATTGAACCATCATTCATAATATGTTTTGGATGAGTATGCATATTGAAAAGATAGTTAATCTCTACTTTCTTCGGAGCCCTCTCATGAAATACATCTGTTTGCTTCTCCCTCTTGTTATTAACAAATACTTCTTTCCTGTAGTAACCTTTTTTAGTTGGATGAGGGAAATATCTAACAGAGATAGAATCTTTCGTCATTACAGAAGATTCATCTCCCTTAGTAACAGAAGTTACTATCAACTCTTTGTCAGCATACCAGACTGATATAGCCCTCTCTCTTCCATCCGCATCTGTCATTTTATAAATCTTTATAACATCTTTCCAAAAAGATTCAGGCATAGAAATTGCTTCTGGTAAGTTAAAAGGATAAGGAAAAACTTTTGCACTCTTCCATCCTGCTATTTTTTGATAGAAAGAGAAAAAGGAAGTAGTTGGAATACTATTTGAAGTAAACATATTTTTTAGGAATTTACACATACTTAATTATACTAAATAATTAATATACTATCTCCATAGCTTAAAAACATATATTCATTTTCCAAAGCCTCTTCATATACTTTCTTAATTAACCTTTTTCCTGCAAATGAAGAAACTAGAAGTATCAATGAAGAATCAGGCATATGAAAATTTGTAATTAAGTGATTAACGATTTTCCATTCATATCCTGGATAGATGTAAAGATTTGTAATACCATCATGTGCTTTTACAAAACCATCTTCTGTTGCACAACTCTCAAGAAGTCTTGCAACAGTTGTTCCAAAAGCCCAAACATCTCCTCCATTTTTAATTGTTTCGTTGATAATATTTGCAGATATTTGTGACAAAGATATTTCTTCTTCATGAATTTCATGATCTTCAATATTCTCTTCTCTAACAGGAGCAAATGTTCCCCATCCCACTTTTAATTCAACTTTAGCAATCTTAATACCTTTCTTTTTAATTTTTTCTAACAGATCTTCTGTTAAATTCAAACTAGCAGTTGGAGAGGCAACAGAACCAAAGTATTTACCAAAGACTGTATTGTATCTCTCAAAGTCTTCTTCGGTATCATCCCTCTTCATATATGGAGGGATTGGTGTATGTCCTGCCTTCTCAAAAACTTCCTTGGGATTTAGGTCCGATAGTAACTTAACAATTACTCCTTTTTCACTCTTTTTGACAATCTGCAACTGGATTTCCTTGCAGACCAGGTTAATAAGAATGTCTTTTTCATTAAGTTGTTTACTCTTTTTTATTAAACAGAACCAATTTCCATCTTGTTGTTGATTAAGAAAAAGAACTTCATGAGTTCTTTCTTTGTTATCAAGAAAGTATGTTCTTCTTTTCTCAACTTTAGTTTCATTAAGGACAATTACATCCCCTTCTCTCATATATTCAACACAATCTGAATATCTCCTATGTTTAATACTTCCTTCTTCCCTGTCTAAAACAAGAAGTTGGGTAGTACCTCTTTCTTTAGGTGGAAACTTAGCTATTCTTTCTTCCGGTAGATTGTATGTAAACTCTGACATTTTCATATTCTGCTGTATTATAGTAAAATATTAGCTATGGATAAAGTAAAAACAATATTTTTAGGTAGTGGTTGGGAGTCTGTAGAAACTCTTAGAGTTCTTCATGAGAGTGAAGATTTTGAAGTTGTTTGTGTGATAACAACAGTTGACAGACCTGTTGGAAGAAAGCAGATAATGACTCCTTCTGATGTTAAGAAATATGCTTTGGAGAACAATATCCCTGTTGAACATACAGAAAGTAAGAAAGAAAGATATATGGAAATTGCAAATCAGTACAAACCAGATATTGTTGTTTGTAAGGCATTTGGAGAAATCGTTCCAAAGGAATTCTTAGACTATCCAAAGTATAGTTGTATTAATATCCATTTTTCAATTTTACCTAAATACAGAGGAGCTGTACCTATACAAAAAGCTATTTTAGATGGAGAGAAAGAGACAGGTATTTCAATTATGTTAATGAGTGAAGGTTTGGATGAGGGTGATGTTCTAGACATTTACACAGAGGATATTAGACCTGATGATACGAATATTTCATTAAGAGAGAGATTAGTAAAGAAGAGTGCAGAGATTCTTCTTCCTGTTTTGAGAGAGTGGATTGATGGTAAAATCGTTCCTGAAAAACAAGATAATTCTAAAGCTACATATTGTTGGCAGAAAGATATTTCAAAAGAGAAAGCAGAAATTAAATGGGATGTGTATGAACCTGAATATATTGAGAGAATGGTTAGAGCTTTTTTGCCATGGCCTGTTGTATGGACTAGGTTACCTAAGAGTGAGAACAAGAACTTATCTGAGAAGATAATAAAGATTTACAAAGCAGAAGTCGTTGATTGTAAGAATATATATAATGAGGTTGGTAAGCTTTTTGTCAAAGAAGAAAACCTGCTTTTTACAACAAAAGATACTGATAGATGCTTGAGATTGATAGAATTTCAGATTGAAGGTAGAAATATTACAAATACTGAAGATTTTCTAAAAGGTCTTGGACGAAATCTGGTTCACTAAGATTTCCCTTATCTTTCTTTTTCTTAAAAAGTGTATAAGCACATAATAAGCCGGATTCTGTATAACGATGGTTATCTATCTAAGCGGTTTAACCTTGCTTCAAGTGGGGGTTACCAGCGATAGAACATTACTGTCTACCCGGTGGTCTCTTACACCACCATTTCACCCTTACC
>CAYPAR010000004.1:15224-22998 GCA_964408765.1 uncultured Candidatus Saccharibacteria bacterium | reverse complement strand
CTGTCCATGTTCCAGAGATATATTTGAACCCTGCTGGAGCAATGTCAGAGACTACTACATTATTTAATACATATGTACCTTCAGCATTATCATCAGGTGCTGTTACTGTGATTGTGTATGTAACTTCATCACCTGCATATTGATTTATATGCTGCTTATCATTACTCTTTTCAATCTGAAGAAGAGAATCAATTACTTTGTTTGTACACATAAATTCAATTCCCATTCCATTCTCAACAGTATTACTAGAGCCTTCTAATGGAACACAACCTTGAGCTATATATCCGTCTGGAAGTTCTACTTCCTCTGGGTAGTATGTCCCACGATCTAAGTCTCTAAATACTGCTACTAATCTATCATCAGCTACTTCTACATCACTGATATCTTGTACTTCACCTCCATCTTCAAGCTGAACTTTAAAGATATCTTCAGAATGTCCATCTAGAACATCTTTGTATACTGTAACTGTTGCTGGAAGTGCTGTATTTGTAATTGTACATACAACATCATCTTCTGCTGTAAGTTTTATAGTAGAATCAGTTAACTCACCTCCTGTACAAGTCCAATTACTCGCTTCAAATCGAGGTGAATATATACCTTCTTCAGAAAGTTCATATACAACTCCTGCTTCTACAAATTTATACACAGATTTATCACCTGTGTAACTGAAGCCTTTATCTTCTTCTGCCTTTGCTTTAAGTGTCCAATCTGCTTCTGTAATACTTGTATCTGAGTTGTATTTATGTACAACATTCTTTACTAACTTCAATGATGGAACTGGTGTTAGTGTAATTACTTCATCATCAGTATCCTCAACCACATTCTCTTCATCATCTTTTGCTTTAGCTGTAAAGATATTCTCATGAGATGTTGGAGGATTTGGATCTCCTGGTTCATTTGCAGGAATTGCAAATGTTGCCTCAAAGTCACAACTTGCTCCTACTGCTAAAACTGTTCCCACCTTACAATCTCCATCTCCTGCTAACACTCCAAACTTATCATCATACAAATATGTTATCTCTACCGGTTCTAATCCTTTATTTGTAATTTTGTAAGTAAATGTTACACTTCCACCTGTTTCAGGAATCTCTGTAACACCTGCTGTTTTTGTTACATCAATTAATGGTTTATAATCTATACCAGTATTAACAATGGTACATTTTCTCTCTTCCCCTAATCCGATTGTTCCACTACAACCTTTACTATATTCAGCTGTATAGTTTTCAGTATCTTCCTCCTCTGTTACTTTATATTCACCTACATTCAAAGTTACTGTTACACCATCCTCTGAACCTGGGAAGCTAGGTTCTGATACTTTTGTTCCATCTACCATTATCTTAAAATCTTCTGCTTTCTTTGTACCATCATTTCCTTTATTATCTACATGCTTTACAACTGTTAATTTAGGAGCAATATCATCATTCTTAATTGTACAAATAGCTTCTTTTCCTTCCTCAACCACTACCTCTTTACAATTGTCATATGTAGTTTTATATCCTCTTTGATCTTCTTCTATTTCTGTAATAGAGTAGGTACCTGTTGGGAATTTCTCAAACCTGTTTTCAGCAAATAGTGGATTTGTAGAATCTTGTTTGAAACCAATACTATCCCCACCATCAATCTTGAATGAGAATGCACCTGCCTCCAATTTACCACCATTATCATTAATAACTTCCTTTTGAACAACTAATATTCCTGTCTTTCTTGCATTGGTAAATGTACAAACATATTTATCTCCTGATTCCATATTTATCTCTTTGCTCTCAGTTTTCTCCTTAAACACCCCTGACTTATTTGTACACTCCATTGATACAACATAGTAACCGTCTTTCTGTACTTCAGAAATAATATGCTTACCAGGCATTAGTTCAATAGGTTCTCGACCTGTCTGATATTCATCTTTATTATTTACTCTCCACTTCCAATCCTTTACATTAAACAAATCTACTTTACCATCTCCATCTATATCTACATTCTTAAATACTTGAATTGTTGGTTTTTCTATGTTAATGAAATCTACATTCTTCCTATCTTCTCCTGGAGCAAGTGTAAATTTCCAACTTGTGCTTGTAGTTGGTAGAACAATCCAACCAACCTTCATTACTTCAACAACTGTATATTCACCTGGCTCTAATCCAGTAAATGAATATGAGCCATCAAGAGCTGTTGTTGTAGATTTCTCGCCTGAGTCTAATTCCCCATTGTTATTTGCATCAATGAAGATTGTATATCCTTCTACAGGTCTTCTATCACCTGTTGTACTTGCTAATCCATCTAAGTCATGAAGCTTACGACCTGAGATAGATCCATATTTAACATTATTAAATGTACATGTAATATTTTCTCCTGCAGACAAATCTATTGCTGTAATAGGACTTTTATCTGAACATGTTGCACTATCTAAATACCAATTAGATGGAACTATTTCTGAAACAGAGTAGGTTCCTGGTAAGAGATTATTAAACACCTTACTTGGATTTGAATTATCTTCATTATCCACTAATGTAAATGCAGATAATCCTTCTCCTGTTGTAGTAAAGCTAAATACTTGATCACTACTTGGTGTTGCATTCTTAATAATAGTTAATGAACCATACTTTCTATTAGTAATTGTACACTCCTTGTTCTCACCTTTTGCAATTTCAATACCATTACAAGTATTACTTACTTCCTCCCAACCATCAGTCTTTGTTTCTGCAACAGAGTAGGTACCTGGATACACTGTAAATGTATGTGAAGAAGCACTTGATATTGTTCCTGTATTTCCATTCATAAATGTAGGAGCACCTGTTACTGCTGATTCTTCTGAACCTGTTATTGCAAATTCTGTATTATCTCCAGCAGGTACGGTTACCTTATTAACCTTTAGTGTCCCTGTAGGAATTGTACAGTTGTTGTAATATACAGATTGTCCGTATGCATCCCAGTTCTTCCCAGGATAACTAATACCTTCATTATTAAACGGAGGAATAATATCATCCCAAGTACCCTGAATTCCTGGATACCAAACTCTTGGAGGAACATTTCCATGATGTTTATCATGACCTTGAACATCACCTGTCATACTGGCCTGTGCATTATTGTATGGATTTACCTCACCACTTTTAGTTGCATGACAAATTCTAATTTTATTCACACCTGTATAGTTTGCAGAATCACTTGCTGTAACAGTGCCTCCTGCATGAGTTCCTTCAACAGTTCCAATATTTGTATAAAGTCCTAAATCTGCATAATACTTACCAACACTATTACAAGTCATTTTACCACCAGCTTCTAATTCTGCAGGAGAAGGACAAGATACAGTTACTCCTTTGTTATCTGTTACTACTATGTTTGTCAATTTAACATTACCTGTATTTTGAACTACATATTTAAATTTAACCTCATCACCTTTTCCAATATACATACCTGGTGCAGTATCTGCATCATGCCAAACATCTTCCTCCCCTTCAACAACTGCAGCAACATATTTTTCAATTGAAATTGCTGGTTTTTCAACTAAAACAGAACTTAAATGACCAACTAAGTATGCTACATTATTTTTCTTCTCTTCTGTTATGAATTTAGATACAGGATCCCCTGTTGGATATTGACTCTGGAACCCATCAATCTTCAATGTATATTTCATATCTCCAATTGTAAAAACTCCCTGACCATATGCATTCGGAAATGTAATTACATCATCACATGGGGTTTTACTTAACTGTTCACCAATAGCATATCCTGGACAATTTGTATAAGGAGAATAGCCATTACTTGTCTCATTTATATTGAACTTGTATGAAAATGTTGGATTTGGAGAAAGAGGAGGTTGGGAAAAATTTAAAGTAACTTTTAGAGTTGCAGAATCTGCAGTACCTCCAGAAACTGGCCAGTTCATATGTGTCAAATCTCCTATGAGGAATTTCTGATCAGCATCAAAAGTTTGAGTACCAGCAGAAGTAAATTTCAGTCCACTTCTTGGGTTTCCAGTTCCCCATCTTATCTCACTGGTATTCACACCAGAATAGTTACTTGTTCCTTCAACCTTAGTCCAAATACCACTAGTAGAAGAAATAGTATATGGCCCATCAGCAGCCGCCACAGGAGTAATTTCCCCTCCTATATCTAACAACTGTCTAATAGCTAAAAATGGTTGGGCAAAGTTATATCCTACTAAAAATAGGACTGTTGAAACCTTATACAAAGATTTCAAAAAAGATTTTTTATTGAACTTCATTAATTTGTAATTAAAAATTAATAAATAAAGTTATCATAACTAAGTAGAAACAATGCTCTACATATTCGGATTATACCAAAACCCTATAAGATTTTCAACACACCCATATATCCACTCTACAAGTACCTTTCCATGATTCAAATTTAGTGATAGAATCACCGCTTGTATGTCAGAGAATATAAATGATAAAAACAACCTAAGAAACATCGCTATCATCGCACATGTAGACCATGGCAAAACAACCTTGGTTGATGCCTTCATGAAGCAAACACACCTCTTCAGAGATAACCAAGAGGAGATGCAACAAACAAGAATACTAGACAAAGGAGAACTAGAAAAAGAGAAGGGTATTACAATCAATGCAAAGAATATCTCCGTTATATACAAAGGAGTAAAGATAAATATTATAGACACACCTGGACACTCAGATTTCGGAGGAGAAGTAGAAAGAACATTAAATATGGCAGATAGCTGCCTTCTTCTTGTAGATGCAAAAGAAGGAACTATGCCACAAACAAAATTTGTTTTGAAAAAAGCACTTGAGCTAGGATTAAAGCCGGTAGTGATAATTAACAAGATAGACAGAAAGCTAGCAAATATCGAAAAAACAATAGCTAAAATTAATGACCTTTTTCTTTCATTAGCTACTAAAGAAGAACAATTAGACTTCCCAATATATTATGCTATCTCCAGAGAAGGAAAAGTTTTCAAAGAGATGCCTACTGGAGACTTAACTATTCCAAATAGTACAACAGGTGACTTAACTCCAATATTAGAAGAGATAGTTACAAACCTTCCTGCACCAAGTGGAGATATTAACAAACCATTTCAGATGCAGATAACTAGTATTGAATATGATGAACATCTAGGAAGATACCTAATTGGTAAGATATCAAACGGAAAGATAAAGGTAGGAGATCCAATTGTTCTTGTTTCTAACCAAGAAGATTTTGAAAAGAAACAAGGTAGAGTTAATGAGCTTTTTACTAAAGTTGGATTAGAATGGACTCCAATTAATGAAGCTGGAGTAGGGGAGATTGTTGCAATTACAGGTATTGATTCTACAGATATTGGTGCAACACTTTGTAGTGTTGATAATCCAGAACCATTACCCGATATTAAGATTACACCCCCAACAGTTAGAGTAAAGTTCTCTGCTAATACATCTCCATTTGTTGGGAAAGAAGGTAAGTTTGTTACTGCAAAACAATTACAACAGAGATTAGATCAAGAAAAGAAACTAAATATTAGTTTGAAGATTGAAAGTAAGGGTGCAAATGCCCACTATGTTTCTGGAAGAGGAGAGCTACAACTTGCAATCTTAGTTGAACAGTTAAGAAGAGAAGGATATGAGTTTGAATTAGGAAAACCAGAAGTCATCTTACAAAACATTGACGGTGTAGAGTGTGAGCCATTAGAGGAGTTAATTATAGATGCACCAGAAGAGTATCTAAGTGCAATTACAGAAGAGGTAAGTGGAAGAAAAGGAAAAATGGTAAATATGGAGAATGAAGAAGGACAGAGTAGGTTTACATATCATATTCTAACTAGGAATTTAATTGGTCTTCATAGGAACTTAATGACAGCAACAAAGGGTTCTGCAATTATTAATAGTGCTGTTTTAGAATATGTCCCTTACGAGAAAGGTGATGATATATTTAGAAAAGGTGTAATAATATCATCAGAGACTGGTACAGCTCTTGCATATGCCCTTATGAGTGTTCAAGAGAGAGGTAGACTCTTCATTTCAGGTTCTACAGATGTATATGAAGGTATGATAATTGGTATTACTAATACAATGGAAGATGTAGAAGTAAATCCATGTAAAGAGAGACACAAGACAAATGTAAGAATGGCACATTCACAAGTCACAGAGATTGCTCTTAAAACACCAATCCAACTTACTATTGAATATGCACTTTCATTTATAAAGGATGATGAGTTGATAGAGGTAACACCTAAACATATCCGACTTAGAAAGAAGCTTCTTAAAAGCACAGAAAGGGTATGGGCAAAGAGAAAAAACCTAACCTTCTATGCCAAACAACAACTAGACAAGCTAGAACAGAATTCATAATATCTATTTAATTTACATAACCAAAAGGTGTTTTCTTTCTTTTTGGCTTACATTTCTCAACATGCATCAACAAATCACCATCTTCATTCTCAGAAGTTGCTCTGTAATGAGCTTCTGTTGTATCTTCATCAAATCCAAGTGAGTTTAGTAACAATACTACCTTATTTATTCTTTCTTTATCTTTCTCTGATATATCTCTATATGCTTTGATATTTATATCTACTTCATATAATAATTTTTTATCTTTACTATTTGAAAAAAACATAATTGTTAGAAAATAGTTTAAAATTTCAAGGGAGAAGAAATTGATATGTTCAAACATTTATTTCCTCTCCCTGTTCCTTAAAAATCTTAAGATCTCTGTTAGGATACGAATTCCTGAAAGAGAGTCAAATCGACTCTGAATTGGGTTCTATCTTTCAGAACCTTTTTTTTGGGGGGATGGATCAAGAACTACCTAACAGAATTTTGCAATACAAGGCACAAAAAACATGTCATGTACTGCTTTGGTCTTAACTTTTAAAGAACAATGTATTGTATCTCAAAAACCTATAATTATCAAATCTATACCCTTGTAAGTAACAAAAAAAGAGAGGTATTTCTACCTCCCTCCCAATTTACAATGTACTTAGCTATTAAAGCTCTTTTTTCTCTTCTCTAGCTTCTGAGACATTGACAGCTCTACCATCAATCTCTTGACCATTAAGAGCTTCCATTGCTTTCTGTGCTTCCTCTTCTGTGGACATTGTAACGAAGCCAAATCCCTTAGATCTGTTCTTCATTCTATCCATAATGACAACTGCTTCTTCAACAGTACCATGAGGAGCAAATGCTTCCTTCAACTCTTCGTCTCTGACGTTCCAGCTGAGGTTGCCTACAAACAACTTTTTACCCATTTGTTTATATATATAAAATAAAATTCGCTACACCACAAAATATGGGAGATTACACTCTAAGCAGTCTATCACAGAAAGCTTCCATAGCTATCTATATTATACCACAAATCTTAGAGCCTAAGGAAGGGGTATTGTATAATATAAGTATGATACTAAAAAACCTAGTAATACATACATGTTGTGCAGATTGTCTTTTAAATGCTCTTTTAGATCTAAAGAGTAGGGGAGTAATTGATAAGGAAACTGAAATAACTTCCCTCTTTTACAATCCAAACATACATCCAAGATCTGAATATTTAGAGAGGTTAAATGCAGTAAAGAAGATATTTCCAGAACTAAAAGAAAAGTGGAATATCAAACTAGTTATTCCCAACTATTCACCAAAAGAATACTTAAATAAGGTGCTAAATGATATTAAAACAAACAGATGTCATATATGTTGGCATCTAAGGCTAGAGAATCTATTTAACTATGCAAAAGAAAAGAAAATAGAAAATGCAACAACAACCTTACTTACCAGTCACTATCAAGAAAGAGACACTATTCTAAAGATAGCTAAAGATTTAAACAAGAAATACAATC
>CAYPAR010000004.1:0-15124 GCA_964408765.1 uncultured Candidatus Saccharibacteria bacterium | reverse complement strand
CAAGAAAGAGACACTATTCTAAAGATAGCTAAAGATTTAAACAAGAAATACAATCTCAATTTTATTGAAATTGATAGTACTTCAAATATTAAGCATACTGGTTTTTACAAACAAAACTACTGTGGATGTTGCTTCTCATTAACTGAAAAGATGGTATCATCTAAGATATGAACTACATATTAATAATCTTACTGTCTTTACCAATTCTCCTTCTTCTCTTGTTCTTGATTTCAAAAATACTCCCAAAAGGTCAAGAAGATGATGAAACTAGAGAAGAAGATGAAGAGTAAGATTGTAAGAATTCTGTAAGAAGAATCTGTATATATTAAAAACATGAGGAGTAAGGATATTCTTATCATTGATGATTGTGCAAGTTTGGTTCATGTTCTTCAAAAGTTTTTAGAAAGCTTAAATCTTACATCTGATTTTGCATATAACGGGAAGGAAGCATACAGAAAGATTAAAAATAATTGTTATTCTTTACTAATCTTAGATATAGGTCTACCAGATATTAGTGGGCACATACTACTAGAAAGAATTAGGGAGATATACAAAAAGAAACCAATTATTGTAATATCAAGTGATAATAGCGTTAAGAATGAAATAGAGTCATACAGAAATGGGGCAAACATATTTCACAAAAAGCCTGTACAATATGAGCTCTTAGAGGCACAAATATTAAACTTTTTCTGTAAGAAATTTTATCCTAGAACTATTCATATTAAAGACTTAACGCTTTCAGAAGAGAAAAGGGTTATCAGAAGAGGAAAAGAAGAAATCCATCTTACAAATACAGAATTAGGGCTCCTACTACTTCTTGCAAAAAACAGAGGGTTCATATTTAGCAGAGATAAAATTATCTCAATATTAGATGCATTAAATATAGATAAGAGTATTGGTTCTGTTGACACACTAGTCTGTAGATTAAGAAAGAAACTGAATGTAACAGATGGTAATAAATATATTGAGACAGTAGAAGGTTTAGGATACAGAATACCCTAGTAACTTACAAAGTAATTCCTCCACTATTTCAATATTAGATAGAAGATACATATTTAACTCCTTGGTTTCTTTTTTAGAAAATTTCGATCTCTTTTTAAGGATATAACAACCTCTAATTACACTAATTGGATTTGCAATATCAGATAGAAAATTTTTCATTATTATATTTTTACAAACCAACCTTACAAAATCCTTACAAAACTAATTATGGTATACTTATATTATGGCAAAAGTACTAAGAATACTTACAATTGAAGATAAGAAGGATGAAGAAATCTTAAGAAGAAAGAGCTTACCTGTAAAAGAGGAAGAATTTAATACTAAAGAATTTAATGAATTTCTAAATAATCTTCTTGAAACGGCAAAACAGAGTAGTGAACCTGCAGGTGGTATTGCAGCAAATCAAGTAGGAGTAAATAAAAATGTATTTTATCTTCTTAACTATGATACTAACATATGGGAGCTTTTTATAAATCCAATTGTAGAACCAGAAGGTTTTACAAAGATGAGTATAGAGGAATCATGCCTAAGCGTTCCTAATAGAGAAGAGAAGGTTTTAAGATATAAAAAGGTTAAAATTACATACCAAGATAGAGAAGGAAATAAACAAACAAAAAAATTTAACGACCTAAACGCTATTACAGTACAACATGAGAAGGACCACCTTGATGGAATTTTATTTATAGATAGAATATAACATAGTTAACTTTATTAATCTGCCAAAAATGAAAGTAAAAATTCTCACAATATCACTCCTTTTGTTACTAATTCTTACCCCTATGCAAGTATTTGGACAGGAAGAAGAGAAAAAACCTACTGATTCACTACAGCAACAACTTAGTTTAGATATACCAAAAATTACTGACAACCCGAGTATGATAATAAACTTTAGTGATCCTTCAGAAGAAAAAAAGGGAGTACAGTTAAGTGTTGACAAAAAGGGATTTGAAACAATTACAAGTCCTCATACACTACCTGCATTAAGTATTGGAAATCACCTTTTAACCTTCAAATTTACTGATGAATATGATGTAACACAAACTATTGATAAAGAACTAATTGTAATTCCAAGAGCACCAGTACTAAACACACCATTAATACAGCAAAATGAAATAACATTCTCTGGAACAGCACTAGCAGGTTCAGAAGTTACCATTATTATAAACTCTAATCAAAAAATGATTACCAAACTAGTTGAAGTAGATAATGATGGTGCCTGGAGTGTAAAATTAGATGAAAATCTTCCATCAGGATTATATACTTTCTCTGGTTTAACAAAAAAATATGGATATGCAAGTGATTTGGCAGAACCAATTACACTAGATATTGATAGTAAAGGCTCAAAAGAAGTAATAACAACAACTACTACAACACCAATACATTTCACTTTTAAAGATATTGATAGTGAGAATATTAAAACATTGACAAATACCAATATTGATTTACTTGTACTCTCAGTTGGACTTCTTTTAATAGGTTTACTCCTTGGTATATTATTTTCCTCCTTTTTCAAGAAGAAAAAAGAGGAGAAAGAGGTTAGAGAGGTTGCTAAGACTCTAGATAAACTAGTAGATGAGAAAGAAAAACCTATGACATTACTTGAGAAGTTAAAAGAAAAGACAGTAAATATTGATAATCCTATTTTAGAGGAGAAATCAAAAGAGGAAATACCAACAGAAGAGAAAGCTGAAGAACAAAAGGAAAAGATTGTTACAAAAGTAGATTTTCTAAAAGGTTTCAAAGAACACGACCCTGATGATGATAAGGGTAAAGAAAAGAAAGATTTGAAAGTATCACTTACCTCAAAGAAGTAAAGCCAGGGTGGTGAAATGGCAGACACGCTACGTTCAGAACGTAGTCCTAGAGATAGGGTGGGGGTTCAACTCCCCCCTCTGGCATTGAGTTATTTCCAATACCATTCTTCTATATTATGAAATCTCTCGTAGGAATGAGAAATTGAATCAAGGTCCACACCAACTAAGTTATCCCTAGTAATATATTCATATATAGGATTATAGAGGAATATCGCTGGTGCATCAGCCATTAAATATTTCTGAAACAGGTAATATTTCTGCTTTCGTACTTCTTTATCCATATTCTGTCTCCCTTCTTCAAGCAAGATATCTACTCTTCCATAATTATACCCTGAAAGATTTAAATCTGGGAAATTAGCTTTTAAGGAATGCCATAAGTTATATTGATCCGGATCCACACTTGTCTCCACTTCATATAGTAAAAGTTCAAAATCCCTTGTTGAGATGACCTCTTGTGTTATCTGTGTATAATCTAATTTTTCTACCTGCAATAATACTCCTTCTTCTTTATAGTAATCGGAAAGAAGGGCAACCAATCTCTCATTAGATAGAATTGATAGATAACTAATAGTAAATGTAAGGATCTCCCCCTGTTGATTTTCAAAATAACCACTATTAGGATTCTTTTTGTAACCAAGTTTTTCAAGCTTCTCAGTCGCTTTAGTAGGATCATATTTAAGGTAATCAATATCCTTATTATATGCCCACGATGTTTCAGGTAATGGACCGTTTAGAATTCTACCTCCAACACCATATTCCTCAATTAACTTCTCTTTGTTAAGTAAAAGTGTAAGTATAATCCTGATATCCTTATCTTTTAACGAATCCTTCCTTATATTAAAAAATATCAATTTTTCTCTGTCATCTATAACTAAATTGTTTCTAACAAAATTGTCATATTCTTCAATATAAGAAGTTATCATCCTATCCCAAGAACCGATTGCATCCAGATTACCAACTCTAAAAGCCATCTCTAAAGTGTCCCAATCAGAATACATCTTAAAAACAATATTTTTAAGATGTGGCTCATATTCGTCGTAAGGATTATCAATTAAATAGATAGCAGAACTATCCATTTTTACAAAACCATACTTTCCACTCCCAATCGGACTTTTTGTAAAAACATCAAAAGCCATCTTACTTACTTCAACTTCTGCTAAGTATTTATGAGGGACTATATAAATGGACAGTGCTCTAAAAATAACAGGATTCTTCTCTTTAACTCTAAATTGAACAGTATTTTCATCTAGTTTAGTGACTTCCATATCTACAAAAGCAATACCAACAGAGTCAAAACCCGCTTCTTTAGAAAGTTTTATCGCTGTGTCAAATGTAAATACCACATCATCAACAGTAACTTCACTGCCATCATGCCAAAAATGTCCCTCATCTATTTTAAATTCATAAACCAAACCATCTTCCTTACTTTCCCAATTCTTAGCAATACCAGGTGTAGGATTACCATCACTATCAATATTAATAAATTTCTCAAAGATGAGACTATCTATAGATCTCTCAATATAGTTATTTGTTACATACAAAGGATTAAGAGAGTTAACAGTACCTACAACACCACCAACAAGTGTATCTTTTTTCTGATTACCTCCAATAATTTGTGTAAAAGTACTTGTATTCAAAAAAAGAATAATCAATAAAGCAACCAAGCCAAAGAGAAGAATATAACTAACAGGAATAAGCTTCTTAAAAGAATTTACTAAAAACTCAGGATAATTCCAAAAAATATCCCTAAAGTCAAAAGATTTCTTTTCACTAATAATAGGAGATGTCTTTACACTTAATTCATCAAGAACAACCTTCATTAAAGAATCCTCTTTTGTGAGAACTTTTACTTTTTTTGTTTTCTTCATAAGATTACTTACTTAGAAGATAGTTTTAAAATAAATAGGGATAAGACAATCACTACTACAATCAATGCAATAGTAAAGTAGTAGAGGAACTTTTCTAAACCTCTTTTGGTTCTGAAAATCTCACCACCTCCACCAAACATTTGCCCTAATCCCTCAGCTCTATTTTGTAAGAGAATACTCACAACTAGTAAAGCACAAACTACTATCTGTGATATTAATAATATTTTTGTAGTATCCATAGACGATTATTATACACTAAAAACAAAGTTATTGCTTCCTATCAAGTTCTTTATATATCGCAGTAATAAAAGAAGTAAGGAAAGAAACAACAATAATTGAAATAATAGGAGTTACTGTAAATTCATTAATCTGTAATGTTCCTAACTTTAATTCATTAAATAAAAATTCCTCAATCGCAAAATCAACCATAAACATTTTTAAAACATAAAGAATCCCACTAAGAAGAATTGTACCCATTAAAACATAGGTTATGAAATTACACTTGACAGTTAGAAAATTAAGAAAAGGACATACAACTAACAAAACAAGACCAACAATTAATAAAATGATGAATAGATAAAGAAATGATGCTGGAAGATGGAATGCTTCATTAAACAAAGTTGCAAAAAAATGAAAGATTAGCATTCCAACTAAAGCTAACTTAACACCCTCTTTCATAGACAGTTTTAATCAATCTTAATTATAAAGAGGATACAATGTTTTAACAAAAATTACAAAATCATATAGAATGTTGTATACTGAAATACAATAATTACTGCCCAAATGAATAGAATCGCAAAAACAAAAATAATCGCTACTATTGGCCCATCTACATGGGATAATCAAGTGTTAAGAAAAATGTTTGAGTCAGGAATGTTACTTGCGAGAATCAATTCTTCATTTGCAGATTTTGCTGAGTTAGATAGAGTCTCAAAACAGATTAGAAATATTTCACCAAGAATTGCAACAATCTTAGATACTCAAGGTACTAAAATTCGAGTTACAGGTTTACAAAAAGATACGGAGATAAAAGAAACAGTAACACTTACATCAGCCAATACTCCAAACCCCAATATTATAAAAATAACATATCCTACACTACATAAAGATGTTACTGTAGGAACAAACATTCTTCTAGATGATGGGAACATCCAGTTAGTTGTTAGAGAGATAAAAGGAGAAAGTGTGGTATGTGATGTAATTCAGGAGGGTATTCTTAAACCGAACAAGACTGTTAATATTCCGGATATTAATCTTCATTTCCCAATACTTACAGATAAAGATAGACAGGATATAGTATATGCAAAAGAACTAAATTTTGATTTTGTATGTGCTTCTTTTGCAAGAAACAGGAAAGATATTAGTACAGTAAAAAAGATTCTAGAAGGAAGCAATACCAAAGTTATTGCAAAGATTGAAAATAGACAAGGGGTAGAGAATTTTGATGAGATTCTTGATGAGAGTGATGCAGTTATGATTGCAAGAGGAGATATGGGAGTAGAGTTAGATTTAGAAGAGGTTCCAATTTTACAAAAACAGATGATTTTTAAATGTAGGCAGGTTGGTAAACCAGTAATTGTAGCTACACAGATGCTTGAGTCTATGAAAGCTAACAAACGACCAACAAGAGCAGAGGTATCTGATGTTGCAAATGCAGTAATGGATGGTGCTGATTGTGTGATGCTCTCAGCAGAAACATCCACTGGGAAATATCCAGTAGAAGCTGTGGAAATGATGAACAGAATAGCTCTAAGAACAGAAGAAATCATGAAATTATCACCTGTACATGGAGAGACTGAAGCAGGAAAAGAAGTAGATGAGTTTGGATTAACTGCATGTAAGTTCTCACAGGAAATTCCTTACAATGCAATACTAATTGTTTCAGATACAAAGAGTGTAGTAGGTAGTGTTAGTAGACATAGACCAACTGTTCCTATTTTTGTAGTAAGTTCTTCGATAGAGAATATCAGGCAAAATGCAATATATAGAGGAGTGAAAACACACTATATAAAAGAGTTATCTGATGATAGAGATACAAATATCTTCCTTGCTGTAGAGAAGATTTATGGTAGTGGGGAGTTGGATTTATTGGATAAAATTGCTATTATTAGCGGTAGCTCAATCAAAAATAAAGAAACAGATAGTATATTAGAGATTGTTACCGTTAAAGATATACTAAATTCCTAAGGTGACGTAGCCAAGTTGGTTAAGGCCGCGGTCTGCAAAACCGCTACCACGGGTTCGAGTCCCGTCGTCACCTCATTTTCAAAATCTCTTATATTTGATAAAATACATACATTGCTAAGCAGGAATGGCGGAATAGGCAGACGCGCGGGACTTAAAATCCCGTTCTAGAAATAGAGTGAGAGTTCGATTCTCTCTTCCTGCATTGTACAGCAAAGAATACTAAACAACTTATAGTATTGACAATTCCCCAAAAATATTATATGATATGTGTAGGATAATATAATATCCTGGCTCTTATTAAGTTAAGAAATATAAAGACGACAGACTTTGAAATACCAGATCACAAGTCCGTCGTACTCTTTCTTAAAAAGAGCCTGAGTAGAGGTATACTGAGTGGGCACAGAATGGTGAAAACCATTCTATTTTCTTCTATTTCCTAACCCTCATATACCTCTACTCTAAAAACACTCACAAAATCACATAACTGAATATTAATCATCCAACCTAATTTATAAAATTGGACAATTACTCCGCATCACTAAACTTATCTGGATTATTATTCCCACACTTAGGACATACCTTTAATGGTGTAGCACCTTCATAAAGATAACCACATACCATACACTTCCATCTTAACCACATACTATCTAAATCTTCTCTCTCTGGATTAGGATTAAGCTTATCATACTCAATAGGGGTTAAACTTGGTTGATTAGACTGTTGTGGATTACCCTGATTATTATTTAATATATCCTCCATCTTTAATTCTTTCTAAAATTAAATCAAAAGTCTCTTTTGCATTTAATTCAGAACTATCTAATACAATATCATTATACAATTCCTGCTTACCATATTCTACACCATATAATTCCTTGTATCTCTGTCCATCCTTTATCCTTCTCCTTACTAAATTAAAAGAATTTACAATGTAAAACCATATCTTTCTCAAACCCTTAAGATTCTCCTGCTTACCTGCCAATCTTTTAACTCTGACATAAAGGGAAGATTCTAACCAAATCTTTACAGTACAAGGAATATTTTCTTTAGAAGACAGCCCACCAAACACTTTACTTTCAATCAAAACATTACCAGCTGTTGCTCTTCTAATTAAAAATTCATCAACTTTCCTATCTAATTCAAAAAACTTCTCTTTCTTCTCCCTGTTGTAAAAATCATCAAGATTTTCATACCCCAAATCTTTTACAAACTCTCTGAATATTCCACCAGCATATACACGTTCAAGATTAAAATGTTCAGCTAACATCTTAGCAATAGTGGAAGACCCACTACTTCCGGGACCTCCAACAACAATAACTAAACCTTTCTCTTTTTTATTATTCATATTTATTACTATATATAGTATATTAATAGTAAATATATGTCTAGAAACAAACCAACAAAAAAGAAGAAGTTATTCAATAAAAAATATTCTCCGGACAACCTAATTCTGTATTTCACAATATTTATGGCTATCTTTGGAGCAATTATGATTTTTGATGCTAGTGTGTATAAAGCTAATGAAGAGTTTGGAAACCCATTCCATTTTCTTAAACTACAAACAGTATGGATATTTATAGGTGCTTTAGCTGCCACACTTATATATTTCTGGGATTACAAAAAACTACTGAAAGCTTCAGTCCCCATTCTAGTAATAATTATCATCCTACTAATATTAGTACTAATCTTAGGTGAAGATATCAACGGAGCGAAAAGGTGGTTCTCAATAGGACCACTTCCACCAATTCAACCAGCAGAACCTGCTAAAGTTGGAATCATACTCTACCTCTCTAGCTGGATGAGTAGTAATAAATATTTCCAAGAAAGTACTAAAGTTGAATTAAGAGGTTCTTTCCTTAAAGCTTTTCTTGGTTTTGGTGCAATAGTGGGAATAGTAGCATTACTAATTATGCTTGAACCTGATTTAGGTACTACTATGATAATCGGGTTAACATCTTTTACAATGTTCTTTGTAGCTAAAAATGGTTGGGATCATACAAAATATACTCTTGGCAGTCTATTGCTTCTCGGTACTCCATTAGTAGCTATTGCAACAATACTAGCTCCGTACAGGTTAGGAAGAATGAGAACTTATCTAGATTTACTTCTGACAGGAGAAATATCTGATCCTAGAGGAGATGGATATCAGATGCAACAAATTTTAATCGGTATTGGATCTGGAGGATTTCTAGGAAAAGGTTTTGGACAATCAAGACAGAGATATGGATATTTAGTAGAAAACACAGCCTTTACAGACTCCATTTATGCAATCATCCTAGAAGAACTTGGTTTTCTAGGAGGAACTATACTTGTTATAGCATGGCTTGTATTCCTTTGGAGAGGGTTTAAGATAGCTAACAATGCTCCTGACAAACAGGGAAAGTTACTAGCAACTGGCGTTACTATTTGGCTAACGCTACAAGCTTTACTAAACATGGGAGCAAATACAGGACTAATTCCATTAACTGGTATCCCAGCGCCGTTACTTAGCTATGGAGGTTCAAGTACAATTGTTACTTTCATAGGAATTGGTATACTACTTAATATAAGTAAGCATTCTACAAAAGAGAATGGATAATAAAGAGGTATTAAAAAAGAAAATAATTGTAACAGGAGGTGGATCAGGAGGACATATCTCTAGTGCAAAAGCAATAATTGATGCACTTGATGAAAAATTCATACTAAATGATAATAACTTCCTTTATGTGGGTAGTGATTTAGGAAGAGAAAAAGAGAAACCTGGTTTCTCATTGGAAATGAAGATATTTAAGGACGAGTGGTTTAATCAAAAATATATAAGAGGAGGGAAACTGCAAAGAAGATTTAGCATTCGAGCTCTCTTTCTATTACTTAGAACGATTTTAAGTTTTTTAGATTCTTTTAAGGTAATAAAAGAGTTTAAACCAGATATTGTAATATCAACAGGAGGATTTGTTTCAGTACCGATTTGCTCTGTAGCAAAGATATATAAAGCAAGAATATACCTTCATGAGCAAACAGCAACAGTTGGATTATCAAACAAGATAGTTGCTAAATTTGCCGAAAAGATATTCATTGCATATCCATCTTCCACTAAGTACTTCCCTGAAGAGAAAGTTATACATACCGGAAATCTTGTAAGAAGAGAAGTTTTTGAAAATGTGGGTAGGGGAGGTATTACAGAATCTGTAAAAAAAATGATAATACACCAAGAAGATTTACCAATAATATATGTGTCAGGTGGAAGTTTTGGCTCACATATCATTAACAATGTTATTAAAGAATCCTTATTACTGCTACTTCAAGATTACCAATTAATCCTACAAACAGGAGACAACAATATTACTAATGATTTTAAGCTATTATCTTTAGAAAGAGATAAGTTAACAGATGAATTAAAAGAGAGAATGGTTGTCACAAAATATATTGGTAATGAAGAGATTGGTTTTGTACTCAATAATACAGACCTCTTTATCGGAAGAGCAGGAGCAAATACTGTCTACGAACTTGGATTACTCAGAATTCCTTCAATATTAATTCCCATTCCTTGGGTAACACATAATGAACAGATGGAGAATGCAAAGGTTTTAGAGAGTATTGGTCTTGCAAGAATAATTAACGAGGGTGAACTTACCCCAGAGAAACTACAAGTAACTTTAAGACTATTTTCTAAAGAAAAGATAGATGTAAATGAGAAAAAAGCAAATGAGATATTTATAAAAAATGCTGCCTTTAAGATAATTAAAAACATTAATTTTAGTTAAAAAACATATGTCAGACTTACTTGTTAAAGGTGGAAATGTTCTCACAGGAGAGATAACACCAGCAGGGAATAAAAACTCTGCATTACCTATCCTTTGTGCATCTTTGCTCACAGATGAGGATGTTATTATAAAAAACTTCCCAGACCTTACAGATGTTCAAAAACTTATTGATTTAATGATATCAATGGGATCCAAAGTTGAATGGGATAAAGAGAATAATATTCTCAAAATTAACAACTCGGAATTTAAGGATGATTTGGGTGAGAATGGATTCCCAATGGGAATGAGAGGAGCAATTCTTTTACTTGGACCACTGGTAACAAGGATGAAAAACATTGAGGTAAAAAAAGAAATAGGTGGTTGTGCTCTTGGTATTAGAGAACTAGATCCACATCTAGAAGTTCTACAAGGATTAGGTGTAAAGATGATCGATACTAAAGATTTGCTTAAAATCGACAGTTCAAATGGATTAACTGCTGGACATCTTTGGCAAGACTACATGAGTGTAACAACAACAGAAAACTTCGCTATGGCAGCATCTAAAGCAAAGGGAACTTCCTCTATGACAAATGCAGCATCTGAACCACATGTACAAGATTTATGTAACTTCCTCATCTCAATGGGTGCAAAGATAGAGGGTGTTGGGACTTCAACCCTCACAATTACAGGTGTTGATAAACTTCACGGAACAGAATTTACAATCTCTTCTGACCACCATGAGATTACAACATTACTTGCACTAGGTGCAATGACAGGGGGGGAAATTAGGGTTAACAATGCAGAACCAGAATTCTTCCCATTAATTGTAAAAACATTTAAGAAATTCGGTGTAGATGTAGAGTATGAGGGAGATACAGCAATCGTAAAAGCAAATGAAAAACTGGAAATCCTAGAACCTTATACCAAGAACATGTTACAAAAAGTTGAAGCTGCTCCATGGCCATATTTCCCTGCAGACTTAATACAGTTAATGATTGCATTAGCTGTCAGATCAAAAGGAAATATTATGTTCTGGAACAAACTCTATGAAGGAGGATTCTTTTGGATTCAAGAGATGATCAAGTTTGGAGCACATATTGTAATGTGTGATCCACATAGAATTATTGTATTTGGGGATAAACCTCTACAACCAGCAACAGTTGATAGTCCAAATATTATTCGAGCAACAGTTGCACTGATGATGGTAGCTCTTACAATAGAAGGGGAGAGCATCATTAAAAATGCAGACTCAATCAAGAGGGCACATCCAAACTTTGTAGAGAATCTACAAAAATTAGGTGCTGATATATCTTGGATTAACTAAGCTATAAAGTTCCTAGTTTTTTAAGAAAATCAGGAATCTGATAAAGTCCAAGGGAATGACTGCCTTTTAGAAGTATTGCAACTTTTTTATCTTTTAACCCTTGTAGTTTTGTATTAAGTAAAGCAGCAACTTCATCAGCTGATTCAATATGCTCACCTATGCCAAAATCATCAATATTCTCTCCAACATAATATACTTCATTAAAGTTACATTGCTTGACTAATTTCCCTATCTCTACATGCCTATCTTTTGAAACAGTACCTAACTCTTTCATATCACCTAAGATAGCAATAGTATAAAAACCCTCTCCAAAAACTTTTTTAAAGGTCTCAATAGACATCTTCATTGAAGTAGGATTCGCATTATACGCATCATTGATAATAGTTACATTATCATATTCAAGCTTCTGAAACCTACCATCTTGCCCTTCATAAAGTTTAATACTCTTCACACAATTATCTATACTTACTCCTAACTCATTAGCAACTATAATTGCAGCCATAGCATCGTATACAAAACCTTCTCCATATATATTCAAATCCACCGGAACAACATTATCATCATAGTATCTAAATTTAAAGTGAGTCCCCTGCTTATCAACAGAGATATCAAAAATTTGGAATGTAGCTCCTTCTTTCTGACCAAATGTAATTAAGCTAGAATTTTTGTTGTAGTTTTCAGCGATATGAACAAGCCTTTTATCATCAATATTTAAAATCAATGGCTTACCTGTTCGTTCCATATAGTCAGCAAGATCTTTTTTCTCTTGAAAGATTTCATTAATGGAGCCCAATTTCTCTGCATGAACATCTCCTACATTAAGAAGAATTCCGTAATCAGGATCTACAGAGTTAACATGCCATGCAATCTCTCCTTTCCTATCCATTCCACACTCTAAAACAATAGCATCTTCACCACTATACTGACCAAGAAGAACCGCATTTCCCCATACCGTATTATACCTATCAGAAGAGAGTACTTTCATGTAATTTTCAAGAATGGAAACAAGCATCTTTTTGGTTGTTGTCTTTCCTGTACTACCTGTGATTGCGATTACTGGCTTCTTGATATACCCAATAGAGTAGTTTAGAACCTTCATAAGACCTTCTTCAATACTGTCAACAAGAATCACTGGCTTTGTAACTCCTTCTAAGAAAGACTGCTTCTTACTCTCACAAAGGGATACAGAACAACCTGCATTGAGAGATTCTGCAATGAAAGCATGACCATCAAATCTTTCACCTACAATTGGAATATACAAATCATCTGGCTTTACCTGTCTAGAATCATGTGTAAAACCTGTAAAGAAAGCATTCTCGTCATAGTTTTTATATTCAAACTCTGGAAACCTCTCTTTTATATCTCTTAAAAAAATCTTCATGGCAGTACAACGCTAAGTTTATCCTTAACATAATATATTGGTTCTATCGTTATTTATCAAGTCCACCATCTTTAGGATCTGTCCCAGATCTGTCCCCTGTTTTCCATATCTTTCTGCCTATCTACCAATGTTTGTTGGTTTGAGTACTTCTGATTTCGGCTTACAAAATTCATCCGAAATACGACGCTTCGGATTAGGAAACGGTTATACAAAAAGAAAAACAAAGAAAATCGTCCTAAAGGTCTGTCCCAGATCTGTCCCCTGTTTTCCAAACCTTTCTGCCTACCTATCAAGGTTTCTTGGTTTGGATACTTCTGATTTCGGCTTACAAAAATCATCCGAAATACGACGCTTCGGATTAGGAAACGGTTGTACAACAAGAAAAACAAAGGAGATAAAGGGTCAGATCTAGATCTGTCCCTCCAGCTATCGGTTGAAAAGGAAGAAGAAATAGGGAAGAGGTATATATAGAAAAAGCCTTCGTTTTTGAATTAGTTCTTGGCCTAGAGTGTTATATCTTGGCCTGTAATATTTTTCTCTTGACGTGTACAACAGATACGGGATATATTAGTGGCAAGAAGTGGTAGAAAGTGGTGAAATATGATATAGTGAAAACATGATAATCGGAGAATACAAAAGTAAAGTAGGAGAAAAGAAAAGAGTATCACTTCCAACAAAGTTTAGGGAAGAGATTGGTGAAGATTTAATTCTTACCAGAGGATATGAAGAAGCCCTAATCCTTGTAAATAAGAAAATGTGGAAAAATGTAGCAAAAGAAGTAATAAATGGCTCTTTTACAAATAAAAATATTAGAGATACAAGTAGATTCTTAGTAGGAAGTGCAAAAGAAATAGAGATGGATGGACAAGGAAGATTTGTTATCCCTCAAGCTCTGTTTGATCATGCAGGTTTAGGAGATGAGATTGTATTCATAGGACTAGTTAACTGGATTGAAATTTGGGATGCAAAGAAATGGAAAGAGAGAGTAGAGTACTTGCAAAAACATGGAGATGAAATAGCTCAAGAGATAAGTAAAATGTCAGAACAGAAGAATGGATAAGATTCATATCCCAGTACTTCTTAATGAAAGTATTGATTCCTTAGCAATAAAAGAGGATGGTTTTTACATTGATGGAACACTCGGTGATGGAGGACATAGTTTTGAGATTCTCAAAAGGCTCTCACCCCAAGGATTCCTTATCAGTATAGACCAAGATCAACATGCAATTGATTTTGTCAAAGAGTACTACAAAGAATCAATCCCTGAGAATTGGATAATAGTTAAGTCAAACTTTTCCAAGATAGATAAAGTTGTAAAAGAATTTGGGAAAAATAGACAACCAGATGGAATACTACTTGATATTGGTCTTTCTTCAAGACAATTAGAAGAATCACATAACAGAGGATTTAGCTATCAAGAAGAAAATGAACCTTTAGATATGAGGATGGATAAAGAATTAGGAGTAACAGCAAAAGATTTACTAAGTGCACTCTCAGAGAAAGAACTAGCTAGAATTTTCTGGACATATGGTGAAGAAAGATATTCACAAAGAATCGCAAAAGAAATTAAAAAGGATATCTTTAATATTAACACAGTTGGAGATCTTACAAGACTTATCTACAAAGCAGTACCGGCTGCTGATAATTCTATTACTAAGAACCCTTCTCGCAGGGTCTTTCAGGCCCTGCGAATCGTGGTAAATGACGAATTAGGGAGCTTAGAACAAGTACTAGATAAATCTTTTGAGATCTTAAACAAGAATGGAAGACTCTCAGTAATTACATTCCATTCTTTAGAAGATCGCATCATTAAAAACTTTAATTTAGAA
>CAYPAR010000003.1:0-24871 GCA_964408765.1 uncultured Candidatus Saccharibacteria bacterium | reverse complement strand
AGTTTTCACTTCAATAGAGCAATATTATAAAATAGAGAAGTATATAAAATTAGTGATAAAAATATATGGATGAGAATTTAATAGATGATTATGGCTATTGCTGTTGTGACTACTGCTTAGCACAAAATGAGGTAGTACAGATGCCAAGAATTGGAGATAAAGCTCCAGAGTTTAAGGCTGTAACAACACAAGGAGATATTGAATTTCCTAAACAGTATGAAGGAAGTTGGGTAATTCTCTTTAGCCACCCTGCAGATTTTACACCTGTATGTACTTCTGAATTTATGACATTTGCTACAAGAGAAAAAGAATTTGAAGAGTTAAATTGTAAGTTAGTTGGTCTCTCAGTAGATGGTCTTTACAGCCATATTGCATGGTTAAGAACAATCAAAGAGAAGATGGAGTGGAATGGTATGAAAGATGTAGAGGTAACATTCCCATTGATTGAAGACATTACAATGGAAGTATCCAAGAAATATGGAATGATTCAACCAGGTGAGAGCAGTACTAAAGCAGTAAGAGCAGTATTCTTCATTGATCCAAAAGGTATCATTAGAACAATCATCTACTACCCACTAAGTACTGGTAGAAACTTTGATGAGTTACTAAGAGTTCTTAAATCTCTACAAACTGCAGATGAGTTCGATGTTGCTACACCAGCCGATTGGAATCCAGGTGATGATGTAATTGTACCTACAGCAGGATCATGTGGTGTTGCAAAAGACAGGATGCAGGATGGAGAAATGGATTGTAAAGACTGGTTCTTCTGTACAAAGAAGTTAAGTAAAGAAGAGATTGAGGAGAAGATAAAGAAGTAAGGAAAAACATTGTCTATCTAGTAGGGTGAGGATGTCCTTGCCCTACTTTCTTTTTACAACAAAAATCTCAGGTAGTAACCCTCCCTCATTTACAGTAGCTACACTCTTTAGATCCCAATCATCTTTTTTAAATACATCTCTAAGAAGTTTTTTCTCCTGTGTAAGTAATACTAACATACCCTGTTTTCTAAGAAGTTTCTGAGCAATCTTCTCTAATGCAGAATACAGATTAATATTCTCCTCATGAGTACCTGTTCTAATACCAAAAGGTAAATTACTAACAATTTTATCTACATTCCTCTTTGCTAACTTAACATCCTCAATACTACTTCTAAAAAGTTTGTACCTACTCTCCTCTATACCCGCAGATTGAAAGTTTAACTTACTAGTAAATATCGCCTTACTACTAACATCAGAACAGATAACTCTCTTAATATTAAAATACTTAAGAGCTGTAATTGGAATAACTGAAGAACCACAGAAAGGATCATACAGAATATCCTGTTCTCTTAACTCAGCTATCATACACATAATATATGCAAGAGAAGGATTAATACCTGCTGGTATATATCCTTTCCTCCACTCTCTTCTTGAAAGATTAAGGACTGTACCAGAATCACTCTTAATATGAGTTGGAGAGTAAAGATTTCTAAATATTTCAATATCCTCTTGATTACTACTAAAGAGTATTTCCTTCTCACTCTCTTTTACAATTACACTATCAGGAAATTTTTCTAACAGTTCTCTTAAAACAAAAGATTTCGTTCCTTCCAAACAAGTTAGAGTGTAAATATTCTCTTCCATCTCCATATCCATATTCTACATCATATGTTCATTTAATGGTAAAATCATTACTATGAATATGAAAGAAGATATTTCTAAAAAACCAAAAGTACTACTAGGTATGAGTGGTGGTGTTGATAGTAGTACTGCAGCACTCCTTCTTCAAAAAGAAGGATATGAAGTAATTGGTGCTACAATGCAACTACATGACTACTGTAACAATGACCCAGTAGAAGATGCAAAAGAAGTTGCTAAAAAACTTGGTATTGAACATCATGTTTTTAATATGAAAGAACAATTCAAAAAGCATGTCATTGATTACTTCATAGAAGAATATCAAGCAGGAAGAACCCCTAACCCATGTGTAGCATGTAATAAATATATTAAGTTTGGAGCAACGATAGACAAAGCAGAAGAATTAGGAATTGAATATATTGCAACAGGACACTATGCAAGAATTGAGAAAGTAACAGATGGTAACAAAGTAGAATATCTACTTAAGAAAGGAAAGGATGAACGGAAAGATCAGTCTTACATGCTCTACAACCTTACCCAAGAATTACTTGCTAAGACAATATTCCCTCTAGGTGAATACAGTAAAGAAGAGGTTAGAAAGATTGCAGAAGAGAATGGTTTTACTATTGCTAACAAACCAGATAGTCAGGAAGTTTGTTTTGTTCCAGACAACAATCATTTTAGATTTATACAAGAGAACTCTACCACACCAATGAAGAAAGGTGAAATTGTAAATACCAAAGGAGAAGTACTTGGATATCATGAAGGTAGTGCTAAGTATACAATTGGACAAAGAAAGGGTTTAAGAATATCAGCTAAAACACCTCTGTTTGTAATTGATATTGATAGTGAAAAGAATCAGGTTGTATTAGGAAGTAATGATGAACTTTTTTCAAAAGAATTAATTGCTACTAATTTAAATTGGATTACTTTTGAAAAGTTAGAAAAAGAAATGGAAGTTGAAGCAAAGATCAGATACAAAGCTAAAGAGAGTAAAGCTAGAATATATCCAATTGATGACAAAGTAAAAGTTGTTTTTGAAAAACCACAAAGAGCAATTACAAAAGGACAGTCAGTAGCATTCTACAAAGATGATATTGTTTTAGGTGGGGGAATAATTAGTTAAATATTAAAGTTAAAAATAACATATGACTATCTCTATCAAAGTAAAAACAAAACAACAAAAATCTAAAGTAGAAAGGTTAGAAGATGGTACATATCTTGTTTCTGTAAAAGCTCTACCTGATAGAAACAAAGCAAATGTTGAAGTCATTAGTCTCCTTTCTGAATATTTCAATGTAACAAAATCACAGATTGAGATTAAGAGTGGTAAGACATCTTCAAGAAAAATTGTTTCTATAAATTAAAAATTTGACATCCCCACACTATACTCTTAAGATTTAGATATACATATCTAAATTCTTTTTAGGATAAATATGGCAAGAAAGAAACAGAGATTAGCAGCAAAGAGAGAGGCAAGAAAAACAATTAAAACATGGATGTTAATAACACCAAAACAAAAAGAATTAAAAAAGAAAAGAAGAGCCAAACCAGGTAGTACAGGAGAAGGAAATTATTACAGAATTGAGATTAGAGATAAGAATCAGTTTTCAACATTTAGAAATCATGATGTAGGAGAAAGAGGAGGACTTCAGAGAATTGCAGGGAAGAGACCTAATGGTAATTGGGATACACAAGCATGGCTGATAGAGAAACATTTGGCTAATGTAGTTGGAAGTACACTAAAGAGTAGATACAAAGATGTACAGAAATTAATAGACACTCTCGGATCTAAACCTAAACATGTAAAGGGAGATATATTTAAGGCAAAACCAGAGAAAAATGTTCCAGAGAAAGACAAACCTACTCCAGCTATGAAGAAAGCTTGGGCTGAGAATATTAAGAAGGCACAAGAGGCAAGGAAGAAGAAGTAATTATTCTACTAAGTTATCCAAAAGTTTAAGAAGATAATCATAGTTTTCATAACTATGATTGTTGTTCTCTTCTCCTACACATTCATATTGATTTACTGAAATATTTCCTCCATTAATATTCATAATATCTGCATAGTAACCAGCAGGATCAAAATCTTTCTGATATATATTTACTGGATATGAGATATATTCCTTTAAGTTAGTAAAATCGTAATTGAGTTCTTTTGCTAAATTGTAAGCCATACCTACTATTAATACTCCTTTTGGCTTCTTTACTAAATCTTTTAGAGAATTGAAGAAGATAATGCTACCAATTGATTTAGCAAAAAGAATATATTCTTCATCAGAACTATTTACAATATCTAAAAATTTCTTAGTTTCTAATTCAATATCCGTTCTCTCTTCTCCTTTCTCCCAATGATCATAGTAAGAGATTTTTGTATTAGTAAATTTCTCTTGGAATTTCTTTTCTACATTCTCTATCCATTCTTTGTTAGAGATATGTTGTCCTGGTAGTAATATAACTCTCATAGTAATAATTTTAAAATTAAAAATTAGCAAAGATCTTTTGTGATTTAGAATCTATCCTAACTGCCTTACCCATGGGTAAGCATATCTGTGGTGCAGTATGTCCAAAATCCATATTCTGTATAATTGGAATATCTTTATTATACTCTCGAGCAGTTTTTAAAATTATATCTCTCTGTTCTTTCTTGTATTCTATCTTCTGCTCTTTTATCTTTTGATAATCAAATGACCAAGCTTTAGGTCGTCCAATTAATAATCCTTTTATCTTTGATAAAATACCTCTTTCTCCAAATGCTCTAATTACACTTTTAACATAATATGATGAAGGCATCTCTTCGCTACTCTCTAAAACAAGAACTATATTTTCAAAATCAGATAGTGATGGAATTGTAATATTATGTCTTAGTAATTCATCAACTGATTCTATACAACCTCCCCACAAGATTCCCTCGGCACTATTCTCACCATCCCAATACCATCCTTCATTTTCTTCATATTCTCTTCTAATTCCAAGTACAGATTCATCATTCCACGAAGTATCGATATCATTAAATTCTTTACTCTGTTCTAATTCAAATTCTCCATTATCAAAGAGAGCATGTTTGAGATATTTAATTGTAAATTCATCCATACTTGCTGGAGTTGCAAACTGTGTAAACAAGGAACCTCCATAGTATGAAGGTACACCAGCTAACCAGAGATGATTTACAAAGTGTGTATTATCACTAAATCCAAAGAATGGTTTTGGATTATCTTTAAAAATATCTTTAGGAAGATTTTTAATATATGTAACTTGATCATCACCTCCTAGAGAAGAAATTACAGCTTTAAGATTCTTTTCACTAAAAGCATCTATTAAATCTTGAGCTCTTTCTTCTTTAGTTGCTCCTAGTTTTTTAGTATATGACATCTCTACTGGTTCTAATTCAAAAATTTCTTTAACTCTTTTTAAACCTAATTCATATACACTTGGCCATATTGCAGGAGCTACTGTTGAAGGAGAAACTATTGCTACCTTATCCCCCTTTTTTAATTTTGGTAATTCTTTGAACTGCATATATAGAGAAACTTAAGTTACCTGTTTAATACGATCTCGCAAGTAGAGCAAGTTTAGCATCTTTTTTACCTGTATAGAAACATTTTCCTTTCTCACCTTCATGTTCAAATGGGAAGCATCTTACTGTTGCCATAGTTTCTTCTTTAAGTTTAGCTTCATCATCACTACTACCTGCCCAATATCCTAATACAAACTTTTTATTCTCAATTGCTTTCTTAAATTCATCATAACTTTCAACTCTTACAGTATTTTCATCCATTCTCTTCTTTGCAATATCAAAAAGATTCTTCTGAATATCTTCTAATAATCTCTTAATCTCTGTTGTTAAATCTTCCATCTTTACTGTTATCTTCTCACCTGTATCTCTTCTTGCAAGAACAACATGACCTTCCTGAATATCTCTAGGACCTATTTCCAATCTTAAAGGTGCACCTTTCTTCTCCCACTTGTAGAATTTCTCACCTACTCTTAAATCAGTATTATCAACCTTAACTCTAAAATCTTTCTCAAGAGTTTCTTTAAGCTTCTCAACTTCTTTGTCCACCATTGCCCTATCTTCAGGTTTTGGCCAAACAGGAATTATGACAACCTCATATGGTGCTACATTTGGAGGAACAATAAGACCACTATCATCGCTATGAACCATAATTAAACCTCCTAAAGTTCTTGTACTCATTCCCCAACTAGTTTGGTAACAATATTTAATATCACCATTCTCATCAACAAACTTAATATTAAATGCCTTTGCAAACTTATCTCCTAGATTATGTGATGTTGCAAATTGGAGTGCTTTACCATCCTGCATCATAGCTTCAGTTGTATATGTAATATCTGCACCTGCAAATCTTTCTGAATCTGTCTTCTTACCAACAAAAACAGGTATTGCTAAAAACTCTTCTGCAAATTTTTTGTATTCAAACAACATCTGTTGTGCTCTTTGGTCTGCTTCTTCAGGTGTAGCATGTGCTGTATGTCCTTCCTGCCAAAGGAACTCTGTACTTCTTAAAAACAATCTTGGTCTAACTTCCCATCTAACTACATTTGCCCATTGGTTAATTAATATTGGAAGATCTTTGTATGATTCTACCCATCTTGAATATGCATCATACATAATTGTTTCAGATGTTGGTCTAACTACAAAAGGTTCTTTTAATTCTTCACCTCCTGCATGAGTTACAACAACAACTTCAGGAGAGAAACCCTCTACATGTTTAGCTTCTCTGTGTAAGAATTCATTAGGTATGAAAAGAGGAAAGTATGCATTTTCTACACCTGTTGCTTTAATTCTTTTATCAAATTCTTTCTGAATATTTTCCCAGATTGTATATCCGTATGGTCTGATAATCATAGTACCTCTAACAGGACCGTGTTCAACAAGTTCTGCTACTCTAATTACATCTAAATACCATTGTGAGAAATCTTCTTCTCTACTTGTTATCTTTTTCTCTTCCATACTAGGTTTGATTAATTAATGATTCATTCTAATTGAAAGGAAAGGATAAAGCAATGATTGGAAAGAGAGTTAATCGATATTTCATATCTATACTGTACCCTTTATATATGCCTACCCCAAAAACATCAAAACTTCCAATTTACAAAAAGATTGGATTAACAAGAAAGGAGTATAAAGATTGGAATATAATAAAGGAGCATGAGAAAGATTTTGTAGCTAGATTCACTAGATTAGGATATAGAATTAAATGGATAAAGTCAGCAAAGAGAATTAAAGGAAGAAAAAGAAAACCTACAAATGATTTTATATGGAGAGGAGAAGAATGGGAATTAAAAACTCCAAAGAATCCTAAATACTGCTTTATCTCCGATCTTATCAACAAAGGAACAAAACAAGGAAAAAAGAATTTTATCATAGATATAAAAGAGAAGTATTTTAAACAGCAATTAAAACATCAGCTCTCCCTGTTTAACCAGAGAACAAAAGGACCTAAATTAGACAAGCTTTTGGTCTTTCATAAAAATGGTATCTCTAAAGTTACTATGAAATAAAAAAGTAGGGTTTCGGCCTCCGTTTTCCGTATATTATTTCAATACAACAGAGGGTACTCCCCTACTTATTGCTTTTATTATACAAAATAATGTCAAAAAGATAAACAGGGCGATTACCTCCGCATTGTGTATATTATTTCAATACGGCAGAGGGTCTACCCTGTCTATTGATGTAATTATACAAAATCTATAATGTCATATCAAATTAAAAGACATATTGAATTCACTTTTACATATCAATATTTGATACAATATCTGTATGAAGAAGATACAAAAGAAAAACATTCTCATTATAATTCTATTAGTTCTTTTCATAATATCTCTAAGCCTAGGTATTTATTTTCTAACAAACAAAGAAGATTCTCCAATAACATATTCTGACGACTGTGTATTACAACCTATGTGTCATATTACAGATGCTGTAAAATGTGGACCTCCTAAGAAACTTGACCCTATGAATTACCTTTGCACTGCTCAATACTTCCCAGAAGATATTTGTATGGGAAGTATTAAATGTGGAATACAAAATGGGAGATGTCGACAAGTAGAGAAATGGAGAGTAAAAGATTGTATTAGATGTGCTAAAAAAAGTGGAACTAACAATGAACACTGTTTAAATTATTAATATTTAAATGTCTTTGTGTTAAGTAATTATTCTCAATCCCTATAATATTTCTACATGCATTTAAATCCTCTACATGCTATAATATAGTATGATAACTGTATTTTTCTATGATACTAAGATTGGAAGAATTGGAATAGGTGAAAAAGATAAAAAGGTCATAGCAGTTGTATATGATGGTGAAAGATATGACCCATCATGGACTGAGAAAGATACCCCTCTTAAAAGAAAAACTATCAAACAGATTAACGAATATCTAGATGGAAAAAGAAAAACTTTTGATATTGATATATACTACACCTCTGCTTCTACATTCTTTTTAGATGTAATGAAAATATTAAAAAAGATTCCATATGGTAAGACTATAACGTATAAAGATATAGCTAGAGAAGTACATAGTTCCAAAGCATATAGATCGGTAGGTATGGTGTGTAATAGAAATCCCTTACCCATATTGATACCTTGTCACAGAGTAATCTCTACAAGTGGAGCAATGATAGGATACAAAGGTGGTGTTGAGATAAAGAAAAAATTACTAGATTTAGAAAAAGGTATTAAGATAGAGTAAAATTTACACTAATAGATATTATTCCTTTCATACAATATATTTTATGTATATAATAAATACATGATACTAACTGCCAAAGAGATAGAGAAAGAAGTTAAAAAAGGGAATATTATCATAGATCCATTTGATAAGAAATGCTTAAAACCCAACAGCTATATCTATCACCTAGGAGATACACTTGTAGAAGTATTACAAGTTGGAGATAAAAAGAAGAAACCTAAAACAAGAAAAGTTAAAATTCCAGCTAAAGGATATGTACTTGAACCAAGAAGACTATATCTTGGTACAACTATTGAAACAATTGGTAGTAAGGAGTATGTTACATCACTAATTGGTAGGAATAGGATTGCTAAGTTAGGTATGTTTCTTCAGATTACAGCAGATCTAGGGCAATTAGGTAAAGCTCATAGATGGACTTTAGAGATTACTGTAGTGCAAAATTTAAGAATATATCCTAATATGGAGATAGGACAGGTTACATTCTGGGTCCCAAAAGGAAAGAAAGATATTGAAGATATAGAGTTCTATGCTACAAAAAATGAACCATATCCTAGTAAGTTATACAATGAGAAAACAAAATGATATTAACAGGAAGTGAGATAAAAAAAGAAGTTAAGAAAGGGAGAATAGTAATAGATCCTTTTAATATTAAGGATGTTGAAACTAATTCATATGATTTTCATATTGATAATGTACTCTATACATACAAAGATGATCTATTAGATCCGACAAAGGATAATGAATTAGAAGAATTAGTTATACCTACTCAAGGTTTAACACTTAGTCCTAAGAAAATATATATTGGTAGAACTATTGAAACAATTGGTAGTAAATATTTCGTACCTATTATTAAAGGAAGATCATCTACAGGTAGACTTGGTATCTTTGTAAATATTACTGCTGATTTAATAGACTTGGGTTCTATACAGAAACCTACTCTAACTATTCATGTTGTTAAACCAATTAAGATATATCCTAATACAAAGATAGGACAGGTAACTTTTTGGGTTACCAAGTAAAAACCCTGTATATACTCTACAACACTAACTCTTTAAACCTTATTTATGTGGACATGGTGGATATCCAGTAATAACTGCAATACCTATTTGTTCATTAGTATTCTGGTCTTTTACTTTTATTCTTGTTCCAGGTTCATACAAAGCAGGACCTCCAAGCATTATAAACTTCTTTACCTCTATCTCTGCAGCTTCTCCAGGCTTAATAGGTTTTGATATTACAGGTGTACCGTTTCCTGTTATGAAAGTTCTACCCGAAGGATCTTCAGGTACGAAAGAAAGAAGATAACCTTGATTATTTACAACAGATTGTTCTTTCGTGTTTCCTTCTTCCTTAGTAAATACATATACTTTAAGTTTTACTTTAGTAGCTAATTGCATATCTGTACCAAAGGTTGCTCGTTTGTAGAAATAATCATTATCCATAGCAATACCAACTGACTCCGATACAGTTGCAGAATTTACTAACTTTCCTGCCTTAATCATTTTAGTTATCCTTGTCGAGACATTAGGTACTATCTCACAAATACCTGTTTGTTTAAGAGTATCTCCAACTTTAAGCGTTCCCCTTCTTACTGTTACTGTTAAGTATTTTGTACCATTGATTGTTATAGTCTCTTTTGAATCTATAATCACACTTGTAGCATCAGGAGTCCATAAACTTTCAACTTGTTCTCTTGGAGGTACTATCTTTGGAGGTGGTAAAGCCTCAAACACAGGTGTCTTAGATTCTGAAGAAGGAGTACTAGATGATGTCTCTTCGGAGGATTTGGATGGTGTTGATGATTTACTTGGCTCTGACGATGGCTTTTCTACATCCTCTACCATTTCCTCTTCCCTTATTACTAATTCCTCTTCTTCCTGTAATTCTGCAACTATCTTCTTACTCCTTCTATCCTGATTTACATCAGTATCATTGTTCTTTCTTGCATAGAGGACTAATACTATCTCTAAGCATATTACAAGAAAAAGAAGTATTGAGACTACAAGCAGGATCTTCTGCTTTTTAGTTAAAGAAAGTTTCTTTGTATTATTACTTTCTTCTTTCATAATTGTTTATGTAAAAAGTTATATACATGACCTTCACTATTATCTAAATATATCACAATATTAAAATAACTACACTATAAAATGATATAATCAACAAATGAAAACTGATTTCAAAACTCTTAAAGATCTACATGAATACTATGCTGTACATAATAATTGTGGATTAAAGGAAGTAGCTACCCAACCAGTATATGAAATAACTCCTCCATCATCTGGAATACTCTTCATAGGTGAAGCTCCTGGCAGACATGAAGATCTACAAGGGAGACCATTTGTAGGTTCTGCTGGTAAATTCTTAGATGAGTTGTTACAGAGTATTGGATATACAAGAGAAGAGGTATATGTAAGTAATGTTGTTAAATATAGACCACCTTCTAACAGAGAACCACAAGAAGAAGAAAAGGATGCATGTAGAGTATGGTTAAACGCAGAATTATTATTTGTAAAACCAAAAGTAATTGTAACATTAGGGAGACATTCATTAGGTAGGTTTGTACCAGGTGCAAGTATTACAGCTTCCCATGGACAATCATTTGAACATCAAACAGGTATTCCGATATTTGCTATGTATCATCCTGCAGCTGCACTTTACAATCCTAATCTTAAAGAAGATATGAGGAAAGATTTTAAAGCTTTAAAGAAATTTTTATCTACTCTTCCTAAGAAAACAGCAGATATATTAAAGAAGAAAGAAGCTATTGATGAGATATTAAAGATGTAAGAATAAATATTATGAAAGAAGCTATATACAAAAGAGATTGGGTTGATGGAGAAAAGATACTAGAAGAACACAAAGAATATGATGTTAGACAAGTAACATGTTTTGTATTCTCTAATGATAATAAACTGCTTTTAGTTACAAAAGAAGATAATGATTGGACTATTACAGCAGGACATTATGAAGAGAAAGATAGAACTTTTAAAGATGGTGTTATCAGAGAAGTATTAGAAGAATCAGGTTTGGATATTTCTAAATACAAAGATAATATTGATATATTTGGATATGCTCTTGTAACTAAGATTGATAAAGAAAGTGAAAAGGTTTTAGATAGATTTATCCAAATGAGAATGTTTCTTAAACTAGAAGATTTAAAAGCAGAGGATATTGAATTAAAACCTATGGAAGAATTTGAAATTAAGTATGCTCAGTTCTGTACAATAGAGGAAGCCTTTGAAAAGGTAAAATGGTTAGAACAATCTGATGAGTGGAAAGCTATTAAGTCTACTTACTTCCCCTTACTCCACTCTGCATCATAGAAAATCTTCTCTACACCAGTCTCATAGTTATTACATATCTCACTCTCCTTAAACCATATCTTCAACTCTCTCTCTGCATTCTCCACCGAATCAGAAGCATGTAACATAGTCATAGTAGATCTATCAATAGAATCAGCAAGAGCATATGTATCTAATGAATAGTCATCTCTAATTGTACCAATGTCACCATCTGCTGGACTAGCACTACCTAGAATCTTTCTAACCTGAGATATCACCCCAAAACCTTCAAATACAATAGCAATAATAGGACCACATGTAAGATAGTTAATATTCCTCTGCCTTACTTTCTTTCCTTGTTCCAATGAATTCCATCCAGTAACATCCTCACCTCTTGCTATAGCACCTTTTCTTGCCTTTTCTCCTGTTTCAATTAGATATCCTTCATCATCAATATAATGCTCACCTACCTGTTCTCTTGTTGCATTTAACATTTTCATGGCTGTTAACTTTACTCCCTTTCTCTCAAATCTAGACAGTATCTCACCTACTAACTGTCTTTGTAATACATCAGGTTTAATTAATACTAATGTTCTCTCTTGTGCCATTTTTGGTTTTTTCATCTGGAAAGAATGTTTAAAATATTAGATAATATAGGATAACAGAAATATGAGTAAAAATACAGGTAAAATAAAAGAAGTTTTTTTAGAAATAGTTTCTCAGAAAAAATGGAATGAGAATGCTCTAAACAAGATTCTTAGAAACTACAAAAAAGATAATGGTTCAATATATCGCATTGATGAACTTGTAAAGAAGTTTGAACAAGTAAAGAAAGATTTTTCAAAAACAGATGTATCTCTAATTGAAAAAAGAATTAGATTAAGACCTACGAGAACTAATTCAGGTGTGGCTGTTGTTACAGTTATGACTATGCCTTACTACTGTCCTGGTAATTGCATATTCTGTCCTAATGATAGAAGCATGCCCAAAAGCTATATTGCTTCTGAACCCGGAGCCCAAAGAGCATTAAAGTTGAAGTTTGATCCGTATGCACAGGTGTACAACAGATTGGTTGCACTAAAGAATATTGGTCATAATATTGAGAAGGTTGAGTTAATTATCCTAGGTGGTACATTCTCTGCATATGATGGTAACTACAAGATATGGTTTGTAAAAGAGTGTTTTAGAGCATTAAATAGAGTCAAGAAGAGTACAAAGAAATATATAGAGCCAAGAGAGTTTGCAATGGAGAAAACTGATTGGGAAGATTTAGAAAAGGAGCAAGTTAAGAATGAAACTGCATATTGTAGGAATGTAGGACTGGTTCTTGAAACAAGACCTGACTTTATCACAGCAGGAGAGTTAATCTATTTAAGAAAACTTGGTGCTACAAAGATACAGATTGGTATTCAATCTCTTTCGGACAAGGTGTTAAGAGAGAATGAAACAGGAAGAGATAACGAAGACACAAAGAGAGCCTTTGAATTATTAAGAATGTTTGGTTTTAAGATACATGGTCATTGGATGCCCAACCTCTATCTCTCTACACCTAAACTAGATATCTCTGGATACAAAGAATTATTTACTGAACCATATCATCCTGATGAGATGAAAATCTACCCTACTTCTGTAATTGAAGGTACTGAGCTGTATGACCTTTACAAAGAAGGTAAACACAAACCATATGATGAGAAGACATTGATAAGAGTTGTTGGTGAGTGTATTGCTTCTACTCCTAGATATTGTAGGTTGTCTAGAGTAATTAGGGATATACCTTCTACTGAGATTGCTGCAGGAAACAAGAAGACTAACCTTAGAGAGGTTGTTGAAGAGTATTTAAAAAAGAAAAGAATTGAGTCAGAAGATATTAGAAGTAGAGAGATAAAGGGAGAGGAGATTTCTAAGGATGATATTAAGTTAGAGAAGATTACATACAAGAGTACTGTGGGTACAGATATTTTCATTTCATACAAAACAAAGAAGAGTGATAAAATATGTGGGTTTTTAAGATTGTTTTTACCTAGGAAAGTATTAAGTAGAAAGCATAAGTCAGAGGAATTACAAAATACTTCTATCATTAGAGAGATACATGTCTATGGTAAGGTTGTGGGAATTGATAGGGAGAGCAAACAGGGAGAATCTCAACACTTAGGATTAGGTAAGGAGTTGATAAGGATAGCAGAAGATATTTCTAAGAAGAGAGGTTATGAGAAAATCTCTGTTATATCAGCTATTGGTACTAGAGAGTATTACAAGAAGTTAGGGTACAGGAGAGGGACGTTGTATATGCACAAACCTGGTCTGTAGATTTATCCTTATCTACAAAGGCTTAAGATACTATTTTTGTGTTATTTTAATCTTACTATAGGAAATATGGGTGCACAGGGACTCGAACCCTGAACCAAACGATTAAGAGTCGTTTGCTCTACCGATTGAGCTATGCACCCATTAAACAGCTGTAATTATAGTAATATAATGGATATTTTTCAATACTTATCTAGTTCTAAGTTCTACTTTGAACAACAAGATTAGGAGAGAGAACAGTAACACCCTCTTTATACACCTTTATCTTCTCATACTTACTAGGATTTACTAACTCATAATTAGTATCCGAAACAGAAATAGTATACTCTCCCTTACTTTCAACTAAGAACCTATACCTACCTGCATCATCACTAACCCTAGTAGCCTCAACTTTACCAAATTCACTATCAATTAAAGATATTACAACATTCTTAAGGACATTTCCTGAAGAATCTTTTACAACACCATACTTTTCTGATTTTTTAAACAAGCTAAACAAAAGCATTACCAAAGATGGGATATACAAGAATAGAATCATATAGTTCCACCAAACGGGATTAACCTTCACTGCATATATACTAAACGAAACACCTAAAACAAATAGAAGAATATGAAGTGGTTTCCATAACCACTTAGTTCTAGAAAGGATTTTCTCAGTAAACATCTTAAACTTGTTAACCTCTAAAGGATCTACTGGAATTGAAAATCTGGGAATCTTGCCATCCTTGACCTCAAACATATGCCCTAGATACACATTTTCTAATGGATAATCTGAATGACCCGTAATAATGGAAGATGGAAATTTATGTTCCCTTACTGTCAATTGGATATAATATTTACCATTCTTAACCTCAGGTGTCCTAAACCAACCATTAGAGTTAGAAACATCCGTCCAAATAAGTTCATTCTTCTCATTATAAATTCTAACAATCACCTGTTTGAGAGGATTTTTTGTAATAGAATTGTAGATATAACCAGTAATGTTACCTTTTACTCTAAATCCTAACAGACTTAATACAGCTAGGCTTCCTTGGACAATGATATATGGAACCGTTCCTAAAAGATTAATAACTAATCCCATTCCGACGGCAACATTAGCAACAACACTACTTATAGTAACTGTTTGAATTGTTTCTTCTTCAAGCTTCCCTATCGTATTCTCTAAGATAGATTCTCCAAAATCTTTAATTGGAGTTACAACATTATCCGTAATCCAACCCCCTATATTTGGTTTTGTAGGTTCTGGGGGAGTAGGAGGTTCTGGCTTCTCTTCAATAGTAGACTCCTTTATCATGAACCCCTTAACAGACCAATCACTTAGCGTTCCATCTTTGCTTACAGCTCTTGTTCTAAAGTACCACTTCCCAGGAGTTAATTCTGTCGTATGAGTAAAAGAATTTGTATCAATAATTACGGAGTTAGATTCACAATCTGAGAAATCTTCATTCTGACACCACTCTACTATATATTTAGTTACAATACTTCCATCGCTACCATATGAAGGAACCCACGTCCAACTCGGTGTAGGATTATCCTCAGGAGATATCATAACAGGAACTCCCGGAGTTGATGGAACTATTGGCTCTACTGGTGGTTCAGAAGGCTTTGTGAAATTCACACTAGCACTGTTATCCCAACTCTTATTCCCAACATTATCTGTTGCTTCTATGTAGAAACTGTATCTAGGGTAAAGATTACCAGAAGAGTCTTTTGGTAAATCTCCAAGCTTTATACTTACATTCCAAATATTACCATTAATTACCTGAGTATACAGAACTTTTATTCTATCCCCTGATGGTAAAACAACCCATAAATCCCTTGTAGCAACGGCAATATTATCCTCTATCCGATAGGTAAGAGTTGTTGTTGAGTCAGGATTAAAGTCAGTCGTTGTTGCACCTGTCGGTTTTGTAACACTAATCAATGAAATTTGTGGAGCACTTGCCTCTTGCACAGAATACACTGAATTAGACCAACTACTCTCTCCCCCACCCTGGTTTCTTGCTTTAACACGATAGTAATAAATTTCACCACTAGAAAGACCACTAAAAATCGCAGATGTAGAAGATATCCATCCACTACTACCTGCAACAGTTGCAAAATTAGAATCAGTACTAGCTTCTACATAGTATTGATATGGATTTGTTCCTATTATACTCCAAGAAACAGTATTACTTGTCCCAGCTGTGTACTGTGGTTCAGCATTCATAACAGGAACTGCGACAGGAGTAACATACAACATTTCACACTGCTGTATTTCCACAGACCCCCCACCTGTAATATCCCTTGCACATATCCTATATGACCCAGGAGCAGTTGCGCTAATATACCCAGTAGCACTACCTGTAGAATCAGTAGGTAGTGGTTGTACTATGGTAACATTTGTAGAATCTCCATCTACATATATCTCAATTGTCCTACCTATCTTAGGAGTGCTATCTCCATTATATGCTCTAATCAAAACCTCAGATTGTTGAGTTATTTCTACATTCTGAGGACTTAAAGTAATCTGTGAATATATATCAGCACCAACATTGACATAGGTAATAACATTCTCAATATCTTGTGCTAAAGAAACCCTATCAAGAATAAAAAAAGAAAGAAATACAAGTAAAAATATTTTAATGGCAGTCTTTATCTTCATTATATTTCTTCAACTACTTTTTTAATATATTTATCCAAAGCATTAGTTAAAACTTTAGATTCATAAGGCTTATCTCCCAATGGTTTTGCCTTTTGTATACTGTAACAATTTTTACACACAAGTGCAAAGTTTTCTACATCTAAATATACAATATCTTCACTACTTCCACAACATTTACAATGAGTAAAATCATCTAAAAAACCCATCTCTTTCAAAAATATCATCCTAAGCTTGTTTGTGGACTCTGTATCAAACCCTTTCCTAAGACCTCTTTGTAAAGAATTAAAAAGTTCTGGATAGCTCTCTCCTTCCTGAAGAAATTTATTCAGCATAAACAGGACTCTTTTCACATTGGTAACATGTAGATTGTCTAAATCCAAACTGTCTACCAATTCAGATTCTGTAAGAAGAGGCATACCTTTTCCCTCATAGAAAGATATTTTACTTGTAGAAAAAGTCTGCATATTCCCCCTATTCTTACTATTTATCTTCCTTATACCCTTAGCAAAAAGAACAAATTTCCCTCTCTCTTTTCCAAACACAGTAAGCACTTTATCTGCTTCTGAATAGTTCACCGATTTTATAACAGTAACAATATCTCTACTCATATGCTCCTTTCCTAGTCAATACAATATATGGTGTTTTAAGTAAAATTATAATATCAGTAAACAAGTTCATTTGATCTACATATCTAGAGTCCATAATTAATCTTTTGTGAAAAGGAATTTTGTTTCTACCTGATACTTGCCATATTCCTGTAATACCAGGTCTAACAGTAAAAATATTTTCTAAATACTTAATATCTTCTGGATACTTCCTCAGATGTTCCTTCATCTCATATGTATATGTTGGTCTTGGACCCACAAGAGACATCTCCCCCCAAAGGACATTAATTAGTTGAGGTAATTCATCCACATCTGTTTTCCTAAGAATTCTACCTATCCAAGTCACTCGAATATCCTCTTTTGTAGAAAGTTTGTTTCCATTCTTCTCCCATTCCTTTTTCAAGGTTGCATAGTTAGGATTCTCTATCAATTCCTTATGTGCATTAGGAATCATTGTTCGGAATTTAAACATTCTAAACTCCTTTCCATCTAAACCTCTTCTTAGCGGTTCTTTTACAAATATCTCTCCTCTATCAGAGATCCAAATCAAGAAAGACACTAAAAGAAGTAGTGGCAGAAAAAGAATTAACAGAAAGAGAGAAAAGATAATATCTAGTAATCTCTTACTTACCTTGTAAAGTGTCCTTAACATAGTTCTGAAGTTTGTAAATGAATATTTCAGAAGCAAAGTTTTGTGCTTGTTTTACACAGTTATCATGTGTATATTTTTCTGGTTTGAAATTCTTTAGAACCTCAACAAGGGAGTCTACAGTATATTTGTCAAAGAATACACCTGTAGCAGGATTTTCTTCTGATATTGTTTCCAAAACACCTCCATCTCTATATGCAATTACAGGTGTACCAAAAGCATTCGCCTCAACTGGTACTATACCAAAATCTTCTCCTCTAATTGGAAGAATCAAAGCTCTGGCTTTACTCATTAGGTCGTATTTTTCTTCTTCTGAAACAAAACCTAAGAACTTTACTATCCCCTTTGCACCAAGTTTATCTACTAACTCTTTCATAGCTTCTAGATCTTGTCCTGCTCCTGCAATTTTAAGTGGTAGGTCTAATCTATCACAAGCTTTAATTGCAAGATGTACACCTTTGTATCTTTCTACTCTGCCAAGATAGAGATACCAATTTTCTTTACGATTAACTTTCGGATGTTCAAGTATTTTACTTACCTCTACTGGAGGATATATTACATCTGAATCTAAATCATAGAATTTCTTAATTCTCTTTTTAACAACATTAGAATTAGCAATTATCTTTGTACATCTCCTTGCTGCATTCCTATCCCATTTTTGCCATAGTCTCTCAAGAAATGTATCCATAAAAAAGGAATATATCCCAAAGAAAAATCTATTTATACCACTCAACTGCTTTTTATCTTTCAAAGTTCTATCATCTTTTTGCCAAAGAAATTTCGGAGGAGTCATGCAATCATCTATATGTGGTACACCATTTGTATGTGCAAACTTAGCAAAATGAGAAGAGAGTGAAATTATTACATCATAATTTTTAAAGTTGAAACTTTTGTAAGCCAAAGGATTAAGCAGGAGATATATATATCTTAATTTATCTTTCCAGGGCAATTTCTGCATAAAAGAAGAATGAACTTTTATGCCTTTGAAATGCTCCTCAACAATTTCTTGGTCATAGTATGCTGTAAATAGTTCTGAGTTAGGAAAAGCATCAAGAATATATTTCAAATGTAATTCTCCTCCACCCATTTTGTACAGAGGTTCATAGACTACAGCTACTTTAATATCATTAAGCCATGCTGGATACTTTTTCTTTTTCATAAATCTCTTTTATGTAATTAGAAAAGTTAATTAAAAATTTCTCTTCTGAGAACTCTTGAGCATGCTTTATAATATTCTCCTTATTATACCTGTTTCTTCTGTAATTCTTAAGTAAGTCAGTTAACTCATCTTCACTAAGGAAAAATTCTCCTGTTATACCCTCTTTCACTGTTTCTAAAACTCCTCCATATCCATATGCTAATACAGGTGTACCTGATGCCATTGCTTCAAGGGGTACTAATCCAAAATCTTCAATCCCACAGAAAAGTAATACTTTTGCAATTTCATAAAGTAGCTTTACTTCTTCATCTTTAACAAAACCAATAAATTGGATGTTCTTGTGTCCCTTTGCTATCTTTTCTAGATATTTTCTATCTGGTCCTTCCCCAACAATCACTAAATTATCTCCACTCTTAATACATGATTGTATTGCCCAATCAACTCTTTTGTAGTCGTAAAGTCTAGATACTACTAGAACAAAATCATCTGGTATGTCATATTTATCTTTGAGGCTAGCTAAAATCTTTTTACCTTCTTTACTCTCTTTTACCTGTTTGAAATACTTCTCTTCTACACCAGGATAAAGAACTTTGGCATCTACTCCATATGTTTTCTTAATCTTTCTTGCTACAAATTTAGAGTTTGCACTCCAGTAATCTACCCTTTTTGCAATACTAATATCCCATACTCTTAGGTATGTGTTAAGAATATGAGAAAGAGGTTTGTAAAGCCATTTAAGTTTTGAACCCCTAACATTTAGTTCATTATCCCAAAGACTTCTGGGAGGTGTCATTACCATTGCTAAATGAGGTTGGTCTATACCTGTAATTACAGATTTACTAGGTCCTGCTGATATTGATATTACTAGGTCATACTCATCAAAAGAAAAATTTTCATAAGCAAAAGGATTGAGTACTTTAAGATGTCTACTGAAGTTTTTACCAAATATTTTTGTTAGTTTTTGTACAAAGCTTGTATATACCTTATTCTTTATCATTGGGTATTTCTCTTTGTAGAAGAGTACTGTGAATATGTCTGCTTTTGGAAATACTTTTAACATTGATATCATTTCTCTATCTGCACCACCAAAAGCTGTCATTTGATCAGCAACTATTGCTACTTTGGGATATATGTTGTGAAGATTAGACATGGGACATTATACATTACAATTATACTAATATCATCTGTTGTATAATTAAGATATGGAAGACAAAACAAAGGAAGAAGGTAGAAAGTTTATACGTAGGATAGAAGACTTCATATGTGAAAATTGTGGTACCTTTGTTCAAGGAGATGGATATACTGACCACTGTCCTAAATGTCTTTACTCTAAACATGTTGATATTAATCCTGGTGATAGGAATTGTAAATGTGAAGGACTTATGGAACCAATCTCAGCAGAGATGAAAAGGGAGGGGTATAAAATAGGGTATAGATGTAAAAAATGTGGACATACACATAAAGTAAAAAGTTCACCAAATGATAATTTTGAAGTAATATCAGAACTTCTTAAACAATCTATGATGTTATAGTATCAATATATCCTTGTACCTGTTCTTTTAATTCTTCAAAACTTCCATTATTTAAAACAAAGTGATCTGCAATAGCAATTGGTCCTGCTTTTTCAATATTCTCTATCTCAGAATAATCTCTTTGAGTAACTTCCTCATCTGTAAGAGGTCTATTTGGTCTGTTCTTTAACCTCTCAGCTCTTAGATCTCTATCTGTTACAACTGCTAGTAATTTAAAATTATCTTTGTATATCTCTTTAAGATATTTATACTCACTCCATGAATAGAGACTCTCTACTACAACATTTTTACCTTCTTCATATGCTTTCTTTATCTTAGGTTCACTCTTTTTAGCATATATCGCCATATCATTTGTTGCTCTTAGTTCTTCTCTCATTAATCTTTCATTTTCAGGAGTAACCTCTATATTCCTCTTTTTCATCTCATCAAAGGTAACATCTCCGAAATATACCTTTTCAAATTTATTTTCAACAAAAATATTAGTTACTTCTGATTTACCTGCACCACAGAGACCTACTACAGCTACTATTATGTTTTTCATATTTGTTCAAAATCGGTTTAGATGTTAACCTAAATTATATCACAGAGAAAAGTTACCACTATTAAATATTTTAATTAGAACTTTTTCCTTCTTTGAGTTTACTACCCCACAATTTAGTATCTTTGTTTTTGTAACCTAAAGTATACTCTATGGAAGTTTTGATAAACCAAGATAGATAGAGTTCTAATTTAATTGTTCTTTCTTTTAGTGTATAGAGTCTTAGACCTTCATACAAACCGACCAGAGCTGCTTCATATGCCCTTTCATCTTTATATTTATCTGCAATGGTGATAGTTAGATGTACAGTTTTTTGAAAAAGCTCTCCTTCTTCCTTACTTAATGTTCGCTTAGGGGTGGTATTCATAATTCTCTATTTTTCTTTAAATATCTCTCTATTAATTTAACATCCTCCTTATCTTTCTCTCTTCCCCATAGCTTTTTCCCTTCTAAAAGAGTTTCTAAATTCAAATACCTAACACCGTCAATAACAATAGTACAATTGTCTTTCAACAGATCTTCGTAGATAAAAGAGAGGTTAGAATTTTGAACCCAACCAAGAGAAATATCCACTGTGTCATTTACTAACATTGGCCTGCCAAACTCATTAGTTATCAGGTTAAGATTTTTGTTACTCTTTAATTTTTCAAAAACTTCTTCATTAACAGAAATATCAATATCATGACTCTCCCTAATACCAAGAGCATTTAAGATACCCGAATTGATTACAATACTATTTGTTTCATCAAGTGAAAGTTTAGAAAGTTCTTTTCTGAAATCTAACATGGGATATTATAACTCAGGAATCTCACCATCATCAAATCCAAAGTCCTCAGCAGTAATATTCTCTTCTTCTTCAGAATCTAATTGCTCTAAAGCTTTAGCTAAATCATCATCTACTGATACAGGTTCTGTTGAGACAGATTCATCATCATCAGGAAAGATAACATCAAGAGAGGTGTCATCTGTTGCTGCTGGATCAATACCATCATCTAATGAATCATCAGCACCCATTAAGATAATGTTAGGTTCTTCTTTATCTATTCCTACCATTTCATCTTCTGCCGCTAATCCTACTACACTTTCTCCATCAGTCCCCTCCTCTTTTCTCTTTTCTAGCCTCTTAAGAAATCTATCAGCATCTTCTCCAAACTTCTCAACAACATCAATAACTTTCATCGGTTCATTACATTGAGGACAGAGCTTTATGTAATCCATTTCATGACTACAATGAGGACATGAGAGATATACAACATGTACACTCCTTCTTGTTGGTATTAATTCATCCTTTTTTGTTTTCTTAGGTGTTGCCATATTGTACATCTAGAATAGTATAGGGCGTATAGTGTGTCAAGAAACCCATAGCATAAGGTTTTTTACAAACATTCTAAAGAAAATTGTTTTCTACTTTTTCCTACTATTACAAGAGATTTGAGCAAAAAGAAATATTTTAGAAAAGTGGTTGAAAACTATAATTTAGGATTATTTGGAATTTTTTATCTTTTTAATATCTAATAGAATACTCATATCATAAAGTAGATTCCTATCCTATCCAACCATCTTCTTCTTTCTTGATTTCAATAATATATTAGCAACTATAAAGAGGAACATAAAAGCAAGCATAATAACAATATTGTGAGTAATCTCCCTATCTCCTAGACCACCCTCTATCAAACTATTATTTCTAATATAATAGTATGAAGGAAAAACCTTACTAATATTCAAAACATTCTCACTTAAAAGTTCTTGCGGAACAAAAGCACCTGATAAGAATGAAGCACTTAAAGAAAGTACATTCACTATCACCTGAATAACTCCATCACTCTTAACTACACTTGAAACAAGTACTGCAAGTGACACTATCACCATTGTAAAAATAAAACTATTAAATATCATCATCTGTGTAGTTTGAAGCCCTAAAGAATCCGACCACATAACTGCAAAAACAATTACATACGAGAGCCATATTAATAATGAAACAACTAAATGTCCCAGTGTAAGTTCAATTGTAAGTCTTGTATTGGAAAGAGGTGATATATTATTTCTATTAGCTATCTCTTTCTTATTAAAAACCGCCATAAGTATAGTAACAACAAGCATAACCTGTACCATTATTGTATAGTTAATCATATTGAAAAAACTTCGTATTCCAAAATCCTTCTTCCCTTGATTTTCTAGATATCTCATATTTACCTCTTTTGCTATATCTTCTTTTGCTAACTCCAAAGCTCTCTCTTCTTCAAAACCAGATACTTCATACCCTTTTACCTTGTTTAAATAGTTATCTATTGTTTGTGATACCAAGAAACCAGTCATACTATTTGGAGCAATCTTTAGAACTACCTCTTCATCATTCTCAAAATCTTTAGGAATAACTATAATTGCTGAAATCATTTGATAGTACAATTCATCGTCTGCTGTTTCTTCTTTTACCTCATTACTAAACTCTGTATATTCACTTAATACCTCTTCTAATTTCTTTGCTTTCAAAGAGTTAGACTCATTTTTAAAATATATTGTTGGTCTATACGATTCAAATTCAACACTCTCCTTTTTCGTATTTTGCGCTATTAAGATAACTATTGCTAAAAATATTACAAAGTAAATGGCTAATGCAGACTTATGTTTATTTACAATTTTAAAATAGTTTCTAAAGACTTTCATATTTTTTACCTCTCATAAAGAAAATAGTGCCTAGTACAAAGATGAGTGTTACTAGGGAAAGATATATGATATTTCCAAAAAACCTATCGTAAGTATTGTAGTAATACAATGAATAGAGAGCATCTGTTATTAATGCCACAGGATTTAGTTTATTTAGAATAGGTATGTTTCTTTCTATCAGTATCTTTATGCTTGATGCCATCATACCAGCAAGGAAACTCCAAAACATAGTAATTCCTATACCTATACCATTCTTTACTCCAACACTCTGTCTATTTGATACAGCGATAAAGGATCCAAATGATACACCTGTAAGTGTTCCAAGCAGTAGTAAAGAGAGAATTGGAATAACTTTACTACCAATATTTATATCTAGAATGAAAATGATAAAACCTATACCAATTAAACTTGATAATATACTTAATGCCCATGCAGAAAACATTGAAGCTAATATTGATATCCTTTTATTCGTAGGACTTATTGAATTCCTTTTTCCCTGAGTAGAAAGGTTTGCCTCATACATATACATAACTCTCATACCCCAGATGTAAGAATACAGTGCTTGCATACCTATCAATGTATAGAAAAAGGTATTAATAACAGTCATATTTTTATTTGATACATCTTTAACATAAGTCTCAAAATTCAAAATATCAGCTATATTGGTATGAGGATTCTCTTTAAGAATATTCATAACCATTGATTTATTCTGAATATATCCCTCCATTAACGACTTTATCACTGTTTCCTCTATCCTATTACTCCCCTTTCCCAAAACTATACTTTCTTCATTTTCAATAAATGCTACAATTGTTTTCTCTTCTAGTAATTTCCCAGCTTCTTCCTTTCTCTCATCTTCTGTTTTACCCTCAAGTTTTACAACCTCTATATACTCCTCCTCTTCAAGAGTAGTTATATATTTCGAAAAGAACTCATCTTCTAAAGCTTGTTCTTGTACAGCTATTGGAATAGCTTCAAACTTATCTATTTTATCTAAATTTGAGAAAGCCATTTTAAACATTATGGCTAAGAGAATAGAGAATATTACAGTCCAAAATACTGTTGCTTTATCTCTTAACAAGATTTTTAGTGTGTTTTTAAATACATTAAAAAACATCCGTTAATCTCTTAAATCCTTTCCTGTCAACTCTAAGAATACATCATTA
>CAYPAR010000002.1:26567-30670 GCA_964408765.1 uncultured Candidatus Saccharibacteria bacterium | reverse complement strand
TATTCAACTGATATCTACCAATTCTTCCTAAATCAAATTTTCTAACATTAAAGAAGTTGCTCTTAATATACCTCTCAGCACTCTCTAATGTTACCGATTCATCTGGTCTTAACTTGTTGTAAATACTAATGACCGCTTCCTCTTTGTTCTTTGTAAAATCCCTAGCGAGTGTAGATTCAATATATTTATACTCCTCATGTGTATCAACTTCCGCAAAAAGTTTTCTAATCTCATCATCACTCTCCCACCCAAATACTCTTAAAAGTTCTGTAATCAAAACCCTAGGCCTTTTAGGGAGAATTCTCATTGAGATTACATTGTGTCTATTTGTATCTATCTCATACCAAGGACCTTTACCAGGCATTAATCTAACTTTGTACAATGTTCTTGTTGGCAATTTATCAGACTCTTCATACAAAACACCTTCTGCTCTAACAATCTGGTGTGTAACAACTCTTCTGTCTCCATTGAAGATGAAAACCCCTTCATGAGTCATGATTGGTAAGTCTGTAATAAAAATTTCTTGCTCTTTAATCTCACCTGTTTTATTATTCATTAACTGAACTTTCCCATACACAGGAGCTTCATATGATAAACCTTTTTTAATAGCCTCCTCAACTGTTCTGTATACTTCACCTATCCTGAAATCTTTAAACTCTAAAGTCCACATCTTTTCCATATTGTCCTTTACAGGATTAATCTCTGAAAAAAGATTTTTGAAACCTTCTTTCTTAAAGGCCTCAAAAGAATTAATCTGAGCTTCAATTAAATTTGGGAATTCAAAGTCTCCTGAATAGTTAAGCCCCAGGTTTAATCTCCCAGACCTGTTAATTTTTGGTTTTAGCATAGGATAAATTTTTAGTTATGTTATAACATTATTACTTGAATAAAGTGATGCCCAAAAAGTCCATAAAAGACCTACACAACACCACTTTTACGACCATAAAATCAAGCGACTTTGAGAAGTATACAACAAAGACACTAATAAGTCAACGGTTTTAAAGGCATTTTAAAGATGTTTTATAAACAAGAAATATACCCCTTTGAAAACTCCCCTATAATATCCTATTATATACTCGTATATGCCCCGTAAAAAGAACAAAGAAAAACTAACAATAAAGAGTAGTGAAAGCAAAATACTCTTTGGTACAATACTTTTTGTTGGAGGTTTGACTGTAGCAATATCTCCATTCTTAATATCACATTCAGATTTATTCAGCCAAATCTCCCTCTTTTTAGGATATTCTGCAATTCCATGGGGTATATTTTTAATGTATACATCTCTTTTCTTACTTCTAAAATCTAAAAAGTTTGTATCTGCTAAACAGGCAGTTGGCATCTTCTTGTTCTCTGCATGTATATCTATACTCCTTTCTTTCTGGCAGAAACCAGAACAATTAGAGATTGCCGATGTTTTAAGAGGAACAGGTGGTGAAGTAGGTAAATTACTACACACATCATTGAATGGAGTATTTGGAAGAGTCATTGAGATTATAATAGTAATAATATCTTTAGTAATAGCATTTTCACTAATAACAGGAACCACTTTAGAACAAATAAGAGATTTCCTAGAAGATTCTATCCCAGAACCATCAGATGAAAAATTAAAAGAGCCTTCTCCTCTATTTTCTTTCTTTAAGAAGATAGGGATTAAAAAAGAGGGAGATGATATAAAAATACAGAATGGTAATAATCCAATAGAAGATGACGACACAGAACCATACATAGAATCCTCAGCTGCCGAAACAGAGAAGAAGTTAGAAGAGATTCTTCATAGAGATGATAAACAAAAGGAGATGGACCTTGAAACAGAAAAGGTAATTGCAAGTGTGAAAAGTGGAGAAGGAGATGAAGAAGAACAACAAGCTCCAAAATATACAGATTGGGTATTTCCAAGTATAGATATATTGCAAGAGAAGGAGGTACAACAACAAGACGAAAAACTTTACAAAGAGAAGGCTCTTGTTATTCAGAGAACTCTCATGAACTTTGGTATTCAATCTAAAGTTGTAGCTATTGCTGTTGGTCCAACTGTTCTAAGATTTTCTTTAAGTATAAGTACAGGAACAAAAGTTGCTAAAGTTAAGAATCTTAGCAATGATTTGGCATTAGCATTAGCATCCCAAACAGCATCAATTAGAATAGAGGCACCTATACCTGGTACTTCTTTCATTGGAGTTGAAATTCCAAACCCTACTCCAAACTTTGTATACACCAAAGATATGGTTAAGAAGTTAAGACAAGAGACTGATAGATACGAATTACCATTAATCTTAGGAAAAGATATTACAGGAAAGACAACAATTAAAGACTTAGGGAAAATTCCTCACCTACTTGTAGCTGGAGCAACTGGTACTGGTAAATCCGTGGCAATTAACTCCCTACTTGCAGGTCTACTCATGACAAAAACTCCAGATGAAGTCAAATTCATTATGGTAGACCCTAAGATGGGTGTAGAGATGGGAATGTACAATGGTATTCCACACCTCTTGACTCCAGTGATTACAGATGTTGCATTAATTACAAATGCTCTTGAGTGGGTAATTAGAGAGATGATGAGAAGATACACTCAATTAAAACAGACTCATACTAAAAAATTGGCTGAATACAATGCAAAAATGGGCTTTACTGCTATGCCATACATTGTTGTTGTTATTGATGAAATGGCAGATCTAATGCTCACCTCAGGTATAGAAGTGGAGACTAAAATCCAGAGACTTGCACAGATGGGAAGAGCAGTAGGTATACACTTAATACTTGCTACACAGAAACCAACTGTTGATGTTATAACAGGTCTCATTAAGTCAAATATCCCTGGAAGAATGGCTTTTGCTGTTTCTACTCTCATTGACTCTAGAGTAATTTTAGATGAAGCAGGAGCAGAGACATTGCTTGGTAATGGAGATATGTTATATAAAGATCAAACAACACCAAAATCTCTTAGAATACAGGGAACATTTACTTCTACTGAAGACACTGAAAATATTGTTAATGCAATTAAATCTCAAGTAAAGGGAGAAGATATTGAATATTCTTCAAGCTTAACCAGTGCTATGGAACAAGCACCTGGAGAAGCAGGAACAACACCTAGTTCACAGAGAGACCCTGATTTTGGTAAAGCTCTTGAGGTTGTAGTACTAACTCAGAAAGCATCCGCATCTTTCCTACAAAGAAAGATGAGAATTGGATACAACAAAGCAGCAAGGATAATAGATGAACTCTATGAAGCTGGAGCTATTGGACCAGAGGAAGGTTCAAAACCACGAAAAGTTTTAGTAAAGGATGTTTCAGAAATTCTAGGTGATGATGCTGAGGATAAATATTAAAAGAAACTGAACACCCTACTCGTGTGATACTGGACCATAATCGTTCTTAGTTTGATTCCCCTTCTGTAGTAAAAATACTAGAACAATGATTTGCCCAACAATTGGAATCAAGACAAGCAACAGAAACCAACCGCTCCTATTTCTATCATGCAACCTTCGTGTTTGAGCAGCAAGAAGGGGAACTAACATAACCAAAGAATAAATGGATGAAAGTGGTGCAAGGGAACCATAAGAAGAGTTAGACTCTCCTTTAAAAATCAACCAATCTAAGAATGCAAGAGAAAAAGAAATCAGTATATTTACAATGGCAAAATACCAATATCCTTTTCTACTTAATCTACCATTAAAGTCTGTATATTTCTTCCATACTGCTTCATATGCACTTATAAGAGTAATACCTGATTTTGTTTCTGTAAATGTTGATTCTTTCTTGACTACTGCCATTGTATATAAATATTAACAAATTAATCCTTTAAACCGTGATACAACAAGATTCTCTATATACATTATACCATGCTACTGATATCCTAGTAAAATCCTCCTCACCTTCCTAATACCAACAAATAGTAGTAGAATTAGCCATGATTACAGTAGGAGAAGTACTAAAAAACAAAAGAGAAAGATTGAAAATATCTCTAGATACAGCCTCTTCAGAAACAAGAATTCAAAAGAGATTCTTACAATACATCGAAAAGGATGAGTTTTTTCCTTTTGAATCAGAAGTATTTCTAACAGGTTTCATAAAAATATATGCAAAATATCTCAATCTAGATGTAA
>CAYPAR010000002.1:0-26467 GCA_964408765.1 uncultured Candidatus Saccharibacteria bacterium | reverse complement strand
TGTAAAAATAGTTGGAAAAACAGAAAAAGATGTTTCAATTGAAATCAATGATGTAGTTGTAGAAACGAATGAAGAAGGTGAATTTGAAAAAGAGATAGTTCTAGTAGAAGGAAGCAACCTCGTAAAGATTAAGGCCAAGAAAAACAATAACAGCATACAGGAAACAGTTGAAACAGTTAAAATTACATACAAGAAACCTACTGAAGAGCCTCAGGAAGAAGAAATTATAGTCAACAAGATAAAGTTGGAAGTATTTGATTCTGCTGCATGGATTAAGTTGGATATTGATGATGAGAACAAGCTATCACAGGTAGTACAACCATCTGAAACAGAGTATGAGATTAAGAATAAACTACATGTAACAACGGGAAGAGTTAGTAATACACGGCTGTTTTTTAATGGAGAATTACTAGCTTGGCCACCTACTACAGAGAAAGGTGTTGCAGGGATGGAATGTACAATTGTAGAAAACAGTATTAAGTGTGAATAGGGTTTGGATTTTAATGGTATAATTGCAATAATGGAGCCAAACAACCAAGTAGAAGAGATAAAAGAGAGAATAGATATTGTCCAAATTATTGAGAAGTATGTAAGGTTGAAACAAACAGGTAAGAACTATGTAGGACTATGTCCATTCCACAAAGAAAAAACTCCCTCCTTCATAGTAAGTCCAGATATTCAAAGATATAAATGTTTCGGTTGTGGTAAATCAGGAGATATCTTTAACTTTGTCCAAGAAATTGAAAATATTGACTTTGTAGAAGCTCTTGAAAGATTAGCTAAAGTTGCAGGAGTAGAGCTTAAAAGAGCAAAACCAAATACTAAACATAAAGAGATTAAGGAGATAAACTACATTGCAACAAAATATTACTACAATCAATTACTGAGAGATAAAAAGGCATTAGAATATGTACTAGGTAGAGGAATTAACAAAGATTCAATTAAAAAGTTTGCCATTGGATATTCTCCAAAATATCCAGATTTACTCTCACAAATTAGAAAATCTGGTAGCTACAGTAAAAAAGCTCTGGAAGACTCAGGTCTGTTTGTTCAAAAAGAAGGAAAGATGAGAGAGAAATTCTTTAATAGAATTATGTTCCCTATCCGATCCAGGAGAGGTGATGTAATTGGTTTTACAGCAAGACAGAATGCTGGTAATGAATATGGACCCAAATATATGAATACACCTGAGACTCCTTTGTTCCATAAATCATACAATCTCTTCGCACAATATGAATCAAGACAAGAGATAAGGAAAGAAGATTTAGCAATAATATGTGAGGGATCAACAGATGTAATATCCGCATATCAAGCAGGAGTAAAGAATATTGTTGCTCCGCTTGGTACAAGTTTAACAAAACAACAGCTAGAATCCCTACTCCCACTAACTAAAAATCTCCTCTTCTTTTTTGATAGCGATAGCGCAGGAGAGAATGCTCTAAAAAGAGCCTTTACAATCGCCTCAGAGTTAAATATGAATCCATATGCAGCTACCCCTGCTCCATACAAAGACATTGATGACCTAATACAGAAAGATCCCAAAAAATTTCAACAATTAATCAAAAACAAAAAAGAGGCTTTTTCATTTATCCTTTCTGAAGAAATAGAAGGAAAAGATTTCAACAAATTAGAAGATATTAATATGATAAGGAAGAACATAACTCCTCTTCTGGAGTCTGTGAAAGATATTAATACGAAAGCTCTTTATACAAGGAAATTAGAGGAGATAACAGGTATCCAGTATGACAAAAAAAGAACGAATAATAAAACAAAAAAGAAAGAATTTGAAAAAGAGAAGAAAAAAGAAGAAAGAAGAGATACTCTACTCACAAGATATATCCAATTATTACTCTTTGCAGAAAAAAGAAAAGAAGATTTCTTCATTGAAGAAAAATTTATTAAAGATAAAGAAATATTAGACATATATGAAATAATTAAAAAGGAAAGCAAAAAGAGTAGTAGAGAAGATTTACTAAAAAAATTAGGGAAGAAAGAGGAGATACAAGGTGTTTTAGAGGATATGATATTTAATGCAAAAGACTTACCAAACGATGTAGAGTTAGAAGATGAAATTAAAGACATTAAAAAGAAGATAAAGGTCACATATTACAAAAACATACAGAAAAACCTTGTTAGCAAGATAGCTATGAGCGAAGAGTTAGAGAAAGAAGAGGAAAAAGACTCAGCTTTAAAAAAACTACAAAAAGTAACTAAGATTTTACAAGAATTAAAAAATGAATAATGTATCTGATTACGATCAATTTAGCTACGACTATTCACAATACTGGGAGAAACGGAGATATGAACATCTTTCAGAGAAGTACCTGCTTGATAAACTCTTCAAAGATAAGAGTGGAAATTGGTTTTTAGATGTTGGTGGATCATATGGAAGATTAACATCAACATATTTCAAAAACTACAAGAATCCAGTCATTCTAGACTACTCTGCTAAAACATTAAGAGCAAACTACGAAGTTTTAAAGGGCAAATATTCAAATATTCATTTAATAGCAGCAAATGCATACAAAATGCCTTTTAAAGAAAATGTCTTTGATGGGGGTTTAATGGTTAGAGTTCTACATCATATAGAAAATCCTGAAGGGTATTTCAAAGAACTGAAGAGAATAATGAAAAACAACTCCAACTATATACAGGAGTTTGCGAATAAGATGCATATAAAAGCAAGGACAAGGGCTTTGTTAAAAGGAAACAAGGAGTTTTTCACAAAGGAGCCATATGCTCAACCATCAATAGCAATGACAGAAGGAACCAAAGACAATGTTGAAGGTATTTTCTACAACTTCCATCCTGAGTATGTTAAAGATGTTATGAAAAGAAATGGTTTCATCATAAAGAAGAAAAGAGGTTGCTCCTTCTTAAGATCCCCTCTTTTTAAGAAAATATTTAATGATAATATTATGCTTTTCTTTGAAAAAATATTTCAAAATATATTATATTTCTCAAATATACCTCCAAGCATTGTTTTTGAAACAGAACTTAAAAAATCAAAAACAAAAGTGGTGGAACATGAAAATCTAGAAGATATTCTTGCATGTCCTAACTGTAAAGGAGATCTAAAAATCGATGGAGATAAAGCTACATGTAAAAAATGTAAAAAAGAGTATAAGAAAGAAGATAATGTTTGGGATTTTAGAGTTTAATGATAAAGACAAAAAAATCATTAGGACAAAACTTTTTTACAAACCCTAATCTTGCAAAAAAGATCATAGACACTGTTCTTGAGCATCCAACAGACATTATCGTTGAAATAGGTCCTGGACAAGGTTACTTTTCTAGCCTATTTAAAGAAAAAGGTGTACTTAAAAATATAGTAATGATTGAGAAAGATGATTTGTTAGCTTTAAACCTTAAACATCTTTTCCCTGAGTATATTGTTGTCAATCAAGATTTCTTAGATTGGGATTTTGAAGAACTAAAGAAATATTCTTCTGAAAAGATAACTTTCTTTGGCTCACTACCCTACAATGTTAGTAAAAAAATTATTGAGAAGATAATACAATCAGTATATTTTAAAACAACAGCATTTTTCATAGTACAAAAGGAAGTTGCAGAGAAATATATTGCACAACCACCTGAGAACAATCTACTTGCAACAAGAACAAATATATATTCTAAAGCAAAGAAAATATTGGATATTACTCCAGATTCATTTAAACCAAAGCCAAAAGTTATGAGTTCCTTAATTAGTTTTACTCCAGAAGAGAAACAGTATGAAAAGTTAAAAAAGAAAGAAGTAAGAAAAGATTTCGACCTTTTCCTTCAGAATGCATACAAACAACCTAGAAAGAAACTTTCAAACAATCTAAAAAACTATTTGTTTAACAAAGAAGAGAAGAAGATTGCAACCATTTTAGATAGAAGACCACAACATATTTCTTTAGATGATTTTTTCTATCTTTTCTCTAATATATCTGAAGTTTAATATAATGATATAATCCGATATGAGTAAAGAAAGTAAAAAGAAAACAGAGAAAGAAATTGATCCAAAACAGTTAGGTTTGGAGATCAAAGAACCCGCAAAGAATAAATTTTACAAAGCAAAGAGGAAATTTGATTTTGCAGTATTAAAACTTGAAGTTATAAAATTTCTAAAAGATCCTTTAGTCTGGGCAGTGTTAGTTTTTGGTATAGTGATGATTGCCTTTCAAGTAAACCTCATTTCCAAAAAAATAAACTCTATACCTAAATATATCTCGTTATTCAGATTCTATCTTGCTCCTAAAAATATGTTAGTTGAATCCAAATATATCTATATAATTCCAATATTAACTGGAGTTATTGTTTTAATTTCAATGATTTTTGTATCAAAAAACTATAACAGAGAGAAACATTTAACAAAGATACTTCTAGTTAGCACAATTATTGCTATACTATTTCTAACTATTACATTAGTTCAAAATATTAGATTCTAATGGACACATCAAAAGCAACTGAATTATTGTGGAACTTACTCAGCTATATTGACTTATCTTCCGTAAGTGAGGCCTTTGCCAAATACTTAAAATACCTTCCTCTCTTTGCGATAGGAGCGATATCTTCCTTAATTTTAACGCCGATTGTTGGATATATCGCTAACAAATACGATATTACATACAAACCTGGGGTTAAGAGACTTGGGAAAGAGTATGATAACAAGGAGAAAGCAATGCACGAAGGCATAACACCTTCTTTGGGAGGATTAGCTATTACAATCCCTGTAATATTAGCAATATTGCTCTTTTTTAAATTAGACAGTTTTTCAATACCTCTACTAGTATCCATTTTAATACTTGTAATAGGAGCTACACTAGATGATGTCTTTAATCTACCAGCAAAAACACAACTCCTCTATCAGCTTTTAGCATCAATCGTACTGGCTTTTTCCATTATAGACTTAACAAACCTCTCAATCATTAATCTTCCACTAGACGCTTTCACTTGGGAATTTTCCGTGTTAGGACTACAACAATCTTTTGTCTTCCCAGGAGATTTAATAATGATCTTTTGGATAGTTGCATGTATCAATGCATTCAAATGGACAGCAGGCTCACCTGGAATAATTGAAGGTAATTCAATTATCATCTTCCTTTTGATTTTCATTATCGGAACAAGGTTTGAATCTGTATTTTCATCTACTATTAGTATACTAATAACAGGAGGAATGATTATCTTTTTTGTATTCGCACTACCTCCACAAAAAATTATGACTGGTTCTGCAGGAAAATCTGTATATGGCTTCCTAATATGCCTATTATCATTAGTAGCAGAAGCAAAACTATCTACTTCTTTAATATTGTTGATTGTACCTCTTCTAGATTTTGCATATGTGATAATAAAAAGATATTTAACATATAAACCAAAGAGTTTCACAGAACTAATGAAGATAAATGGACCCGATCATTTCCACCATCAACTGATAAAACTAGGATTAACAAGAACACAAGTTGTATTAGTAGAAATAGCAATAACACTGTTCTTAGGATCATTTGCAATATTAACTGCAGGAGCTGTTAGATACTTCGTTATAGTATTAGTAATAGCTCTGGGAATTGCAATCCTAGTCTATACAAACATTCGTGCATCCAAGAAACAGATTAAGGAAGAAAAGGAAGAATCTCCAGAATCAAAATATTCATATTAGAAAAGAATAGACAAAGACAGAACTTCTTCATATAATGTTAGATATGAAGAAATTTAAAACTGCCATTATCATAGTCGTAACAATAATATTTTTTTCAATACTCTTTTACTTTTTTCCTCCTAAAAAATATATCGGGAGACTACCTCTTCTTAATAGATTTTACAACAATACAACAGTTGAAGTTGTGACACAGAGAGGAAAAGCCAAGGTGTGGATAGATGGAAAAGATCAAGGAGAAACACCTGTAACTATAGAAGATCTACCAGAGGGGAAATATCTGATTGAAATAGAAAAGATTGCTCCTGAAGATACTTTTTATAAAAAACATTCTTTTAATATTGAACTTTCAAAAAATACTTCTGCAAGAATTGATGTTGAAATTGCCCCTGAGGACTTATTACATGGGACGATTCTCTACTACACTCCAATGAGGACACTGTCAAAGAAAGGGGTATTAACAGTAACTACCAATAGTGAAGAGTCTAAAGTATACATTGATAACTCTTTCGTCAATAGATCAAACTTAGCTAACATAGAGTTAAATGAGGGAGAGCATAAAATTAGAATAGAGAGTGAGGGATATCAAGAAATAGAGTTACCTGTTTTTGTAAGAGAAAATTTTCAACTTAATTTAAAAGTATATCAACTACCAATACCGATATCTTTAGATATTTTATCCAAAGGAACCAATGAGTAACTTAAGATTTAACAAAGTAAAAAGTAACACACCTATAACCATACTCGTACACGGAGGGAACAGACTTGGGTATTTAATCGCGAAAACTTTAGTAGAACAAGGTGGTTATGTTGTCATAATAGATAAATTCAATTCTGAAACAAGAAAATATATTTCTGAGCTAAAACGATCAGAATTGGTAGATTTCTTTGATTTCAAAGGCTATGAATCTCTCTTTAAGAATATTAAAAGATTTGATTATCTATATTACATACTGAATGACAAATTAAACCAGGAAGAATTTGAGAGTAAAGATTTTCTTCTTGAAACAAAATACTTAGAATTAAGTCTTACACAGATTAAAAAGAATGATGCAAAATTTTCTCTAATTGGTTCATTAGCTTTAAATAGAGAATTAGCAAATAGAACAAATGGTACGAATATATCTAAACCATCCCCCTATTCCAATGTTGAATTACAGAAATATTGTGAGACAATGGTTGCAGAATTTAAGGATAAGACAAATATCAATGCAAGAATTATCAGAGTAGGTACATTAATAGGTAGTGGAGTAGAGAAAGTTCAAGACCCTGTTGTACATGAATTAATATCGGAGGCGACTCAAGGTGCACAGATTACTATAAAAGGAGAAGGTCTTAATATACATAATCTCATACAGGAAGATGATGCGACATACGGTATTTTAAAATTGACATTCTCTAATTCAACAAAAGGAGAAGTTATTACCCTAGCTAATAAAAACGACTACACAACACTCTCAATAGCTTACAAACTCTTAGAACTAAACACTGAGGCACAAAGTATAAAATTTGCTGAGAATCCAGATGAAAAATTCCTCATACAAGATATATATGTACCAGCACCTCATGCAAGTAAATATGGGTGGGCACAACAGATGACATTAGAGAAAGCTATGATAGAACAGATACAGGTTTACTACGACAATATTAATAAGTCATGGGATATTTCAACAAACAATACTAATAAAACTCAGAGTACACCTACAACTAAAGAAAATAAAACGAAACTAGGTGAATTCATACACAACCTAGTAGAACCATTTAGAAAGATAAAACTGCATAAAGGTAGTTCGAAACCTTCTGCAAAAGGAGTAGTAAAAGGTATAATCACAGCAGTGCTGATTACCCTGTTCTCCTACTTTGTTATCTACCCAATATTAGGCACCGCAATTGGACTAATCGTAATAAACTCTGCAGTCAAAGAGCTATCACAAACCATATTAGACACAACAAACGAAAATAATTATGCAAATATAAATAAAATAGAAAGAAATATAGGTAGAGTATCTGATAGCTTTGATAATATGTCATGGATGTTTGCAATAACTGGTCAAACAGAATTCTACAATGATGTTTCAAGAGTCTTTTTAGGGACACAGAACGCAATACAAGGTGGACAACAAGTCCTAAAAGCTATATATCCCCTAACCGCATATATTAAAGATTTCAAACCAGCTGTTACATTCCAAGATAATGTAGCTACGACAACAAGGGAATATAGGGATTACCTAGAGAAAATAGGACAAAATAGGTATATGTTAGATGAGGCAAACTACAAAATATCCTTTGCTAATGAGATATTCAAAGACATTGAAATTAATACACTTCCTAAATTTACACAGAATAAACTCCTGGAAATAAAAAGTTTTGTAGAGAAGGCAGAAATTGCTACTCAGACATACAAAGAGGCAACAGCTTTCCTACCAGAGGTTCTTGGTGTTAATGAAAGACAAAGATATCTTGTACTCTTACAAAATGAATCAGAGATTAGAAGCACTGGTGGATGGTTAACGAGTTATGGAATTATAGGAGTAGAAGGTGGTCAAATAAGGGAATTATTTGTTGATGATATATATAATGCAGATGGAACTCTGAGAGTTCAAGGTAAACGATATTCTCCACCAGAATCTATGCGGAATGCCTTAGATGTAAAAGATTGGCTTTTCTCTTTAGTAAACTGGAGTCCTAATCTTTCTGAAACAAGAGAAGCATCTCAACAATTTGTCTCAGCTTTAGGTAAGGGGAATGATATCGACGGGATAATAACAGTAGATATAGCTTTCTTTCAGAAGCTACTAGATAAATGGGGAGGAATTGAAGTTCCAGGAGAAGATGAATTAATAACAGGAGAGAATCTATATGAAAAAGTATTTCAAATGCACAGAGAATTTACACCTGGGTCAACCCAAAAAACAACTTTTCTTGCGAATCTAGCAAATGAAATTATTAAAAAATTACTCTCTATGGATATAGCCCAGATTGCAGACATGAGTGATATTTTACAAAGTTCACTAGATGAAAAACATCTACAGATAGCATTTAAGAATAATGAAGCATTTAACTTTTTTAACAATAGAAACTGGGCAGGTAACCTAGATAGTAAATACAATGATGCTCCGATAGTAATAGATTGGAATTGGGGTGGCAATAAAGCTAATCAATATTTAAATAAAAATCTTGCTTTATCTGTAAATATTAAAGATGAAGATACTATTGATTTTACATATACAGCAACTGTTGAAAACACTTCCACTGAAAATGTTTACCCGCAAGGAGACTATATTAACTACCAAAGAGTTTACATACCTGCAGAGGCTCAATTGCTCAAGATATCTGGAATAGAAGATAATAAATATACAGTGTATCGAGAAAGTGGGTATAAAGTTTTAGGTGGTTGGTTTAATGTCCCATCTAAAGAAATTAAAACTCTTGAAATTTCCTATAGACTAGAAAGAGATAAAATAGGTATGAATTTCCCATTGGAAAAGAAAGAAGATACAATCTTTTTAGATCTAAATATATTTAAACAGGCAGGAGAGAGGAAACATGCATATAGATTGGATCTCTCCTACCCTTCAACTTGGGTATTAAGTAACTCTGCAGGATTAAATACAATAAGTAATCAACTATCTGGGAGATTTGAGTTAAACAGAGATACAGAGTACAGAATTACTTGGAACACTCCCAATTAAAATTTTGCAATTTTTTCAGTTTTTAGTTCATTGTAAACATCTAGAATCTCTTGATCTGTAATTGTTCTGTATTGCAAAAAACTCTGAAGTTCATTCTCTGCTAAATCTGTATTTAATGGTACTCTCTGCGTTACTCCAAGAGGAGAAACTAAGGTTGCAATATGTTTGGCCTTACAATTATGACAAGAAAAGTGTATAATCGTGCTTGCACCAGTATTCTGGACGATATTAAGATCATCTACAGTATAAGGAGTGCCACATTTATCACAAAATCTTGCTACCGATTCGATAAAGAATTGTTTTCTTTGTAATGTAATATTGTCTGGACTGTCCATATATAAATTATACCATATAAAAAACTAATGCAGAAGCAAGAAAAAAGAATTGCTCTCTTAGTTAAAAAAGGAAAGGAACAGGGTTTTCTTACACAAGAAGACCTTTTAGATGCTTTTCCTAAAGTAGAAGAAAATTTAGAACTATTAGATAATATTTTTGAAGTATTACAAAGAAATAAGATAGAGGTTGTTGAACCAGAGGAAACAACAGCTACAGAAAATGAAGAAGAGATAAGAGATGGAGAAAAGACATTAGAAGAGAAGATAAAAATTATTAAATCTATACAACCCATAATGTCTGCAGATGCTATTAGGTCATATCTGTATGAAATTGGTAGCATCCCTTTTCTTACAGGTGAGGAAGAAGTTATACTTGCAAAGCGTATAGAAAGAGGTGATGAAGAAGCTAAACAGATACTAGTTACAGCAAATCTAAGATTAGTGGTTAGTATAGCCAAAGAATATATGTATGATAAATCTAATCTACAACTTTTAGATATCATACAGGAAGGAAATATTGCACTTATGAGAGCAGTTGAAAAATTTAATTACAGAGAAGGTTTTAAGTTCTCTACTATAGCTTCATGGTGGGTTAAACAAGCAATAGAGAAAGCAATTAAAGATGAAGCTTTAGAACCTTAAAATATATAAATTATATTATATAAAACTAATGCAGAATAAGAAAAAAGCTATTGATCTTCTAGTTAAAAAAGGAAAGGACCAAGGTTTCCTTACACAAGAAGATCTTTTAGATATTTTCCCTACAATAGAAGATAATATTGAACTATTGGATAATATTTTTGAAATATTACAAGAGAATGATATCGAAGTCTTAGAACCAGATGATACTATTGCACCACAAGAACAAGAAGAACTAACTCTTGAGAAGAAGATTAAAATTCTTAAATCTATACAGTCAACCCTATCAACAGATGCCATTAGATCATACCTATATGAAATCGGTAGAATTCCGTTACTTACAGGAGAAGAAGAAGTCATACTTGCAAAGAGAATTGAAAATGGAGATGAGGAGGCAACACAACTACTAATTACAGCAAATCTTAGATTGGTGGTAAGTATTGCTAAAAAGTATAGTAAGTCTAATTTAGAGCTTTTGGACCTCATACAAGAAGGAAACATCGGACTTATGCGAGCGGTTGAAAAGTTTGATTATACAAAAGGATTTAAGTTCTCCACATATGCAACATGGTGGATTAGACAGGCAATCACTAGGGCAATAGCAGACCAAGCAAGAACTATTAGAGTCCCAGTTCATATGATTGAAACAATTAATAAATACAACAAAATAAATAACATGTTGGCTACAAAATTAGGTAGACCAGCAACAGATGAAGAGATTGCAAAAGAGATGGATATTGAAGTAACAAAAATAACTGAGATAAAAAAGATAAATCAAAATCCAACATCACTCTCAACACCTATTGGAGAAGAAAAAGATAGCAAACTGCAAGATGTTATTCCAGATGACAGGTCACAATCTCCCGAAGACTATGCAACAGGGGAATATTTAAAGAATCAACTCCACGAAATCTTAGATAGCCTACAAGATAGAGAAAGAAGAGTATTGGCTCTAAGATTTGGACTAGAAGATGGTGTCTCCAGGACTTTAGAGGAGGTAGGAAAAGAATTTGGCGTAACTAGAGAGAGAATTAGGCAAATTGAAGCCAAAGCCCTAAAGAAACTAAAAGAGAAGTCATCACAGCAAAAATTAAATGATTATATAGACTAATCCTTTTTCTTAAGATTGATAAATTCTTTTGGGGAAACAGGGAGTGTTTTAATAACTCTCTCGTCCATATCTTCTAAAGTCTCATTATCGAAATTATTTTTTAGACTACTTTTATATATTCCCACATCAACATTAGATCCCGATTCTTGTGTATCAAAGAAAAATACCAATCCTCCCCAAATAATAGCTATCACAAATAAAAGAATTATTGCTGGCATATATTTTTTAACTATCTCTCCCATAGCTACTTTAAAGTATAAAAGTTATTTTCTGAGATATTATAAACTCTCAGAGACAAAGAAAATGATATATCATCACCATCCTGAGGAATAGAAAAACGGATACCTTCAACAACTGCATGCATAGGTAAAGACTCTAAATCCTTTAGAAAATTAATTAAACTATCATATTGTCCAGAGATGCTAAGTCTTACTATACTTGGCTTTAAAACAGATGGCGAAAGGTTATACCCTTCCCCATCATACTTATCAAAAGATATCGAATTAAGTTTAAAACCATTCCTGTTAACAACGGAATCAATATTAGATAACAAAAGAATATATCTCTCCGATACAGGGAAAACTAAGCTTAACGATTCAAATTTTTCTTTAGATTCTTCGTATTCATCATTTAAAGAGGAGAGTGTTTTAATTCTCTGTTTAAGTAATAAAGACATACTTTCTTTCTCTTTAATCCCCTTATTTATCTTAATAATTGTAGTAATTGTTGGACGAATTGCAAATATTATCAATAAGGTAACAATTAACATTGTAAACCCTATTGTAATATATGAAGTAGTCTTTTCCCTGCTTTCTTTAATTGTTGTAATTAAGCCAGTAGATGGCTCTTTATTATCCATTAATTCTCTGGTTTTACCAAATTAAATCTTACACTTACTGATATCTCTGCATCTTCTTTAGATATACTAAAACTAACATCAGAATAACGATTATTCTCTTTAAGAGATGATTCGTATATTTTCACTTCTTCTAAGCTAGATGTCGTTAAATAAAGGGAGACCTTTTCCTCATTTAAAGAGAAAGATTTTAAAGATAAGGTTGTAGGAATACCACTTATTATTTCACTAACTACACTAGAACTTTGTCTCTGCCCATCTTTAATAATTTTAACATCTGAAAGAAGTGTCTGATAATTTGAGAAAAGGATATTGTTAGTTTTCCATGGTTCTGTACGCAATAAAGCAATTTGACTCTCTAGCTCCTCTGTTAAATTGTTATTCTGTCTATCAAGAATAAATCTCGAAAAAAACACTCCTAGTACAATAATTTCAACAAAAATTAGCAGATACTTACCAATATTTACCATCCAATCATAAGCCTTCGAAAAGGTATCGTGTGGAGAATATACTGGATCTAATAAATTTATAGCTTTAGGTTGTTTTTTAGATATTGCCATGGACAGTTTTTAATTTTCTAATTTAGTATAGCATATCTATAATATCTTACTAAATAGAATAATTGTTTCTCTTTTTTCCAATGCCGCAAGCGCTTTCTCACAACTAATTGGAATAATGGGATAATATAAATCAATTACAATCTTTAGCAAATAACTTAAATTATTTAAAATCTTTTCACTATTTTCCTTTTTTAACTCCTTATTCCATGGTTCTGTTGCTGTGATATATTTATTCCCAAAATCAGCTAACTCATCAATCTTTTCACCTGCTAATGCAATTTCGTAATCATCATAAAGAACTTCAACTTTCTTTTTGAAATCATCGACTTTCTTTTTGAAATCATTCTCTACTAACTCTTCATTATTTATCTCCACATCCTTACTATTTGCCAAATGTATTACCCTATTAAGCAAATTACCAAAATTATTTGCCAGCCTTGAATTATACAAATTCACCAAATCATCTTCCTTGTATGCGGAATCTGCAAATGTAGAGATACCTACTAAAAGATAGAATCTAACAACTTCTGCTCCATATTTTCCCTCCTGTTCAAATGGTGAAACAACATTTCCTAAAGTTTTAGACATTTTTCTTCCATCGGGACCTAAAATCATACCATGCTCTAAAAGCTTTTCTGTATGTTTCAATCCAACAGAAGACAACATTCCTTGCCATATTACACCCTGAAATCTGAGATTATCTGGTCCAAATATCTGTACAGCTGGCCACCATTCATTAAGTTTTTCCTCATTACTTCCAAAACCAATTACATTAACATAGTTAGTAAGAGCATCAAACCAAACATAGAGAACCTGTTCGGGATCATTGGGAACTTCAATACCCCAAGAGAGGTTCTTTTTTAATCTTGAAATACTAATATCTTCTATTTCCTCAATAATCTTTTTTAACTCAACTCTTTTCTGTCTAGGCTTCAAAACCTGTGGATTGTTCTCCAACCATTCTAGAAGCTCTTCTTTGTAATTTGTTAATTTGAAAAAATAGTTCTCTTCATCTCTCTCCTCGGGAACAATTCCATGATCTGGACACTTACCATCAACTAATTCCTTCTCTGTAATAAATCTTTCACAGCCCACACAATACTTTCCTGCATATCTTTTCTTGTAGATATCTCCTTTCTCTTCACATTTTTCCCAAAATTTTTGTGCTGCTTTGTGATGAGAATTATCCGATGTTCTATAAAAATTATCATACTCTATAAAAAACAACTTGCAGAAATCTTTGTATCTCTGAGCATATTTATCTACAAAGTCCTGAACCGAAAGTCCTTCTTCTTGTGCTTTATCCCAAATCTTTTGCCCATGTTCATCTGTTCCGACATTAAAAAAAACATTCTCATTCCCTAATTTCTTCTTAAAATACCTAGCAATTGCATCTGCCTGAACAGATTCTAATGCATAGCCAATGTGAGGATCTGCATTTACATAAGGTAGAGTTGTTGTTATATAAAATTTCTTTTGCATACTTAATTATACCACAGACCTGGTCAGCTAGTTTTTCCTTACACAGAGAGAAGTAAACAGTGTTTTTTTAGGAAAAAGCTCTTCACTATAGGTACACATGAAACCCTTTTACAACAACATTTCATTGTTTAAGTTGGAAGATAGGGGTTTTCTAAACACAAATTACCAACCTATAGCGAGACGACTTTTTTCGATTTTCACACTCTAAACCTTTATTGGATAAAAAGAAACTAGCTGACCAGGTCTAGTTGTTGGCTCATCAGCAATCCGTCTGCCAAATCAAGTTTTACCAATTCCTGCCACACTCCTTCTGTTACAAAAGGTATAAAGGGATGCATTATCTTCAGATTTTCTTTCAAAATATACAAAAGCTCTGAAAGCTTCTCTTTTCTTTTTTCGCTACCTAACTCCTGATCTTTAATCTCTGCTTTAATCTCCTCAATCCAAACATCGCAGACTTGGTGCCAAAAAAACTCTCTAATTTCCTCAGCCCCTAGATTAAACTGGTATTTCTCAATATATGCTGAAACTTTCTTAATATGCTCTCTTGTTCTCTTAATTCTCTCTGTTTCCTCAACATTGTAGTTTGCAATGTCTTTTAATTCAGAATCATCCATATTCATTAAAACAAATCTACTTGCATTCCAAATCTTTGTAATAAAATTCCTGTTCCCTTTTATCTTTTCCTCTCTAAGTGGAGAATTAGATCCTGGCAGTGCATCAGAGTAGTACCACATTCTTAATGCATCTGCACCATATTTATCAAACACCTCACTTGGCTCAACACCATTTCCTTTAGATTTAGACATTTTTGAGCCATCTGCAGCAAGTATCATCCCTGTCAACCAAGTTAATGAATATGGGACTTGATTTGTCCTGTAAAAACCGAACATTAACATTCTACCCGTCCACCAGAAGAGAATATCTCGTGCATGAATCATCATCTGTGTTGGGTAATACTTCTTAAAATCTTCTCCATCTGGACCTCCAAGAGTAGTATATGGCCATTGCCCAGAGCTAAACCAAGTATCAAAAACATCTGCTTCCTGCTCCCAAATCTCACCATTTTGGGATTCTGGCATATTTTCACCTAAGAATATCTCTCCACTCCCAGTTGCTTTTGTATTAAACTCTTTCTCAAAATCCTGAACACTTTTCCCTTTATTTTCATTAAGCCAATCAAATAATTTCTTTCCACCACTATACCAAACAGGTATTCTCTGACCCCACCATAACTGTCGTGAAATACACCATGGCTGGATATTTTCATAAAAATGTTCCAATGCTTTTTGTTGACCAGCAGGTATAACTTTAACATCACCATTTTTAAGAGCCTCTAATGCCTTTTTAGCCAAAGACTCAACATTTACATACCATTGATTAGAAATAATTGGTTCAATAGCTGTTTTACACCTCTCACAAATTGCTACTTCGTGCTTAATATTCTCAATTTTAACAAGAAGCCCCATTTCATCTAGCTCTTTTACTAATGCTTTTGAACAATCAATTGTTCCCATACCCTTAAACCTTTCTGGAATATCCCCTGTCATCTTTCCATCTTCTTCAATTACATTCACTATCGGTAAATCATGTTTTTTCCCTATCTCAAAGTCAATTGGGGAGTGGGCAGGTGTAACTTTCAAAGCACCTGTTCCTGTTTCAATGTCTGTTTCTTCTTCTGCAATGATTGGAATCTCTCTGTTTGCTATTGGAAGGAGAACTTTCTTACCGATAAACTCCTTGTATCTATCATCATTTGGATTTACAGCTACAGCAGTATCTCCCAACATTGTTTCAGGTCTTGTTGTAGCAATTGTAATACCCTCTACCCCAAGCTTTTCCTTTGCCAACTTTTTATCTTCTTCATCAACAAAAGGATAGATAATATATGCAAATATACCTCTTCTCTCTTCATGTTCCGTATCTATATCAGCCAATGCGGTTTTACAGCTTGGACACTGGTTAACAATTCTTTTATCACGATAAACCAAACCATCCTCATACATTTTGTAAAAAGTTTCATACACTACCTTCGTTAATCTTTCATCCAATGTAAAAAACTCTCTTGAAAAATCTGCAGAAAGTCCTATTCTTTGTTCGTATTCTCTTGCACTTTTCATATTTGTTAAACAGAAATCATAACACTGTTTGTAAAACTCCTCCCTACCTAATTCCTGCTTATCAATTCCCTGGGATTCTAAATATTTTGTAAACACAACTTCTGTTTGAATTCCAGCATGATCTTTTCCTGGTAGAAGAAGTGTAGGATGACCAGTCATTCTGTTGTATCTTCCTATTGCATCATGAAAAGCATATCCACACATATGACCTAGATGTGGAGTACCATTTGCATTTGGAGGAGGAAGTGTTATTGTAAAAGGAAGTTGAATCTCAATACTTTCTGCTTCTAAATACTCCTTCATAGTATCTGGATTACAAAGACCAGACCTTTCCCAAAGCTTGTATATCTCAACCTCCCTTTTATCTGATTCAAATGTTTTCGGAATACCCTCTTCCATATCGCTGCATTATACCAACAGGCAATCTTTTTTACAAAAAGGACAGGTCTTTCAAAAAACCCTGTGGTTTCACATAAAAGGAAGAGAAGACCAACCGAGAACAGGTACCAGAAAAAAGCCAGAGGCAGAAAGACAAAATGACACCCTTACGGGGCAGACCTAGGTCAGACCTCCTAGAAATCAAGCTATATGGTATAATACAGACGACATGAAAAATAGAGACAAGAGGAATGGAGGTGATAAACAGGATTTTCTCAAATTATGTACTCTCTCTGGAACTACAGAGATTGGTAGAAATTCAAACTTCATTCAATACAAAGATGAAATTGTAATGGTAGATGCAGGGTACTCCTTTCCTGGACAAGAAATGTACGGAATTGACTACCTCATTCCAAATACAAAATATCTTAAAAAACACAAAAAAGATATTAAGGCCATACTAATAACACATGGTCATTTAGATCATATTGGCGCTTTAAGATGGATTTTACCTGAACTAGATTATCCTCCCATCTACGCAGGAGGATTTGCGAAATCACTCATTGAGGAAAAAATGAAAGAGTACAAATTAGAAAAGAAAGTTAAAATCTTTAGCGTTGATAGAAAATCAAAAATAAATATTGGTAAGTACTTTAAAGCCTCGTTCATAGGTATTAATCATAGTATTCCTGATGCCTTTTCGATATTTATAGAATCTCCAAAAGGAAATATTTTCTTCTCTGGAGATTTCAAATTTGATTTAACTCCTGCAAATGAACCACAATCAGACTATGAAAAATTAAAAAGCCTAAGGGGAAGAATTGATTTAGCTCTAATTGAAAGCACAAACGCTACAATTCCAGGCAAAGCCCCTTCAGAAAGAATGATATCAGATAATCTCTTAGAAATTATTGCAAACCAAAAAGGGAGAGTTATTGTTTCCGCATTTTCTTCATTGATTACAAGATTGTATTCACTTATTGAAATTGCAAAGAAAACAAACAGAAAGGTATTACTTGCAGGGAGAAGTTTAGATCAAGCGATTAAGATAGCAAGAGAGAATAGATATATTAAGGTTGATGATGGATTGCTGATAAAAGATAAAGATGTAAATAAATATCCAGATAATCAATTACTAATTCTTTGTACTGGGAGCCAGGGTGAAAGATTTGCAGTATTAAACAGGGTTTCTTTAAATGAGCATAAGAATATTAAGATAAAGAAGGGAGATTTAGTAATTATGTCCTCATCTGAAATTCCTGAGAACATTTCAAGTATTGAAAGGATGACAGATAGATTAATAGCCCTTGGTGCAGAGTTAATGAAAGATACTGTAAACATGAAAATACACTCAACGGGACATGGGAATCAGGAAGATATACGAGCAATGATAGATTTCATTAAACCAAGAAATGTAATGCCTATTCATGGTTCATTAACTTTTAGATATTTTAATAAACAGAATCTTAAGAAATGGGGTATTAATCCAAATAATATACATCTAACAGATGATGGACAGATGTGGGAATATACTGGTAAATACTGGAAAAGAGGAAAGAAGATAGAATCTAAACCTATTCTAATAGATGGTTTAGGTGTTGGGGATATTGGTGATATGGTATTAAAAGATAGAAAGCAACTTGCAGAGTATGGGATATTTACTGTGATACTAAATCTTAGTGCTAATACGCATAAGGTTATTGGAAAGCCAAAATTCCTTTCAAGGGGATTTATATATTTCAAACACTCTCAAGATTTACTTAAGGAGATTACTAACACTATTTTTGATACACATAGGATGTGGTTAAGCCAGCAAGGAAAAGCAAAGAAGGTTGATTATGACAAATTAAGAGAAGAGCTTGAAAAGAGCCTTAGCAAACTTATTTACAAGAGAACTGAGAGAGAGCCAATTATTATGATTGCTATTGTTTAGCTCCCCCTTTTACAAATAACCTAATATGATATACTTACAGTATGTTTAATCTGCCTTTTTTAAAATGTAATTCAAAAATAATACTAAATCCTAAAGATAATATTGTAGCTTTAGATATTGGAACAGAACTTCTCAAAGGTGTTTTGTTCAATGTTAATAAATTAGGAATAAATATTTCTAGAGTTTCTAGAGTTGAACAACAGCAACACGCAATGAAGAGTGGTATCATCACAAACCTTGATACAGTACTTGCTAATTGTCGCTTAACAATGTCATCGCTTACAGATAGATTAAATCCTGAAGAATATCCAAAACATATTGTAATGGGTATTGCTGGGGAATATATCCAAGGTGTTTCTATTGTTGTAAACTATCAAAGAGAAGAAAATTTTGATGATGAAGTAACAGAGAAAGAAGAAGAAAGGATATTAGCACAGATAGAGGGAAAGATTGAGACAAGTGGAAAAGAAGATCTGGGACAGAGAATTGGTTTAGTAAATGAAGATATTGAGATATTGCATCTAACAAGAACTGGAACAGAAATTGGTGGAATGCCTGTTGATTCTTTAGTAGGGTACAAAGGAAAAGATGTAAAACTTAATTACTATGCATCTTTTGCCCCGAAAACCTATGTGGAGTCTCTTCGCAGCGTGGCAAGAGAATTAGAACTCAATGTCCTAGGAATCGTTTCTCAGCCTTTCGCAGTTGCTAGGGCCTTTGCAGGCTCTTCAAATAGGGATTTTTCTGCCATCTTTATAGATGTAGGAGGAGGAACAACAGATATTGCAATTGTAGAGAAAGGAAATGTTATAGAAACGAAGATGTTTGCATTTGGAGGAAGAACATTTACAAAAGAGATTTCTAAAATTTTAAACCTAGAATACAGAGTAGCAGAACAGAGAAAAATTAAATATGCAAAGAAAGATTTAAATAAGGAGCTCTCGAGGGAAGTACAGAAGATTGTTTATCCTGTTGCAAGATTATGGATGAGAACATTAAAAACAGCTTTTTCTCTATGTGATGATGTTTCATCATTCCCTACCCAGATATATCTTTGTGGGGGTGGATCACTTTTACCTGAAATCAAAGAAGTAATGCTTGAATTTCCATGGAAAAAATCATTACCTTTTGCTGTAGTTCCCAAGATTGAATTCTTTACACCGGAGAAACTAGACAGTATTACGGATAGTAGTAAAGATTTAAGAAATGTATTTGATATTACACCTGCATCTTTGGCTAAATTTATATATGATATTAACAAAAAAGATTTAAATGGAAGAAGAGAGTAAGAAGATTACAAAAATCGTTATAAACACAGAAGATGAGTTAACAGATATTGTTACAAGTATCTTGGAATCTCCTAATGAGAGAATTGTTTTAACATTTGCAGAAGATTCTGATTTACTGATAAGTCCAATAAATCTTAAAGTAATACAAGAAACTGCAGATGAGCAAGGGAAATATTTAATCGTTCAGATAATTAAAAACCCAACAGGAGTAAGAAATGCTAATGCTATTGGTATAACAACAGTAGAAACAACAGCCCTACCAACAGAAGACATTTGGGAGAAAGAAGTTAGCAAAAGAACTGAGAGATTAACACCAAAACCTATTGAAAAACAAGAAGAACCTCTACCAGTAGAGGAGAAAAAAGAGAGTGAAGAGATTAAAGCAGTTGAAGATCATGGAATTAGTATAGATGAGGATCTTCCAACAGAGGATAGAATTACAGAGTCTCAACCTCCACAGGAACAAGAGGAAGGAGAACAAAAAGAAGAGAAGAAAGACTTACCAATAAAAACCTTTAGTTTGAAAGGGATAAAAGAGAAAGTTTTACCTGTTTCGTCTAAAGAAAAATTTAAAAGAGAAGGAAAGAAACTAACTCCAAAATCAAAGAAATTATTAATGCTAATCGGAGTTGCTTTAGTATTGCTCTTAGGATTAGGATCATTTATTTACTACAGAACTGCTCCTTATGTAAAAATTAGGATGTATATACAATCAAGAGAGGCAACTATAGAAAGAATCTTTACTGGAGATGAAAATATTAAAGAGGTTAATTTTGAAGAAGAAAAGATTCCAATAAAGAGAGAGACTGTAGAGAAAGATAGATCTTCCACGATAAAAGCTACGGGAACTGCATATAAGGGAGAGAAGGCAAAAGGTACTATCAACATTGTTGCTCTAGACCCCGAGGAGTGTTCTGATGAGACCCCAAGAACACTAGAAGCAGGACACACTATAATTTCTAGTGGAGGAAAAGTTTTTAAAATAGATGCTCAAGTAATTTTCAAATGTGACAAACCAATGCAAACTGTAGGGATTACAGCTAATGATATCGGTGAAGAATATAACCTATCACAAACAACATCTTTTTCTATACAAGGATATAGTGGAACACAATTGAAAGGTTTAGCTTCACAGGCAATCACAGGAGGTTCCAAAGAACAATACACAGTTCTTACTCAAGCAGATGTAAATAGTGCTGTAGAAGAATTAAAAAAGATTGCAATGGAAGAAGGAGAAAGAGACTTGAAAGATAAATCAGGAGGATCATGGGAGATTATTGGAGATTCAATAAAGAGTGAAGAAGCAAAAGATAGTATAAAGACAGATAAAAAGGTTGGGGAAGAAGCAAAGGAAGTGACTTTGAATCTTAAAATAACCAGTACTGCTACCTTTTTTATGAAAGATGGTTTTGACGAGAAAGTATCTGAACTTTTAACAAATGAAGCTCAGGAGAAAAATCTTTTTGAAACAGATAAAAACCTTGAATTAACACTAAGTGATGAGGTTGAAAAAGAAATCACTGTAGTTGAAAATACTCCTGAAAGTATAAAAATTAAATTAGTTGCAAAAGCTTCTGTCAAGCCAAAGATTGAGAAACAGACAGTAATAGATGCAATTAAAGGGAAGAAATGGGCAGATGGAATGGAAATACTAAAAGGTTTTGTATTCTCCGATAAAGAAACAGAAGTTGTATTTGAACCTCCTAGCTTCCCAAAGAATCTAAAATATTTCCCTACAAGACAAGGAGGAATATTTATAGAGTTTAAAGAAGTCCTTTAACCTTTATTTCTCACAAGTTTTTTGATAGAATACTTGTTGCAATGTACCTGTAGCTCAATCGGATAGAGCAATTGCCTTCTAAGCAGTAGGTTGTCGGTTCGATTCCGGCCAGGTACGCCACTATTTTTCAAACTCAGGGAGAACAAAATCTTCATCTGTGAAGTACTCTCCACTTATAACAATATCGCTAACACTGTTAACCCCTTGTATTACACTCGCTTTCTGATTCGAATAAAGTAATCCTGTTGATTCAAGAAAGACAAAAAGAAGCCCAATAACTCCAAGTAGAAGGATTAAAACTATCTGATTCATCAAATATGTAATCCTATCTCCAATCAAATCCATTATCTTCATTAATAACCAACCACCCAGACCTGTTGCTCCCAAAATCCTCCGCAAAACCCCTCGTACAAAATTCTTAATACCAATAGACAAAGGATTTATCATGATAGCAAACTTCGAGGAAAGAATCTTCATTGGTTTGGCAAAAGCCGAGAAAACTTTACCCAGTCTTGCATTGTAAAGCAAGTATGCAAAACTTTTCTTATTTAATTCCCCATTCTTTCTACTGGCAAGCTTAAGAAGCAAGTCTCCTTCTAGGAATACTCCTCTAATGAAGTTCGCAGGATGTAAATAGTAAAACTTCCCTAAAAGTTTACCTATAACACTATTACTTGCTTGCAAATACCTTCCAATAACTTTTCCATCTGAATCCTTTACCTCTTTTTCAGTTACAACTTTCGTGAAATTTAAATCATCAGTACCCAATTTCTCCCAGTTTCCATTTAAAAATGTTTCACCCCAAGCTCCACTTTCTTTAATCCAATTGTAAAGAAGAGTTGCTCGTGCTACCCTTGTTCCCAAACTTTTCTTACTTTTTTGAGTCTCCAATAAGGAAGAAACTGATTGCCTTGCCTTCCTAATAGCTTCATAATCCCCTTTGGCAAGAGCTCGACTCTGAGTATCAAGTACCAATGAATTATAGACCGCATAATCAGCAATATCTATTCCACTATTTGCTTTACGCGCTATTAGCAAGTCTTGCGCATATATATTCGCCTCCTTCGAATCTAATTTGTATCCATTTTTAAGAATACTGTAAATCTCTCTCTTTTTCCTTTTGACATCCATATCACTTATCAAAATCCTATTTATCTTCATATCATAAACACTCTTGTTATGAGCTTTCACTTTCCGACTACCTTCTCCTTTAAATTCAATACCTTTCAGCCTCTCTTTTACAGAATCTTTTTTTACCTTATACAGACCTAGTTCCTTCTCATTGTTTCCCCATAATAGTTCGGCTATTTTTAATGATTCTTTTGAGTCCCTTATTCCTGAGAGTCTCAAATTATTTACAGTAAAATGAATTCTTTCATTTCTATCCACGATTTTCTGACCTTCTTTGATAATGTTCATTATCCTAGCCTTTTCCAATGATGGGTTTGTCCTTGCAATAGTGGAGGACATTAAACTAGCACCACGATTGAATAATTCTTTATCTTTCTCCTCTTCGCTCCGTTCTGTATCTACGCCAAAAATACGATTAGAGTGTTTTGCTCTTTGTGTATCTGCAAAAAGAGACCCCGCTACATATGCATTCTTTGCAGCTGCCCCATTATACCTAGAAAGAAGGGAAATGAGAGCACCATCTATACCGTAGTGAAGTCCTGCTCCAATCCTTGCGAAGTTTGTCTTCGCTCTGTTTTTAGAAATCTCTTTTTTTGAGTATGCTCCAGGTCCTTTCAAAACATCAGAACTTATACCTGCCGAAATACCTCCCCCTAAGTCCACCTCTGTTTCTTTCTTAATATACGAATTAATGGAATTGAAAACTGATTCAAGTGGATAAATTGCTGGTTGTGTCCCTATCTCTATCAATGCCGAATTGTATATCCCTGATTCTGGCTGCACCTTACGAAATGGTTTGTTTATCTTGCTTTTTTGAATAGAGAAAATAAAATCAAAAACAGTGTCATATGAACTTGTTGTCTTTTTTGATTTATCCATTAAACATACTCCCTACCAAAGGTATTTTACTCATACTCTTTTTAATGTTTTCTCCTGCTACACTAACCACTTTGTTCTGTTCTACATTCATAAACCCATTAACTAAAGTAGGTGCATTAGATGCAAATAAATAGCTAGCAATTATGAGAATTCCCTTTATTTGAATAAGCCATTCTGGGAAGAAAAGCCCTTTATTCCCGAAGAAATTGAATCTTGAAGGATCTATTGCACTGCTCATAAATCTAAAGAAACCAAGAATTGCAACGATAACAACAAACACAAGTACATTTGCAGCTGCGGATTTAAACCAATTTATTGTCATCGATTCGTTCCCAGGAATAGATCCAACAGCTATTTGTAATGGAGCAACAACTACACTTACAATAATTTTGATGTATGTTGTAAACATTGTTATAAATAGTCTAACAGAGGCATATAGTGCAACAAGAAGAAACAAAATCAGGCGAGCAACACTAGCTAAAGTAAAGTACTGTGCGGCAGCAAGAGCCAAATCTATAACAACTTCAAGGAGGCCTGTTGCTCCTACAGCAGGAAGTGCTGTGGTTTCTGTTTCTCTAGCAGCCTGTAAAAGCATACTAAGCAATACCCCAAAACCTATCCTTGTTGTAACAGAGCTTGTTTTTCCTACTCCTTCATTATTGCTTACAATGTTTTCTGCTTCCTCAATAGAATCAACACCTTCAAGATTAGGATCAAAAACAGATTTTTCTTCTAAATGGTACAGCGCCTGGTCTGTTAGCCGACCAACTCCACTAATGTCTGTTTCTGCAACAGTAGTCGCTCCTGTTACCTTTCTTTCTGCGACGGCAAGAGTATTATTCACAACCGACATCCCAATTCTGCCAATATCTAACATAAGTCCAACAATAGCAAAACTAAAAGTAACTAATATAAGGGAGATAACAATCCTTGGAATACTATTACCAATAGAAACAACAACTTGTCCAGGAAGATTCTTCCTAAACATTATCATAAAACCAGCAACAATCATTACGATGACAAAGAACAGGTAGGCAATATTTCTTGTCTCTCCCCATAGAAGATCTACTTTTAGGTTTCTTAGGTAGTCAAAACCTTTCTGCCTTTCATTTGCAACAGATTCTCCTGCTACCTGAGCTTCTATCTTAGAAACTGTCTGATCATTTTGTGTAAATAATTTCAATTTCTTTTGTAACCTCTCATTTACATTACCCATTTCCTCTCCTTCTTCTTGATTTGTGCCACCTCCTTGTAATTGCTGTTGACACTCTACATACTTCCTGTATGCTTCATAGTCATTCCGACTCGGCATTGTACCACAAGATGTTGTTGATGGGGTCGTAGTAGTTGGTTGGGTTCCTGTTGATGTATTGCCTGCTCCAGGTTGTGGGAATCTACAATCATACCAATCAAGATACGCTTCATAGTCATTGTAGCTAGGCTGAGGACCACAGTCTACTTGTGCTAATGTCGTATTATTTTTAGAATAACCAGGAACAAATTCCTGTGCTAGATGATTAAGAACATTAGTAGAAGGAAAACCTGCTAAAATAGCATAGTTTACACTATCCAAATACCCAAAAAGTCCGGTGGATTTTAAAGAGATACTTTTCACAGCTGCCTCTTTATCATTCACACAAAATATACCATCACCTAGAAATAACGATAAAATATTTGTTAAACTCGCTATATTCTCTGCTTTCTTCATAGCATCTAAGCTTTTTTCTTGCCCTGTAATCGCTTGACTAGTAGCATTTGCCTCTTCATATACAGCTTTCAAATCTATACAGTTTCTATTACTTTCTACACCATTAGAATCACCTGCCCTAACAAAAGAGGGAAAGAAGAAAAAAATAAAAACAAAAAGAATGATGGGTAGAATCTTTTTCATAAAAAACCTGTTATTTTAAATTATTTAATATTACCACATCCAAATATTTTTCGATATTACATATCAACTCTTCGTTGGGCTTCTTAATAAGGCATCTACTATCCATTAATAGGTTGGTAAAATAGTAGTCTTTTGCATAATCAGAAAACAAACAGTAGCCTTCTTGACCCATTATTTTACAATCCGTATATACAAAATCTATATTAGAAATATCTCCAACATACCAATTTGTCCAGTTTTTGCAAGTATATAAGTTCTCAATACCATCTAAAGGTGGTAGTTCGTAGCATTCTTGGTCGTTCCATGAAAAATACCGAGACATATTTTTTACAGATTGTTCTGAATAAAGGATTTTTTCTTTTTTAATTAATTCGAAGAGCCCCTCTTTGTTTAATTCCCCTAAAGAAGAGGTTTTTTCTACACCATACAGTAATCGCTCTCTCTCTAATGTATTTTCTATGTAAAATTTGATATTAGGTAAAGTACCTAATAGGGGGTCATTAGCATTCAAGTTGTATCCATATTTCCAATGGTATGGAACATATATTATATTCCTCTCTTTATCATCTACTTCCTGTTTTTCTTCTTTAGCAATCTTATAATTCTCTTGTATTAAATTTTCATTTACCTGATTCTTAAAAAAACTTGCAATATTTGAATTTCTTCTAACTCCTTGTAACAGAAGACAAAAGAGAAGGAATATTACTATTAATCCGAGCAGTTTTTTCATATATACAAACTAGCATAATACCT
>CAYPAR010000001.1:0-33554 GCA_964408765.1 uncultured Candidatus Saccharibacteria bacterium | reverse complement strand
AGCAGACTGTGTTGTACCCAATGGATATGGTGTTGATAATTAGAAAGCTGATTCAGATTAATAATGGTGTAGTAGAACCAGATGATATTGATCACCTCTCAAACAGAAGAATCAGAAGTGTAGGGGAAATTTTAGAAAGACAGTTAAATGCTGCAATTAGAAGATTGGAGAAGAATATTAAAGATAAGATGAGTTTGTATGGACAAGACGCAAAGGTTACACCTTCTATGCTTGCAAGTACAAAACCAATCGCTGCTGCAATTCAATCATTCTTTGGTACAAATGCACTATCTAGCTTTATGGATCAGATTAATATTTTATCTGAGTTGGAAAACAAGAGAAAAGTTACAGCTGGTGGTCCAGGTGGTATTGCAAAAGAGAGAGCGACATTCTCTATTAGAGAGGTACATAATTCTCATTACTCAAAGTTTGACCCTGTAACAAGTCCAGAGTCTGCAAATATTGGTGTTGTTGTTCAGTTAGCAACATTGGCAAGGATTAACGAATTTGGTTTCTTAGAAGCTCCATACAGAAAAGTTGAAAACAAGGTTAAAAATACGCAGAAGGATTTACTAAATAGGATATTGGCAGAAGATGTTAAGAAAATTGCAAAAGCAGGTACATTGGTAGATGCAAAGTTAGCAGAGAAGATTGCTAAGGAAAAATCTATCAAAGAGGTTTCGGTTAAACCATTTGTAACAGATAAAGTAGAATATTTAGATGCTATGGAGGAGGAGAAGTACCATATTGGTTCTGCAACTCTTTCAAAAGACGAGTTTGGCAATATTACTGATACGCTACTTCCTGTTAGGTACAAAGGAGAATTCTTGCTTGAAGATGTTAATTTAGTTGGTTATGTAGATGCTTTGGCGAGTCAGCAAGCAGGTTTGGGTATGGCGTTGATTCCTTTTGTGTCTCACAATGATGCTATGAGAGCCTTAACAGGAGCTAACCAGCAGAGGCAGGCGGTTCCTTTAGTAAAGCAGGAATCTCCATTTGTAGGTACAGGTATGGAAGAGATTGTTGCAAGACAGTCAGAGTGGGGAATATTTGCAGAAGATGATGGAGAAGTTCTTTATACTGACGCAAACAAAGTTTCTGTTAAGTACAAAAAAGAAGGTGTCAAAGATTACAACTTAGTATCATTCTACAGGAGCAATGAGAATACATCATTTACACAAAAACCAGTAGTAAGGGCTGGGGATAAGTTTAAAAAGGGTGATATTTTAGCTGATGGTCCTACTATGGTGGATGGAGAATTCTCAATTGGTATTAATCTTAGAGCAGCTTTAATGTTTTATGAGGGATACAACTATGAAGATTCTGTAATCATTTCAGATAGAATTGTTAGAGATGATTTACTTACTTCTGTTCATATTAGAGAGCATTCAGTAGATATTAGAGATACAGAATTAGGGCCAGAGATGATAACTGCTGATATCCCTCATGTTAATGACAGAATCTTACAGAAATTAGATATTCAGGGCATTGTTAGATCTGGCGTGCATGTAAAAGCAGGAGATATCTTGGTTGGAGTTGTTGCACCAAGAGGTGAAAAAGAACTTACGGCAGAAGAGAGATTGCTTAGAGCAATATTTGGAGAGTCAGCAAGTGATGTTAGAGATAACTCTTTGAGAATTCCACATGGAGAAGAAGGAATTGTGATTAGAAGTTTGATGCTTTCTACAGATAAGGGAGATAAATTACCTCCAGGAGTATTACATCAAGTAAAGGTATGGGTTGCAAATACAAAGAAAATTGGTTTTGGAGATAAGATTGCAGGAAGACATGGAGATAAGAATACGGTTGCAGCAATTAGACCAATTGAAGATATGCCATTCACAGAAGATGGTGAACCAGTAGATATCGTCTTGACCCCAACATTCTTAAAGAGAATGAATATGGGACAGGCAGAAGAGGTTCACTTTGGTAAATTTGCTAAAGATTTGAATCAAAAATTAGCATTCCCAATTTTTGAAGGTGAAAATATGGAATGGTTAAAGAACGAAATGAAGAAACAGGATAAAGATATGTCTCAGAGAGTTGATTTGTATGACGGTAGAACAGGCAAGAAGTTCCCAAATAAAGTAACAGTTGGTATGAAATATGTGTTGAAACTAAAGCATATCTCAGATGAAAAGGTACATGCAAGATCAACAGGTCCATACACAGCTGTATCTCAACAACCATTGGGTGGAAAAGCACAGATGGGTGGACAGAGATTTGGAGAAATGGAAGTCTGGGCACTAGAAGCTCACAGTGCACCTTTTGCACTTCAGGAGATGTTAACAATTAAGTCTGATGATATTAAGGGAAGATCAGCTGCGTATAAAGCGATTATTCATGGAGATAAAATTGAGAGTGTAAATGTACCTGAGTCATTTAAGGTACTAGTCAAAGAGCTTAATGCCCTTGGCTTAAATATTGATTTAATTTCAAATCAAACAGAAGAGGAGGTTGCAGAAAATGAAGAGAAATAAAAGTAAATTCGACAACTTTGATGTCTTAAAAATTACTTTGGCTTCTCCTGACCAAGTATTAAATTGGTCATATGGTGAAGTTACAAAAGCTGAGACTATCAACTATAGAACATTTAGAGCAGAACCAGATGGTCTTTTCTGCGAGAAGATTTTTGGTCCTACTAAAAACTACGAATGTTACTGTGGTAAGTATAAGAAGATTAGGTATAAAGGAATTGTTTGTGATAAGTGTGGAGTTGAGGTTACAACTTCTGATGTAAGAAGAGAGAGAATGGGACATATTGATTTAGCAATACCAGTTGCACATGTTTGGTATGCATTTGGTATTCCAAATAAGATGTCCATTATCTTAGATATTTCTCACAAGAAAATCCTTTCAGTTGTTTACTATACAAGATATGTAGCAGTCTCTGTTGATGAGGACAAAAAGAAAGAAGTTATAGAAAAGGCTGTTGCACTTAAGGATGAAGAGGTTAAGAAGTTGCATGCAGAGCTAGAGGATGAGTTAAATATAACAACAGAGATGTTTGATGCAGAGATTAAAGAGCTTAAGAAATCTAAAGATAAAGGGGTTGATTTAAAGATGAGTCAGAGTGAACATAAGAGAAAGCAAGCATTGGCTAAGGTAAGGAGAGATTATGCAGAAAAAGAGGAAGAAATTGAATCATTCTACTCTAAGTTAAATCAGGTGATTGAAAAAATGACTGTTGGTACAGTTATCTCAGAAGATGAGTATTCTGACTTAGTTGAGAGAGATTTAGTGTTCTTTGAAGCTATGATGGGAGCAGAGGCTATTGAAAAACTTTTGGAGAATTTAGATTTAGGAGGAGAATTAGCTGTATTAAGAATCAGACTTGAAAAGGAGAAAGGTGAGAAGAAACTAGCAACTATTAGAAGAATTCAATATTTAGAGGGATTTTTAAAGAATGATATTAAACCAGAATGGATGGTTATTAGAACACTTCCAGTCCTTCCTCCTGAGTTAAGACCAATTATTCCTCTATCAGGTGGTAAATTTGCAACTTCTGATTTGAATGATCTTTACAGAAGAATTATTAATAGAAACAATAGATTAAAGAAGTTAATTGAGATTGGTGCTCCTGATGTTATCCTAAGAAATGAAAAGAGGATGTTGCAGGAGTCAGTTGACGCATTGATTGATAACTCTCATAGACCATCTAAGCCAATGATGAATAGTAAGAGATTACCATATCAGTCATTAACAGATGATTTAAGAGGGAAGAAAGGTATCTTTAGAAAGAATCTTTTAGGTAAAAGGGTCGACTACTCAGGTAGAGCCGTTATTGATGGAGACCCAAGTCTTAAATTTGATCAATGTGGTATTCCAAAGTCAGTTGCATTAGAAATGTTTAAACCATTTGTCATTCACAAGCTTCTTGACAGAGAATTAGCTCCAAATGTAAGAGTTGCTAAAGAGATGTTAGAAGAAGAAACAGACATTATTTGGGACTTGTTAGAAGAAATTATTAAAAACAAACCAGTATTATTAAACAGGGCACCTACTTTACATAAATATAGTGTACAAGCATTCTATCCAAGACTTGTTGAAGGAGAGGCAATTAGAATTCACCCATTAGTATGTAAAGCGTTCAATGCAGACTTTGATGGAGACCAGATGGCTGTTCATATCCTTTTGACAGATGAAGCAATTGAAGAAGCAAAGAAGGAGATGATGTCATCTCTAAATATTGTAAATATCTCTAATGGTCAAGTATTAGCATCACCAGCTAAAGATATGTTGATCGGTTTTTACATGATGACAGATTTAATTGAATCTGAAAATCCAAGAATATTTGCAACCCTGAATTTGGCTATTAAAGCATATGAAAGAGATGATATTAGTATTAATGAGGAAATTGTTGTAGGTATTAATGGTGAAGCAATTAAAACATCTGTAGGTAGAGTTATCTTTAACAGTATTCTTCCGGATAATTACCCATACATTAATGAAAGAATTGATAACAAGAGTGTTAAGAAAATTATAGATAAAATTAAAAATGTAGAAGACTTATCTGTAGTAGTAGAGCTTCTTGATAATATGAAAGCTCTTGGATTTAAGTATGCTACAGATTTAGCATTCTCTTTTGCAATGGAAGATTGTAATGTTGATTTTGATATCAAATCTGAAATCAAGAAAATAGAGGAGAAAGATGAACAGTTACAGGAGAATTACTTACAAGGTTTAATGACAAAGAAGGAGAAAGTAAATATCTCTACAAATATGTGGGATGATTTTGCAGAAGAGATATCAGAGAAGGCATGGTTAGCATTGTCTAAAAGTAACTCAATATTCCAAATGGTCGAATCTGGTGGTAATGGAGGTAAGATTCAAGCAAGGCAGGTTCTAACTATAAAAGGTGTTGTTAGAGACTCCAGAGGTAATCTTGTCGCTATGCCGATTAAGAGTAACTACAGAGATGGTTTAAGTGCATTTGAGTATTTTGTAGCTGCAAATGGTGGTAGGAAAGGTATTGCAGATAGATCTCTTAAGACATCGTCTTCTGGTTACCTTACTAGAAAGCTTGTAGATGTTGCACATGATGTAATTATCAGACAAGATGATTGTGGTTACGAGGGAGATGGTTTAGCAATTAGAAGAACTGATGATAGAAGAATTGATTTCAAGGAGAGAATCTTTGGAAGAGTTCTTGCACAAGATATCAAGATTGGCAAAGAAGTAGTAGGAAAAAAGAATGAAATTATTACACAAGCAATTGCTGAAAAAGTAGATGAGGCAGGAGTAGAGGAAGTATTTGTAAGAACTCCTTTATTATGTAAATCACCTTTGGGTATCTGTAAGAAATGTTATGGACTAAATCTTGAGAATAACAAAGAGATAGGTATGGGAAGGGCAGTTGGTGTGATTGCGGCTCAGTGTATTGGAGAACCAGGAACACAGATGACTATGCAGACATTTCATAAAGGAGGTGTTCAAAAAGTTGATATTACTCAAGGTTTACCTAGAATTGAAGAGCTATTTGAAGCTAGGACACCAAAAGCAGAAGCTGAGATGGCATCAATTGATGGAAAAGTACATATTGATATTGCGGAAGATGAGTCTGCGACAATTTTAATTTCTGGTGAGAAGAGAATGGAAAGACATTATTCTGTTTCAAATGCAAAGAAAGTTCTTGTTGAGGATAATCAAGAAATTAAGATGGGTCAGGTCTTGTACATAGACTCTGATGAAACTGAGAAGCAGGCTCCATTTGATGGGGTAGTATCTCTTGAAGGGGGAATTTTAACAATCAGAGGGAAAATGAAAGCAGAAGAAACGATTTATGTTCTTCCAGGAATGGAAATTTTAGTAGAAGATAATTCAACTATCAAAGCGGGAACACAGCTAACAGAAGGATCTCTTGATCCTAAGAAATTGGCAGATGTAGCTGATATATTAACAGCACAGAAATATATTCTAGATGGTGTACAAAAGGTCTTTAATGAGCAAGGTGTTCCAATTGATGATATCCATATAGAGATAATTTTAAGACAGATGGTTAGATTAGGTAGAGTTTTGGAAGCAGGTGATTCTGAGTATCTAGTAGGTTCTTCGGTTAACAGATTTATGGCTGCTGTAAAGAATGACATACTAGTAAAGGAAGATAAGAATAAAGCTCTAGTTATTCCAAAGCTTTATGGTATTAAGACATCTTCCCTAAATACTGAAAGTTTCCTCTCTGCTATCTCATTCCAAGAGCAAGTCAGAGTCTTAACAAATGCTTCTATATTAGGAAAAACAGACTACTTAAGAGGTATGAAAGAAAATGTTATCATTGGACGACTTATCCCAGTTGGAGATGAAGCTGAGATAGAAAATATATATGAGCTAGAAGAGCTTCAAGTTTAATTGATTTTGTTATATAATACGCACTATGCCAACAATAAACCAATTAGTAAGAAAACCTAGAAAATCTGTAAAGAAGAAGACCAAGCATATTCAACTTGCTAGAGACTTCAATCCTTTAAAGAATAGATACAAGAAGGCAGCAAATCCATTTAAAAGGGGTGTATGTCTTCAGGTAAGAACACTGACACCTAAAAAGCCTAACTCAGCACTTAGAAAAGTAGCAAGAGTTAGAATGTCTAATGGAATGGAAGTAACTGCTTACATTCCAGGGGAAGGACATAATCTACAAGAACACTCTGTTGTCTTGCTTAAAGCAGGTAAAAAGAGAGACTTACCAGGTGTAAAATATATAGTTGTAAGAGGAAAGTATGATGCAGCTGGGGTTAAGGGTAGAAAGAAAGCAAGATCTAAGTACGGAGTTAAGAAAGAAGAATCAGCTGAAAAATAGTTTTTAATTAATTAATAGATATATGAGAGGAAAAAGAGCAAAAAGAAGAACAGTGAAAGTTGATAGGAAGTATTCCAATCCAATTATTGCAAGATTTATTTGTAAAGTAATGCAGGATGGGAAGAAGGCCTTAGCAGAAGAGCTTGTATATAACGCAATAGAAGGGGGTGCAGAGGTAGTTAAAGAAAAAGATGTTGTTGCATTTGTAAGTAAAGCTATTGACAATGTTAGACCAGCACTTGAGATTAAAGCAAGAAGAGTGGGTGGAGCTAACTATCAAGTACCTATGCCCGTTTCACCTAAGAGACAAGAGACATTAGCCGTCAGATGGATTGTAGAAGTATCTAGAAAGAAGAGTGGAACATCCTTTGATGAGATTCTCAAAGATCAGTTGGTAGATTCGTACAAAGGCGAAGGAGATGCTGTAAGGAAGAAAGAAGAAGTAGAAAAGATGGCAGAAGCGAACAAAGCATTTGCACATTTTAGGTGGTAATATTTTCTAAAGCTAATATTTTGAGAAAAGGCTAGCAATTACCCTGTTTGTTTGCTAAAATATTTCGTTATGGAAAAGAGAGACTACTATGAAATTTTAGGGATAGATAAGAAAGCTTCTTCAGCAGAGATAAAAAAAGCCTACAGGAAATTGGTTAAAAAATATCATCCAGATGTAAACAAAGAATCAGGTGCTGAGGAGAAGTTTAAAGAGATACAGGAAGCATATGAAGTTCTTTCTGATGACTCTAAAAGATCGGCATACGATCAGTATGGTCATGCTGGTACAGCTGGATTTAATCCTGGAGCTGGTGGATATACTGACTTTGGAGGAACCCCTTTTGATATGGGTGATATTTTCAGTACTTTCTTTGGTGGAAATAGTGGTTTTGGTTTTGATTTTGGTGGACAGAGAGGTCCTAGACAAGATATCGGTTCAGATATTAGGTATAGGATTAGGTTAAGTTTCTTGGAAGCGATGAAAGGTGGTGAGTACAAGATTAAAATTAAAAGAGAAGAAAGGTGCAGTAAATGTAATGGTACAGGAAGTAAATCAGGAAAGAAGAAAGAATGTCCTGTATGTAAAGGGAGTGGTCAACAGCAACAGGTGAGAAATACAATATTTGGTCAGATGGCAATGATGAGTACATGTCAGAATTGTGGTGGTTCAGGAGAGGTAGTAGATGACCCATGTGACAAATGTAAAGGAAGTGGTATTGAAAATATTGAAGAGAGTTTTAACATTAAAGTTCCGGCTGGTGCATACGATGGTATGGTTTTGAGGTTTAGAGGAGGTGGTAATGCTGGAAGAAATGGTGGTTCAGTTGGTGATCTGTATATTGAGATTGAAGTAGAAGCTTCAAATGAATTTGAGAGGAGGGGGAATGATATTTACTCTGAGATGTCTATCTCTGTCTATACTGCTGTTTTAGGAGATACAGTTCCTGTAAAAACAATTTTTGAAGATGTTAAATTAAAAATACCAAAAGGTACACAACCTGGAACAATATTTAGATTAAGAGGTAAGGGAGCACATGTTCTTAATTCAGAAAAAGAGAGAGGTGATCATTATGTAAGAATTAATATTGATATTCCTACAAGGTTAAGTAGGGAAGAGAAAGAGCTTTGGGAAGAACTAAAGAGCGGTGGATAATTTTCATTTGGCTTTCCTCTCTGAAATGTGTTATACTTCTCTTGGAAAGTTATACAAAGGAAAGGGTGAGGATAAGACTCACCTTTTTTTTAGAAACAATGTTTTAGAAAAACATCCTAAAGTTGTATTTTCCCCGTTAAAACGGTAAAATGTATACATAATATTTGTAATTATTACTAATCATGTCAATGACATCCGAGTTTATAGCAGCTATTAATCAAATTGCAGCTGAAAGAGGTATAGATAAAGAGGAGATTTTTGTTGCTCTAGAAGAGGCAATATTGGTTGCATACAAAAAAGAGAGATACGGTCTTGAAGTTCCTGAAGAAGATGAACTTTCTAACTGGTCTGTAGAGTTAAATAGAGAGAGTGGAGAATTTAAATTAATTGCATCTAAAGAGGTTGTTGAGAAAGTTAAGGATGCAGAGAAGGAAATCTCTCTCTCCGAAGCAGAGATGATTTCTCCTAATATTGAGGTTGGTGACTCTATACAAATAGAAATGCCTTCTGAAGATTTTGGAAGAATTGCAGCTCAAACAGCAAAACAGGTGATTTTACAGAAAATTAGAGAATCTGAGAAAGAAGCTGTTATCAGTGAGTATAGTGACAAGGTTGGTGAGATATTTACAGCTTTAATGCAGAGAATGCAAAAAGGTCAAGTTGTTTTTGAAGTGGGTAAGGCTACAGCATATATGCCACAAGAGGAGCAGATTTCTAATGAGTTTTACAGATTAGGTGATAGGTATAAAGTTTTACTAAAAGATATTGTTGACTCACAGATGGTTGTTTCTAGATCAGATCCTAATTTCTTAATTGGTCTTTTTAAATTAGAAGTACCAGAGATAGAGTCAGGAGTACTTGAAGTTAAAGGTGTAGCAAGAGAAGCTGGTTCTAGAAGTAAAATGGCAGTAGTTTCTCATCAGGATGGCGTTGATGCAATTGGATCATGTGTTGGTCAAAGAGGAGTTAGAATTGCGAATGTAATGAATGAGTTAGGAGAAGAAAAGATAGACATCATTGAATGGGATGAAGATATTGAAAAGTTCATTGCAAATTCATTAAGTCCTGCAAAGATAGATGATGTCAAAGTAGAAGGTGATACAGCAACAGTTACAGTACCAAATGATCAGCTTTCATTAGCAATTGGTAGAGAAGGTCAGAATGTAAGACTTGCATGGAAATTAACGGGATACAAGATTGATATCTTACCTGCAGATCCAGATGCACTTGAAAAGGAAGAGAAAGTTGAAGAACAAACAGAGGAAAAGAAAGATGAAGAGGTTAAAGAAGAGGTTGTTGAGGAAGAAGTAGAAGAAGTAAAACCAAAAGAAGATGAAAGTCCAAAGGAAGAGTAATTTATATAACAACATAGTTAAATGGCTAAGAGTACTAAAAGTACAATTAAAAAGGGTAAGTCAAGAACACCAGTTGTCACTATTCTTGGCCATGTCGACCATGGTAAAACAACTATTCTTGATAGAATAAGGGAGGCTGATGTCCAAAGCTCTGAAGCAGGTGGTATTACTCAAAAAGTATCTGTATTTACAGTTCAAATTCCAGGAAAAGATCAAGAGATAACCTTTGTTGATACACCAGGACATGAAGCTTTTGATTTAATGAGGTCAAGAGGAGGAGCTATTGCAGATATTGTTCTGTTAATTGTTGCTGCCAATGATGGTGTTCAACCTCAGACAAAAGAATCTATTGAAATCATTAACGCATCAAATGTAAAACCGATTGTTGTCATTAACAAGGTTGATTTACCAAATATTAACATAGAGAAAGTAAAGAGAGATATTGTAAGTAATGGTCTGCAGATTGAAGGTTTTGGAGGAACAATTCCAGTTATTGAAGTTTCAGCCAAAACAGGTGTAGGAATCAAAGAACTTTTAGATTTGATTCTTTTGGTTTCAGAAGTTGAAGGTTTAAGAGAAGATATTAAATTGCCAGAAGGAATCTCAGGCAAAGCATTTATCTTAGAATCGGTAAAAGATAAATCTAAGGGTAATGTTTCTTCAGTCGTTCTGATTCAGGGTAATCTCTGTCAAGGTAATTGGTTTGGTTACAAGTTTAATGAAAAACTTTACATTGAGAAAATTAAGGGTTTAATTACAGAGGATGGAGGAAATCTCTGTTCTCTTGAATGTGGTTGTGGAGGTAAAATTATTGGTCTTTCAAATCTTCTTGATCTTGGTACAGAAGGATATATTTTAGAAAAGAATGATAAAGGGCTTTTAGAATCGGTGTTGAAGATAAAAGAAGAGGAGGAAAAAAAGAAAGAGGAATTTAGTTTTGAAGATTTCTTTGCTCCCAATGAGGAGGAAAATGAAGAGGGTGGTTCGTTGAATGTGATTATAAAGAGCTCTTCAGAAGGTTCTTTAGAAGCTATAAAGAATACATTAGAGAAGATTGTGGAGGATGATTTCTCAGTAAAAATCTTGGATTCAGGTGTTGGAAATATTACATTGAAGGATGTTGAGTTTGCCATGCTTTCAAAAGCTATTATTCTTGGTTTTGAAGTACAGATAGAAGCGGGTGTTGCTGATTATGCCAAGAAGAATAAGGTGTTGGTAAAAACCTATGATATTATTTACAGAATCTTTGAAGAGATTAAAGAAGCTCTTGTAGCGATGTCTTTACCACAAGAGACAGAAGAAGAGATAGGTAATGCAACAGTAAAAACAATTTTTGTCCTCTCAGATGGTTCAAAGGTTTTAGGAAGTAAGGTAGATAAAGGGATGTTAAAAAGAGATTGTAAGGTATATGTTGTAAGAAATGATGAGATAATTGGTGAGAGTAAGATAAAGAGTTTGAGAATTAACAAAGATCAGGTAAATGAAGTTAAAAATGGTTTTGAATGTGGTATACAGTTAGTTGATACAATAGAAGCTAAGGAAGGAGATAGTATCTATTGCTATAAGAAAATATAGTATGTAGCAATTCCATGATTTCATAATATATGTTAAATTAGTTTAATAAACTAATTTATATTTTATACAAACATGCAAGAAGTTTTTTATGGTTTAACAGCAACTATTTATTTAGAAGAAAATGGTGTAAGGATAAAACCAGGTATTGTTGGGAGCATTATTGGTAAGGGAAATTTTCTTAGCGAGAAATTGATAGCATATTCTGCAATATCAGGTGTAGAAATTACGAAATCTTTTCCAATTCTTAACAACGGCTATATTCAAATTGATACATATTCAAGTGAGAGTGGTAATAAACCAGGGCTTAAGTCTGGCGATGCGGTTGATAAGAACATAGTAAGGTTTGGATGGCTACAAAATAAAGATTTCGAACTATTAGCCCAGGAACTAATTGCAAGAGTGAAAAGATAGTAATTTGTCTGTAATCCTAGACTTCCACTTAGGAAAGGTATATTCTTAGATATGATTAATGTAAATCTGCCTAGATATGCAAAAACAATACATCCAAATAGGTAATCAGGATGTTTTCAATGGACAATACCTTCTTGCAGTTTTTAGGGTAAAAGGAGATGAAGGTATTACTGTTGAAGACATAGCTAGTGAAGTAGCAGCAGAGTCTTCTACTGGTTCAAATGTTAAAATCAAGATATCTACTTCGTTCTCAGAGAGTATGAATGCAGTAGTGTATAGAGTAGATGAAGAACAAAACCTTGCTTGGATAGCATATCCATGGAGGATTTTTGACCGAGGTGGAAATGTCCAAAATATTATGACCTTTATTGCCGGAAATGTCTTTGGTATGAGTAGTGTAAAGGTGTGCAAACTACTAGATGTATATTTTCCTCCTCAGATGCTTGTGCAATATGATGGTCCAAATTACACAATAGATGATATGAGAAAGTATCTAGGTATTGAGAAAAGACCTATCTTTGGAACTATCATTAAACCAAAAATAGGGCTAACATCTTCAGAATACGCAGAGGTTTGTTATGACTTCTGGTCAGGTGGTGGTGATTTTGTAAAAAACGATGAACCCCAAGCAGATCAAGATTTTGCACCTTTTGAGTTCATGGTCAGAGATGTTAGATTAGCAATGGACAGAGTAGAGGAAGAAACAGGTAAAACAAAAGTACATTCCTTTAATATCTCTTCAGCTAACTTTGATACAATGATAGAAAGAGCAGGTTTAATTCAATCAATAATGAAGCCGAATAGCTATGCATTCTTGGTAGATGGAATAACTGCTGGCTGGATGGCGGTACAAACAGTTAGGAGGCGATATCCAGATGTATTCTTACATTTTCATAGAGCTGGACATGGTGCATTTACAAGAGAAGAAGCTCCATTTGGTTTTACAGTTCCTGTCTTAACAAAATTTGCAAGATTAGCAGGAGCATCAGGTATTCATACAGGAACAGCTGGTGTTGGTAAAATGGCAGGATCTCCAAAAGAAGATATCATGGCTGCAAATCATGCTTTGAGACTCTTCTCAAAAGGTGATTTCTTTAATCAAATATGGTCTGAAATACCAGAGAAAGATACAGATTTGGTAGATGCAATTAAGAAAGAACAAGAAGGAGAAGACTATTCTGATTTTGGATATTGGAGAATGGTTAAAAAGACTGCTCCTATTATCTCAGGAGGTCTAAATCCCACCCTTATCGGAAAGTTCCTAGATGTTATTGGAACACAAGACTTTATAACAACAATGGGTGGTGGAGTACATTCTCATCCAATGGGTACAAAAGCTGGTGCAACAGCAGTATTACAAGCATATGATGCATGGGTGCAAAAGATTCCTCTAGAAGAATATGCTCAGGATAAAGAGGAATTGAGGTTAGCAATTGAATTCTATGGAAAGAAAAAAATAGAGAGTACTTCTGAAGCAGATGAGGATAAACCTGTCATGTAAATATATTTGTTGACATATAGCCTATAAGTATAGTACAATATTGCTTACACAACAGGAAAATCCCTTGTAATTATTAATATATAATGATAACCTGTTAATATATATGGCATTAAATACAGAAGAAAAAGCACAAGTAGTAAAGAAATTTGCACTTCACGAAGGTGACACTGGTTCACCAGAAGTTCAGATTGCTTTGTTAACTAAACAGATAGACGAACTTACCGAACACTTAAAGGTTCATAAAAAAGACAATCACTCCAGAAGAGGTTTACTTCAAATTGTAGGTAAGAGGAGAAGATTGCTTCAATATCTTAAAGATAGCGAAGAGGAAAGGTATAATGCTTTAGCAAAAAAGCTAAAGATATAGTCTTTTCTTTCCCTCTTCCTTTGTAAAAACTTTCCCATTAAAATACAGTAGTCTTTTTAAGGCTAAATATTTTTGTATATAAATTAAATAATTAAAATAATGTTGTTTAAAGAAATTAAACATGAGTTTGAGATAGATGGTAGAAAATGTTCCTTTGAAGCAGGGAAACTAGCATTAAAATCTCAATCCTCTATTCTTGCAAGAATGGGAGATACTGTTATTACAGTGAATGTTAACTCAAAGAAATCAGATGGAGAGAGTGACTATTTTCCTCTTTCAGTAGAATATATTGAAAAATTCTATGCATCTGGAAAGATAAGTGGATCTAGATTTGTAAAGAGAGAGAGATTTCCAAGTGATGATGCGATTCTTAAAGCAAGAATGATTGATAGGTCAATTAGACCAAGATTTCCTGAAGATTACAAGGATGAGGTAAGTGTAATTGTTACTGTCATGTCATATGATGGTGAAAATGATCCTGCACTTTTAGCAATTAATGCAACATCTGTAGCTTTAATGAATTCCTTTGCTCCTTTTGAGGGACCAATTGGTGCAGTTAGATTAGGTTTGAATGGAGATGAAGTTATTCCACTGTATAAAGCGATAGATCTTACATCAGAGGATGAAAAGATGAACTATGTTGTAGCTGGTGATGGAAAGACATTTACTATGATTGATGCAGGTACACATATTGTTTCAGAAGAGAAGATTTTAGAGGCTATGGAGGAATCTTTAGAAATGATGAAGAAGTGGATTAAACCCCAAGAAGAGTTCATGAAGAAGTTAGAAGCAAAGGATAAGGCATATGAGTCAGCAGGATTAGCAGATGAAGTTGTAGTGGCAGTAGAAGAGATGTTAGGAGCAGAAACAATTAGAAAAAATCTTGAGGCAGGTGATGCGAAGATGCATGAGGAGAGTCGGGAGGAATTATTTGCTAAATTGGAAGGAAAGTACTCTAAGGCAGCTATAAGTGAGGCATACGAGAAACTTCAGAAGAAGATGTTAAGAAAGATTGTTTTGGATGAAGATAAAAGGGTTGATGGTAGGGGAATTACAGATATTAGAGAGATGGCAACTGAAGTTGATTTACTCCCTAGAGTTCATGGTTCTGCACTTTTCACTAGAGGTGTGACTCAGACATTAACAATTGCTACTTTAGGAAGTCTTAGGGATGTAAGACTTGTTGATGATATGGAGGGTGAGAGAGAACAGAGGTATATGCATTTTTACAATGATTTGCCATTTGCGTATGGTGATGTTGATAGGGTTAAGTTAATGCCAAGCAGAAGGGCTATAGGTCATGGCATGTTGGCAGAGAAAGGTTTGTGGCCAGTAATTCCATCAGAAGAAGATTTTCCATATACAATGTTAGTAATGAGTGAGATTCAAGGTGAGAATGGTTCTAGCTCTATGGCTTCAGCGTGTGGTTCTTCTATGGCTCTGATGGCTGCAGGAGTTCCAATCAAGGATGTTGTTGGAGGTATTGCTTGTGGTTTGGTTACAGGTGAGGACGGAACATTCAAAGTACTTACAGATATGCAGGGTGTAGAGGACTTCTATGGTGATATGGATTTCAAAATTACTGGAACAGAGTCTGGTGTTACTGCAGTACAGATGGATACAAAAACAAAAGGTTTAAGTATGGATGTTGTAAGACAGACATTTGCACAATCTAAAGAAGCTAGAAAGATTGTAATTGCAAAGATGAAGGAGGCAATTGCAGAACCTAGAGCAGAGATGTCTCAGTATGCACCTAGAGTTGTACAGATTAAAGTTCCAGTGGACAAGATTGGTGAAATTATTGGACCAGGGGGAAAGAATATTAGAGAGCTTTCTGAAAAGACAGGAGCAGAGATTGAGATAGATGAGGATGGTACAGTTAATATCTATAGTTCATCTCAAGAGTCAATAGATGAAGCATCAAAAGTAATTAGCGTTTACAACTTTGTTCCTGAAGTTGGGAAGATCTATGAAGGTAAAGTTGCTTCAATTATGCCATATGGTGCATTTGTTGATTTAACTCCAAGTATCTCAGGTCTTCTTCATGTTTCTGAAATGGCAGATAGCTTTGTAAAAGATCCTAAGAAATTTGTTAATGAAGGGGAGATAATAAAGGTGAAGATTATCGATATTGATAGAGCAGGGAAGATAAAGTTGAGTATTAAGGGGATAAAGTAGAAAGTGTTTCTTTGTTAATGTATATTTAAGTATGCTTAACGAAATGACTGATATAAAAGAAGATGGGGGTGATTATGATGAAGAACTAGATAACTCTTATAAAGTTTACAAGACAGGTGTTGTAAGGCAAGGTGTTGTTAGAATGATTGGTGACTCAGAAGCTAGTCTAGTTGGTTGCTCTTCCTATTTTATAACAGAGTTTAATTCCCGTATAATATATAATGGGAATGAAGATATAATATATGTTCTTGAACAAGATCCTCACTTCATGCAAATTTACCGACATGGAGAGTTCAATTCTAATTTTGTTTTCGTAAGAGATTATTCCTCAGGAATATTTAGTGATCCTATCTTTGAGAGAGAAGCTGTTTTTAAGAGTGATAATAAACATGAGTACAAGAATCTATCTCTTTTTAGTAATTTCCCAGGGGATTCTTTAAAAATAGTAGATACTGTAATAGGTCATAATATATATAGCTTAACAGAAAACGAAGGAGGTCTCTTTTATGTAAAAAATAAAGATGGTATTTATTCAACTCTAAGATATAGACCACCATTTGGTTCTGAACTCTATAATTCATCTAACCAGTTAAGGCTTAAGATTAGTGAAAATGATTATTTTTCAGCAAATTATAGCTATTTAAATCTTTGTTCTCATAAGATAAACCTTGTAGATTTAGAAACATCATCTTTAGAGAAGGTGGGAACATTATCCAATGGAGATCCAATTTATCAATATAAAGATAGAGAAACGGTAAGAGATCTCTATGATTACTATATAGAGACTTATGGAATATGGGATAACTTGATTACCCAAGATGATGAAAACCCTTATACTTTTGAACAATTTGAGAAGAGTTATCCTGTGTTGTTTTGGTTGTCTCCATTTGGTAAATTTATTACCCTTGTTAGGGAGGATTTTAACTATAAGATTGGTTGTGGTTAAAGAGGTATACCTAGTTTTTATGCTACTTTCCAAAGTGAATTCTTGGATTCCAAATGTTTCTCACAAAGGCCTTTTCTTGAAAGATTTTGTTCTTCCCATATTTTAACTAAAGAATAATCTTTGTAAATATTGCCTAATGTTTTTTCTCTACAAATCATACAGTTAACAATATCACCATTAGCCAAAACACCAAAAGTTGTAATACCAGCTAAGCAGTAATCTAAATCACTATACAGATACTCCTTGTTTTTTAATGATAGTGGGTTCTTTTCTCCAATCATAATGTCAATTTTGTTCTTCTCTAAAAAATCTTCCCGAAACTTACATATTTTCTCATATGTCTTTGGAGATATTTTTAAATTATTCTGTACTGCATTTTCACAATGAAGTAGGGGGTTAATTCTCCATTTAACTTTTTTATCAAACTTCAGTACTAAATCACCTAAAAATTTTAAAGATTTAACATTATCATTATGAATAGTAGAGGTTATGTATATACTGTAAAAGCCCTCTGAAACCAACAACTTAATGTTGTTAATCAGATGGTCTAATTGACTCTTTTCGCCTCTCTGTTTAGTATGTGTGTCATAGTCTCCATCTATACTAATAGTGATTGCTCCACATTTAAGCTTTTTCAATTTCTTAATATTATCTTCATTAAGGAAGATTCCGTTAGTTGCTAATGACCATCCAAAACCTTCCTTTTTAAGATACTCTACGATTTCCCCAAAAGATTTATGTAACAGAGGTTCGCCTCCTGTTAGAGCAATACCAACACTTGTTCCCCATTCTTCTTTTATCTGTTTCAACACTTCCTCTATTTTCTCTAGTGGTAATTCCTTGTTTTTGCTTCCTTGAGGAATGTAACAATGTTGACAATTTAGATTACAAGTAGAATTAATTTCAATGAAGAAAGTATTTAAGTTATGTAATTTAGATATTAGACTGTTACCCCATGAGTTAAATATTGAATCGATAATTCTTGACATATGTATAGATTATATACTATCTTAAATATATTAAATTAATGATAGAGGGTATGAAAACTCGAAATATTAAAAATCTATTTGTTACCACCTTAATATCCCTCGTTTCATTCTTGTTAAATGTTTTACCTGTTAGGGCAGAAGGAGGATTGTCGAGTGATTCCTTACAGGATATGCCTCTTGGTGGGGTTGCAACTCCTACTCCAGGAGAAATATTATCGAATATACTAAGAGCATTTCTCTCTCTTGTTGTTTTACCAATTGCTGTAATTATGGTTATATTCTTTATAGTTAAATCTCTTAAACAGAAAAAAGAAGCTAAGAAACCTATTAAACCAAAATCTAAATCTAAGAAAACAAAAAAGGAATAGTTACTCCTTAGATATTTTTGCAATAAAGAAACCCATCATCATCTTGTTAGGAATAATTCTAATAGCATTCTTTACTTGGTTGTCATAAACATTACCACTCCATTTTCTAATACCAGGTTTAATATACTCTTCTAACTCTGGCATTGATTTAACAATCTCATCTCTAAGTTCAATCTTCTCCACCTTTGCATTAGGAAATGTTTTCAGAAGATGAGTAAGTACACCCTCATTCTCTTCCGGTTCCAATGTACAAGTAGAGTAAACCATATAGCTACCATGCTTTAATGTCTTAAATGCAGAAACAATTAACTCCTTCTGAACAAACACACTCCTCTTTACCTTATCCATACTCCAAAATCTCAATGGCTTAGGACCTTTGAAATATATCAAACCCTCACCACTACATGGAGCGTCTAAAAGAACTTTGTCAAAATATACAGGATATTTCTGTCCAAATTCTTTTCCATCACTAAGTGTAACCTTTGCTTTAGCTCCGAATTGATCTACTACACTTTGAAGGTCTGATATCCTGTTCATATCAATATCATTTGCAATGATATCTGCATTGTTACTGACTATATCTGCAATATGTGTAGTCTTACTACCAGGGGCAGCACACATATCTAAAATCTTTTCATTTTTCTTTGGGTCTAGTATCAATGTAGCTAAAATACTAGAAAGATTCTGAATGTAATATTTACCATCATCATACAATTCTGTTTGAGAAACCTCTGCCTTATCCTTATTCATTACAAAATATGTATCCTTTGACCAAGGAATCTCCTCAAGTTCGTATCCTTTTTTCAATAGCTCCTTCTTTGTTTCTTCAACATCAGCCATTAAAGAATTCAATCTGATTGTTGTAATAGGTCTTTGAGAGAATATCCAAGGTATTCTACCTTTAGGTACCATCAATATACTCGCCATTCTTGAGATAAAGATATCATCCTTTGTGTAGAACCTATCCTTAACAGGTCTGTTTGTAAAAGCTTCTCTTCTCTTTTTGTAACTAGATCGTTTTTTCTTTTTCATAGCTATACCTCTCCTTTAAGATATTTAATAATACTACCAATTACTAATCCAGTTGTCTCTGTTCGTAGTATATTTCCTTTTAGCTTTATAAATTCAAAATCTAATTCTTTGAAAATTTCTAAATCTGAAATATCCCATCCTTTCTCTGGACCAATTGCAACTATGACGGGTTTTTTACTATTAATATTTCTTAAAACATCTTGTAAATATTTAGCATCATGAACCTCTGTAGCTAGACAAATTTTTACAGAATCATTTGGAAAGTTGTAATTAACTAGTTCTTTAATATACAAAGGTCTTTCAATTATGGTTGGAAATATATTTCTAGATTGCTCAGTTGCATCTCTAACTAGCTTGTTCCAATATCCAGTATCCTTAATCGCTTTGTTCTTCTTTTTTAGAGAGTACTTAGATTCAACAGGTATTATCTTCTCAATACCAATCTCTACACTCTTTTCAATGAAATAGTTAAACTTTGTATCATTACTTAGTGATTGAATAATTGTAATATCAGGGATATGTTCAGATTCTCTTTCACCTAAATCCTCAATAATTTGTACTTCAACAGAGGCAGGTAGGATATCAGATATCTGAGCGAGGAATCTTCTCTCATATGTCTCTATTTCAATATACTCTTCTATTTTCAACTTCCCTTGTTCTATGATATTTCTGCTGTCTGAATCGGAAAGATAGGTAATATCTTCAACAGAGAGTTTATGTTTTACAAAGTATTTTTGCATATTTAATTATACCTTACTATTACTTGATTTGGGATATGTTTGTTACTATTTTAATCTTAGAAGGTATTACCTTCTTTATCTTTTCAAAATCTTTTTTGTCTCTTGTTAGGATGTAATCACAATTGTTTTCTATGGCTGTTAGATATTGCAATGAATCCTCGTAATCAGGTGATATATGTTTTGTGGCATCTATAATAATTTTACTTGTTAGCGGTAGTATATCCATTGTAGATATAATTTCTGAGAATCTTAAAAATTCTTCAGAATCCATCTTTATCTTGAAAACATATAGTATAACTGGAACACTTAAAGCTGATATACAAATAATTGGAAAGTACTCAGCATCAATTAACTGTTCTATACCACTATCATATTGTGTCCTTTCTCCTACTAAATCCGCTAATATGTTTGTGTCTAAGAATATCTTTTTCATTTTCTATACTTTTGCTCAAGTAATCTTCTGTATTCTTTGTCCACATCAAAATCATCAGGTAGTTTAGATTTCTCAATTGGCATAGAGAGCATTTCTTCCCACTCCTTAACATTCTGTTCTTTTTTCTGGTTAGAACGATGTCTTTTTCCTGACAACCTCTTATTCCTTTTCTTATATTTCTCAATCATAATTTTCTTAAATTCTTCATTTGCATCAATGTTCTTGTGTTTCTGTGTGGCAAGATGCCCTAGAGGGAGTTGCAAGGCTTTTCTCATCTGTTCTCTTCTAATTTCTTGTTTGCTCTCTATCTTGACCTCATATTGTTCTGGGATGTAGTAGCCAATGGGAATACCTTTCTCATATATTCTCACCAATGAATCCTTTAACTGTGTTAAATTATGTCGAAAATCTCTTAGATTAATTTTTGTATATTCTTTGTTTTTCATATTTATCTTCATACTTAAATTATTTCATATAGTTTTTACAAAATTCTTACTATTTATAACTTTGTTTTTCACCATACTTTTTCTCTAATAGTTTTCTGTATTCTTTCTTGTAGTCAAAATTGTCTTTGTTTTTAACTTTGAGAATACCGATTATGCCTTGTAAGATCTCTCTGTCTTTTTTTCTTGTATTTCTCTTTCTCATGTTAAACATAAGTTTAACATCTTTGTATTTAAATTACAATAATATTGAAAAATTTTTTCTTACTAACTTGACATCTTACAGTTATTTTTGTTTGATATAAGTATATAAAGTTAATATTTTTTAATATGAATTTACAACAGGTAAAGGTCTTAAGAACTATATCTAAAATAGTTCTTCTACTAACAGGATTATTTCTCTTAGGATATATTGGGTATGTAGTATATATGGGGGTTAGGTATAAGCCGTATAAGGTGAGAGTTACTAATGTAACAGATAGTGCATTTACTGTATCTTGGATAACAGATACTCCTATGACTGGTATTGTTTACTATGGAGAGAAAGATACATTTCTTCCTGGACCTTTAGCATGGATAGGTAAGAAGAAGGCAGTAGATGATAGGGATAGTTCTGATGCTATGAGTGAGTGTGTTAGTAAGTTTAATAAGAAGGCAGTTAAGACTAAGGATGCTAATTTTACAGTAGATGCTAGTGGTTTTAATTGTAATGATGTTAAGGTATGGAAGTATGGTAAGTACTATACCCATCATATTACAGTACAGAACTTAGATGCAGAGAAGGAGTATTTCTTTAGAGTAGGTGATGGGGTTGTTAGTTATGGGAAGAGTTATGGGGGAACATTTGCAGAAAGGGAGATGCCAGCTATATCAGAATTTAAATCTAAGACATTGCCAGTGATTACCAAAGTGGAAGCACCTAACCCTGCATACGGAACATCTTACAATATGTATATTGATAAATTTGGAATGATGGCAAAGAAAGAGAATTTTGACTCTATAATTTTCTTACGATCTTTTGATGTAAATGTAGATAATTATCCTTTACTTTCTTCTGTAAGCAACTCCGATGGAGGGTGGTCTATAGATTTGGCAAATATACGGGATGCCCAAAATCAACCAGTATCTATTGAGGGCTTGACTCTGGAATTTATTCCGCAAGTTGATAATGCAATACCATTAAATATTGATAGGAGTCTAGTGTATAAAGAGGATATATTCCCCTTATCTTTACTGGGTAATAGAGAGGAAGATTGGGAGGTAGAGGAAGATGCAGATGAGAATACAGCTCTGTCATGGTTACATAGTAAATTAACTAGTAAAACTAATGCTGCTTCAAAACAATCCAATAATAAATCTCTAGGAAGAAATGTTGGAAAATCAGCAAACACTAATAGTAATAGTCAAAATCAAACAGGTAACTCGACAAATACTGGAACAACAAATACCCAACCAAACAACACCTCTAACTCAACTACAGGATGTATTCCTTCAACATTGAAAGAACCGTTTGCAGCATCTGGGTGTGATGAACATGCAACATGTCATTGGAGGTACAGAATAGGTGGAACTGGTTATGTATGTGGATATACTTCACCAGATCCAAAAGTTCAACATTGTAGACCTCCAGAGTGTATGAATGTATACAGTCGCCCAGGAGATCGAGATTTAGAAAAAGTGGCAGACGGAGATCAATGGATTATGGTTCCTAAGAAAAGATTTACATATGACACAGATAAAAGAGAATGTATAGAATTGCCAAATTACCAATCTGGTGTTTGTACTTCTGGTCACTTAACATGCTTAACTAAAGAACAATGTGAAGAGTATAGAGATATCAAGCTTCCAGCTGCTAATTCACAGATAGAGGTAATGAGTGAAGAATGTCAAAAAGGATTTGAAGTAATAAGCGTGTTTATAGGAAATCGATTAGAGAGAGTTTGTGTTTTTAGTAAAGAGGCAGAATACTTTGAAAACGGTTGTAAAAACGATGAAGAAAGTAAAAGTACGCTTTTATACTACGAACCAGGATCTTCTACTCGTAGAATTGGTGTTCTTTCATGTCCTTCTGAAGATACTGTCTATTGTTATCATAAGAAAAATAATATTTGTAGTAGAGAGACAATAAAAGGGACCCTGTGTGATAAGAGTAAAGGATATTATTCTGATTTTTGTGATTGTGTTCCTGAGGATGATAGATGTACGAAGGAATATTATATTACACCTGGAAAAAAGTGTGAGACGGTTCCTTCTGTTGTTAGTACTGCGGCAAAGAGTGCAGTTGAAAGATATTTAGGTTCTATGCGATTCTCCTCTCCCTTCGAGTGTGAGAATTTTCTTCGCGATACATATCATCATGATACTAGATGTGGGGAATACCAAGAAGCTGTTTCAACTAAGAAAAACCAAAATGAGAATCAAATAGTTTGTTTGCGTAGCGATACTGCTAATGAATTTAAAAAGCACTGTTCTTCTTTTCTAGAAAAGTTGCCATTGTATGTACAAAATTATAGGGTATATGATGAAGAAGGAGATGTTGGAACTACATCCTCAGGTTACCTTAATTGTCCTAAAAAAGAATATATTATTCCTGTAGAAGTCTCGGGAGAGTTATCTCATAAAGATATTAACAATTTAAAGTGTTGTCCATATGCAAGTGAGACGTCCCCTGTTGCAGGATACAACTTCTCAACAAGTTGCGAAGCATCTTCTACTAGTAAGTGTAATTTGTCTTTGAAAGTAGTGTATTGTTTAGGAGATAAGGATGAGGAGGTAACTCCTGTAGTTTCTCTCTCTACTTCTAGTCCCCGAGATGTATGTGAAAATAGTACTCCTATCAAAAAGGGTAAAACATCTGTTAATGGTAAGTATTGTTGTCATAATGATGCTACAAATAAATATAGTCTAGACAATTGTCCATCAGAATTCATAGAAGATTGGGAAAAATGCTTAGCTGAAGAATCTCTCCTGAAGGAAATGGAGTATTACAATATTGAGGTCCCCAGCAGTGAGAGTTCAACAAGTGTTTTCAATAAAGCTTTGTTCAAATCTCTTGCAGATGATAGTACCTATGAAGAGGACAATACTCAAGAGGAGGAAACAACAAATCAAGTACTATACTATCCAGGAGAGGGTATGTATGAAGTTACAATTGCTGGAGGTCGTAAAATATCATTAATAGGTGAGGATGATATATCTTACTTCTTTTATAAAGATAACGATGGAGTCCCTGGTTATCAAGCTCCACAAGATCCTAATAATCCAAAAGAAAGTGAAGATATGATACTTCCAAAATCTGTAGTACTATTTTCTTCTCAAACAGCAATAACAACAAAGTATTCTTTAAAACGTGGTATTAATATCATCTCTTTTGGCTTTATGCCATCGAAGGGAGGTAATGAACCAAAATTAAACTCTGTTGAATTCTTAGAATTAGTTAATATGGGAGAGAATAAAGTTTCAGCAATATCATATTTTGAAGCTGGAAAATGGAGTGGTGGCACAACATATGATTTTAATACAAAGGAAACTAAAGGTACTGTCTTTGACCTGGTTTTTGGGAGAGGTTATGTAGTAATAGCTGAACAAGATACTACAATCTCCATTCCTGGGCTTAAATTGGACAAATCAGTTCCCGTAGCCTTCTCTCGTGGTTGGAACCTAGTAGGTATACATGGATATAGTACAGCATATACAGCTAGAACATTAATAGAAAGTATTAATACTATAGAAGGTCTTAAATCAGACAATGTAACATGGTGGCCTACATCAAGAGGTATGTATCAAGGTTATCAGTTAATAAATGGACAATCATATGGACAAGATTATCCCATAAGTCCATTAAATGGATATTTTGTAAGAATAAGTGAATTTAATCCAAAAGATCCATCTTGTAAAACTCTTTGGTGGAATCCAGGTGGAAACTACAACGGACAGTGTGATAAGTAATTAAATTTAAAGTTAAACATATGGAAACAATACCTCCAATATATTGGATGATAGTCGTTGGTATACTAGCATCTCTATTATCTTTCATACTATTTGAATTAGGTATGTTTATAAAAGATTCTAGAAGAACATTAAAGAATGTAGAAGATATTACCTCTGATGCTCACTCTGTAATGTCTACAGTGAAAGGTACAGTAGAAGAAGTAAATGAAAGCATAGTAAAACCAATCAGAGGTATAGGATCTGGAATATCTGCTGTAAGTGGTTTCATATCAGGTCTAACAGGAGAACAGAGTAAAGAGGAAGAGTAAGAATATATCTTGTTGTATTGTAATAATTCCTTCTTCTAGGTATCATATTTCTTAATGAAGATAGCTCAATTACCTCAAAGAAAAAGAAGACAGAGTATTATAATGGCAATTCTGATTATAGGATTGCCTCTTCTTCTATTTGCAGCGTATAAGGTTGTTCAAATAGTATCTAAAGCATCTGGAGATACAGATCCTAAGAATGTTGTTATAAGCAATATTACAACAACAATGGCCACAATATCTTGGACTACAGATACCAAAACATATGGTACTTTAATTCTACTTGAGAATAATCAAGAGAAATCCGAAATTAGAGATGCAAGAGGCAGTGATAGAAGATATACACACTATGTAGAGGTTGAAAACTTAGAACCAAATACACAATATAACTTCAAGCTTAAATCAAATAATACCAAATACTCATCTAGTGAAGGCAAAGATTTAACATTTACTACCGCTCCAATATCAGCAGATCTCCCTTCTGTAAATCCAGCTAGTGGAGAGATAGCAATGGCAACAACAGATGATGTTTTAATATATATATTCTTAAGTGATAAGAGTACATATCCAGTTTCTGCTACTTTAGGTAATAGTAAAACCTGGATTACAGATCTTTCAGCTTTATTAAAGATTGCAGATAAATCAAGAGCAACTGTAAAAGATGATACTGGGATAACAATATTAGCAACAGGTGGTAATATTGGTGGAGCCGAACTCATAGGTACATATTCTAGTCTTTTTGATAGTAGTGGTACACTAAAAGAAGCAAATCAGTTAACATTAAGTACAGACTTAGATATATATCCCAAAATCCCAGATGCTGCAAAACTAATGGTTTTGGCTACTAATCCTCCTGAAGAACCCACACCGCCAGTAAGCCCAGTAGTACCTGTTCAACCGGTAGTACCAGTAATACCTGTTGAAGAAGAAAAGACTCCTGAAGAAGAGTTTACAAATAGAGAATACAGGATAGTACATCAATTACAGTGGAAGGAATTACTTGAAATAAGTAGAGTATCTACTAATGTCGGTCCAGAAAGTGTAAAAGTAACTAATCTAACAGATAGTGGCTTTACAGTACTTTGGGTATCAGAAAAAAAAGAAATAGGAAGTGTTAAGTATGGAATTTCAGCGGAGAATTTGTCCAATACAGCATATGATCAGAGAGATGGCATATCTCCAAAGGGATCTTTCTACCTTCATTCTGTAAAGGTAGATCGTTTACAACCTGAAACAAAATATTACTTTGAAATAATCTCTGGAGATGATACTTACAATAATAATGAGAGAAAATATCCTGTAACAACTTTAAATACCATCGACAGTGCTCCTCCTTTTGTTTCTGTAACTGGGAAATTTACTAACATGCCTGAACATGGAGAAACTATTGTTATCGGTAGTATAAAGGATGGAGATGAAATAGGAACCTTAGGGGAAAGTTATGAGGTTTCTTCTTTGGCGGATGATTCAGGTGGTTGGGTATTATCTATCGGAGATATGAGATCTAACAGTAAAGATTCATACTTTGAATATACCTCAGAGGATAAGTTAGTTCTTAAACCATATACGACATTTGGAACATCTACCCATGAAGAGAGTATGGATAGTATTGATAAACGTGATATTAAAATAGCTCTTGAATCATTACCATCAACAGAATCTACCAAATCTATCTCACAACTGAGCAATTATGGAATTACAAATGACCCAAATGCTATTACTATGACAGAGACAACCACAACACCAAATACAGGTATAATGGATAATCTTGTTGGTATAATCTTATTCTCTATCTCTCTAGTAATATTAGGAGTATTACTATATATCTCCTCTAGGAAAAGAACGAAGGGAAATGGTAAAATGTCTAGAAACTTATGAGAAAAAAACCTATAAATACAAAAGCTATGTTCTTTCTCATTGGACTCTCCCTTTTTTCGTTATGGATGGTAAATATTTTCTCAAAAATAGATTTTAGTAAAACAGAACCACAACTTCCTGTATCTCAACCAGCAGAATGTACAAATTGTCAGACAGGTGAGATTATAGAAGAGGTGATAGATGAGAATGCGTCTATAAACTATATTCTATTAGATAATTCACAAACTGTAACATTACTGGATTCCTCTGATTCATCAGTCTTAGGTATTTCTGGTTCCGACTGTCAGGGAATAGATCCTGCAAACTTCCTCTCATCAAAAAGGTATGTTTGCTCTACACAGGGTAGTGGTGCAATTGATTTCTCAGAAGGTCAGGAATCTGGATCTAGCGGACAGGGTGTTATTGTAAGTAAAGACTCTAAGATTGAGATAACAAAAGTAACTTATCCATTAGCTTTATGGAAAGGACAATATACATTTATAGATAGTAATAAACAGATACGAAAGAATTCTCCAGAAACTAGATCTAATGGACAACAGATTGATCCGGAAATAGTTTCAAGAACCTTATCGCCTCAAGAAGCTATAGAGTTTAATGAATCTATTTCTGGTACTGAGAAAAAACCTTTTGTTGTTGAAGGAAAAATTAAGATGAATATAGGAGATGTAGAAGACTTAAACGATGTTGAAGGTAAATACCAAGTTGAAGATAGATCTCATCAACCAGAGTGTACAGTTTATGGAAAGACTTGTGAGCCAAAGCTAGCAATATCTGATTATAATGTTGGCAAGTCAAACTATATTGCGTCTGATGAAAAATATGGTGGATATCTTGGCGCTCAAGCTCCAGGAGGGGACGAAAAAGTAATATCTGATAACTCTGAATGTCTTGTAGAGGGTAAGGATTACAAGAAGATAGAGAATGAGGATGGTGTTGTAACATCTTGTATAAATGTGTTAGCGATTATTAGTGGGCGATTTATGGCAACATTCGGATTTTCTCAATGGAAGAGGTGTACAGTTGGGGAGGAAGTTCAAAGTGTAAATCCTGAAACTGGAGAAACTATTATAAAAACAGAAAAATCAGGAGAATGTGTAGATCCTAAATCTTTAGGAATTAAGATGACTCCAATATTTGGAGAACCAGATAACTGTGAAAAGGAACTTTGTGCAAATGCATTTTTGACACAAGCATATAGGGAAACCCTCTCTCCTTCGGAATCTGGTGGTCTAAAAATGTCAGGTAATCCCAAAACATCTATTATGTTTTTTGTAGCAACAGAGTGTGCTTTAAGAATAGATGGTAGAAATGTACCAGTATTGTGTTTGTGGGATGCATCCCCTATACTATCAAACTTCAATCTACAAGAGAAAGATAAGGCACCAAATCAAGGGGATTTTCCTGCAAATTTCGGTTTTTACTGGAATTCTGTAGTTCAATCTATGAAATTATCTGCTAAGAAGTACGAAATCGATTAAATAAATTATTAATATTAAAAAATGAAAAGACTTAGATTCTTATCAATTACAGCTGTTGCTACTTCCCTCTTTTTCCTGTTTTTGCCTTTTAATGTAATAGCACAGGAGGATTTTGGAGAAGAGGTAGAAGTAAAACTTATAGATAATACTAAAGTTTATGAAGATGCTGCAACGGTATCAGATACCATTAATCAAAATGAGACTAAATCTCAGAATGTTGAGAAAGGATCAGCCAAAGCAATCTTAGGGCATTCTATGAGTTTGCTACAAGGTATGTGTCCAACATGTTTTGAGAACTCAGAAGAACTTCCAGATGAATTGAAGATGGGTTTAGTTGAAAGAGTTGATCAAGGATTAGTAGCTACATTTGATAATCAACCGAAGATAGATGTTGTTGCCCACCTTGCAGAGGAGTGGGTTCCTGGATATAAACAGGCCAACTCCGTATATGCTAGTGGTTTTGATGATTTAGAAGAGACTCGTATTGTAGATCTATGGTCTCATACAAGGAATATCGCATATGTATTCTATGTGGTGATTATGATAGTTATTGGCTTTATGATTATGTTTAGAAACAAGATAGGGGGGCAAGTTATGGTAACATTAGGGAACTCTATTCCGAAATTAGTTTTATCACTTCTTCTTGTCACATTTAGCTTTGCGATTATAGGGATAATTATAGATATCGGTGGAGTGATTAGAAATATCATTGCCAACTTACTCTATCCAGAAAATCCTATTTCTGCGATAGAGGTTCATAATCCGTTGACACTGTTAGGTAATTTTATCCTAAAGTCTCCTCCAACTGGTATTAGTGGGGGTTTAGGATTAGGTCTGATGATAGCTGGTTTTGTTAAATTGGGCCCTGTTGGTGTTATTTTGGGTATATTTGCACTCGTGATTGTAGCTATCGTGCTTATCGGAGCAATCAAGCTTTGGATTGTATTATTAAAAGCATATTTTGGTATCTTAGTTAATTTAATAGTAGCACCTTTTACAATTCTCTTTGGTGCTCTTCCTGGTAATGAAGCTTCAATGCTTAATACTTTTAAGTCTGTAGCTAGAAATGTTCTAATTTTCCCAGTAGCTTTTGCAATAGTGAATCTTCCATATGCATTTGAGGGTAGAGGAATTAGATTGGTATTCCCAGAAACACTTGTTGGTACTAGTACTAGTACTTCTACACTAGTACCATGGTTGGTAATTAATGTTGGTAAGATTGTTGCTATTTATGTAGCTGCAACAGCACCCGAGATAGTAAAAGCCATAATTCCAGCAACCGTACCTAAAACAGAAACAGGAAAAATAATTAAAGAGAATTTGGCCAAAATTCCTTTGCTTGGAGGAATGATGAAGTAGTAATTAATTGTAATATTTAAGTCAAATGCCAAAACAGAAGCAATATGAAGATGCTCTCGGGTCGGTTTTTGACTTTATATTCACAGAATCTCAAAAACCTCCTGATAAAAGGAAACCTGTAAAAATTACAGGTTTTGATGGTACCAGTGAGTATATTGATGCATTAGCCGCAGTCCTTGAAAATCCTGGACAATTTGTAAACAAAACAGCTGTTGATGCTTTCAATGATGTAGTTAATACTGAGGTAGCAATTGTTAATCTTAGTCCAGAAGAACAAATAAAGTTCAGACTCCTAGATATCAAGGGAGTCCTAAATAATGATCTATCTTTTGTTGATAAACAATTTGAGAGGTTAGAGATAAATAGGAAACTTGGAAAAATGGCTTGGGCTGGAGAACGATTATCTGGAGTTGTTGCTGCTACTTGGGCAAAAAAATATGGCTTAGATTTAGAAACTCAAAATGCATTGTTTAACATGGGTGGGGAAGATGTTTTCCTTGATAAAAGTTCTAAAAGACTAGAAGAAAAGTTAGGAGCATGGGCAAAAAATAGAGATTATTTAGAAAAAGTTGTAAAGGGAGAATTTGGAAACTACAGAAATATTTCTGAGAGTTCTCTTAAAAGGTCTCTGGGGAATGAAAGGGGAGCTGAAGTATACAAGAAATTGCAGGAGGCTTTTAGGGCATATGACAATGAGGTCAGGCAAGGATCAGACGACAGTAAGATTTCTTCAGTATTAGATAATGTCTCTGATAACAACTACCAAACACTTTATCCAGTATTTGAAAGTCATAACATGGCTACAAAAGAGGCTAGAGCAAGAGCTGCTGGTGATACTGAGCTTGCAGATAAATACAAGAGTGCACAGAAAGGTGTTGATCTTTTTGCGCAGAGGAATCTCAGGGATAGGTATTTAGAAAAGAAAAAAGATGAATTAAAACAATACAAAGAAGACTTATCTACACTGTTAAAATCTAGTAATCCTGACAAAAATCTTATTAAAAATCTTAGATCAAAGATATCTGACACAAACAAAGAATTAAGGATGTTTAATGCTCAGAAAGTAGCTCAAAAACTTGGAAAATGGGATGGTATTTTATCATCTACATCTTCTGCTTGGGAATATACAATGGGTGGTCAGTTACTTCCTGCAATATTGTCAGGTGATTTCTTTGACAAAAGAAAGAATACTATATTTGAAGGAAAGTTCTTGCCAGTTCAGGAAAAAGAGGTGTTGGGTATAGGTAGATTTATTCAGACAGATAGGGATGAAATACCTAAATTCAAAATACCTAGAGTTGTTACAGGTAAAGGTAGTAAGTTCATGAATGAATATTACAGAATGATGACCGAAGCGTATTACAATACACCAAGTGTTTGGATTAAGACATTAGCAACAGGAGAGGGTTTTGCATATAGAGCATTTAAGCAACAGGAAAAATTCTTAAAATTGATGGAGAAAGAAGGCTGGCTTGATAGGGTAAATCTAGATCAATTATTTGGTGAGAATGGTGAAGCATATCTACATTCTTTCACAAATGTTCTAGACCAAGGGAAATTTGATAAATTACTCAAGTTTGTGAAAAAAAACGAGAAATTACAGAAGATGGCATTTAGATTTGGTGCGCTTGGTAGGGCTAAGAGCAGGTTTACTAAGTTGATTACTGATCGATTAGGAGGTTCTATGCAGAAACTAAGGCAACAGATAGGAAAACGGTTGTTACTAATGATAAAAGATGGTCCTGCCAAGAAGCTTATCGGGAAATGGATGCGTGTTGGTGGGTTTAAAGTTTTACTTGAAGGAATTAAGACGGCTGTTATAGCTGCCTTAGGTGTAACTACAGCAGGAGCTGGAGCTGTAGTTGGTTTTTTGGTAGATGTTGCAGCTAGTATAGCTATAAATATAGGGGTAAAGATTGCAAAACCAGTTATAAAGACATCTCTTACAGTCTTTGTTCTTACGATTGTTGGGATTATTGCTACTATTGTTATGGTACCCTCTGTTCTTAGTGTTGTTATGAAGAATCAGTATGCACATGTAGCTCCTGGTGAAGTTGTTTTAGGAGAAACAGATTTCAAAGTACCGTATGGGGGTTCTTCTTTTGGAGAAGGAGATCTCATAGGAGGAATTTTAATTTTTGATGGAACGGTTCAAGAGATTTTTGACCAGGTAGCTGCTTCTATGGGAATAAGTACATATCTAGAGTTGATAGATCCTTCTGATCCTAGGTATAAAGAAGGTGGTTGGTGGTGTATAAGTGGTGTCCCAGTATATTGCAAGGCAGATAAGGTTATAGGAGCATCTTCTGAATATTTGTCTCGATTGTTTAGACATGAAGTCATTCATATAATTCAAAATGGTAACTATAACTTCCATATAGGAGAATGGGGAGCAGATTATCTCTCTGGAAATGCGGGTGGTTATACTTTCTCTGTTAATGGTGGGCCTGCAGTCAAAGCAACTGAAACTAGGGATTATTTTCTTTCTCAAGGCTGTACAGACCAAGATTTAGAAGATGTGGCACTTGGTAAATCAGGATCTTTATGTTGGGATATAGTAAGTTCTGCTATTAGAAATAATGGAATGTGAGGTAATTAAAAATGAAAAAATTTTTAAAAACATATAAAAAATATATTTTGATTGGATTAGGTATTGGGTTAGTTATTGGACTACTAATTTGGATTCTTGTTGTTAATTTTAATAAGAATCAAAAGGTAGAATTAGCCGAGAACAAACCTTTACCAACTCCATTTCAGGACAATTTGAATAGTTTTAACTGGTCTTTACCAAGAAATTCATATCTCTTATCTGAGAATCAGAAAGTTAAAGTATTTACGATTCTCCCATACAAAGAAGATATATTAAATATTGTAAAGAAACTAGATGAACAAGCAGAAGAGGTATCTAGTTCCGATCTTGCAATATTTTGGAAATCATCTAATTCAATGATAACATACAACAAAGATACAGGAGTATTGATATATAAAGTCCTCGATCAACTAAATTCTCATCCTATAAATAATTTGGAGGATGTTATTTCCTTTGTAGAGAAGCTTGTTGGGTATAAAGCAACAAAGGATAAAATCATTACTAAAAAACTTTCTGATGGTGGCTTGTCATATCGAGGGAAATATAACTTAGAAGATTTCTCATTTGGCTCTATATATTTAGAATCATACTCTTTTATTATTAACGTATCTTCGGAAGGCAATATTACGGAGTTTTCAGTATTTCTATACAATCCATCTAGTGTTAATTTCTATTCTCTTTATTCTCCTATTGATAGTAGACAGATAGTTAGTACTAAAAAGTTTATAATTAAAAATCTTACTTGGGATAAAAAGTATGCTAGCAAAGGTTCACATTTAAGGGTTTCCGTTAAGTTAAATACTTTTGATGCAAAGCAACTATCAAGTTCTTACACTTTTCAAGATTTCACATATGGGTATATTTTTCCTATCTATATAGTAGATGGTAATGCAGTGTATGAAGATTGGGAAAAAACAACCTATATTACAGAAACACAACTGTACATTCTAGCAATAGATGGACAGTATATTACAAAAAATACAAATTTCTTAACTCCTCCCCCTGATTAGCATTATTTTGTGTTAGGTACAATTTCTTGGTACAATCTTTCTATGAAAAATTTTAACGGTATAGTATTACTTACACTTTTCATTTTGCTGATTCCATTACCAGTAATTGCATTTTCTTCGTATTCAACAGAAACTCAAAAGTTTGACACATCCCTCACAGATCAGAGTACAACCGTATATACAACACCTCAGAAAATATAT